>JBOGFC010000197.1:0-2416 GCA_050742155.1 Acidimicrobiia bacterium
GCCGACGGGCGCGGCTACGACGACCAGCCTCCGCCTGCCGACCTGTTCACGTGGGGGGAGATCGAGCAGCCCTGGCGCGGCAGCCGCGCCTTTCGGGTCGAGTTCCACTGGTCGTCGAACTACAGCAACGCCTGGGAGTGGGACGGGTCCCGGTATCTGCGTTTCCACGGCGATACCCCCCACGGGTGGCTGGACGCCGATGGCGAGACCGGCCAGGTGGCGGCCGACTCGCTGGTGGTCATCTTCGCCCCCCGCTATTCGGCCTCGGGGAGGTCCGGCTCGCCGGTCTCGGCAATGGACACCGTGGGTGAGGGGCGGGCGCTCGTCTTCGCCCAGGCCAAAGTCTTCGAAGGAACCTGGTCGCGAGCTTCGAGCGAGGAGCCCTTCGACCTGACCGACGGCGAGGGGCGGCCGATGATCGTCCCCCGCGGCATCCCTTGGATCTCGGTCTTCCCCGCCGACCGAGACGTGACGTGGTGAGGTGGACCCGACCGGCCTCTCGCTAGCCCAGCTCGCCGCGGCGGTGCGGGAAGGGGCCATCTCCGCCCGTGAGGTGGTGAGCGCTCATCTGGAGCGAAGCCACCGCCTCCAGCCGGACCTCAACGCCTACACGCTCATCGACGACGGAGCGCTCGCCCGGGCCGAGGTCCTCGACCGTGGCCGCCGGTCCGGAGAGTCCCTCGGGCTGTTGGCCGGGGTACCGATCGGGCTCAAAGACCTGATCGACCAGGCCGGCCTACCCACCACCTGTGGATCGAGCTTCTACCGCCAGGTCCCCGACCACCCGGCCACGGTGGTGGAGCGGCTCGAGGAGGCGGGAGCGGTGATCGTGGGGCGCACCGGCCTGCACGAGTGGGCCTTCGGGTTCTCCAGTGAGAACCCCTGGTGGGGGCCGGTGCGCAATCCCTGGAACCTGGCGGCGTCCCCGGGCGGCTCTTCCGGGGGGTCGGGCGCCGCCGTGGCGGCCCGCCTGGCGGCCGGAGCCATCGGCACCGACACCGGAGGCTCGGTGCGTGTGCCGGCGGCCCTCTGCGGGGTGGTGGGGCTGAAGGTGAGCCACGGGCGAATACCGCTCACCGGTGTGTTCCCGCTGGCTCCCTCCCTGGACACGGTGGGCCCCTTGGGGAGGTCGGTCGAGGATGTCGAGCTGCTCTACCTGGCCATGGCCGGCCCCGATCCTTCCGACCCCTGGTCGGCCGCCCGGCCGGTCGAGGAGGCTTCCACTCCGGCCCGCCTGGAAGGCCTGCCAATCGGTATCCCCCAACCCTGGGTGGACGGCACCGCGGTGGCCGGGGACGTGCGCGAGGCCTTCCGGGCAGCCCTCAACCGGCTGGCCGATCACGGGGCGGACCTGCGGGAGCTGGTGGACCCCACCATGGTCCCACCCGGCCGGTCGGTGGCCATCATCAACGCCGAGGCCGCCTCCGTGCACCGGCACTGGTTCCCCTCTCGCGCTGAGGAGTACGGACGGGAGCTAGCCGAGCGGCTCGCCGAGACCCAGGAGATCACCCTCGACGACTACCTGGACGCCCAGGCCTGGCGGTCCGGGCTCCGTCAGGCGGCCGCCCGGGCCTTCGCCGAGGTGGAGTTCCTGATCACCCCGGCCACGGCGGTGAGCGTCAAGCTGATCGGAGAGGACCTGATCGAGGTCGAAGGGAAGGCCCACCACTACCGCAGGCTGCTCTCGTCGTTCTCGTCGCTGGTCAACCACATGGGCAACCCGGCCCTGGTGCTTCCCCTCGCCTGGGAGGGCGAGCCGGCCCCCGGCCTCCAGATCGTCGGACCGCGCTGGGGCGAGCGCCGCCTGCTGGGGTTGGGCCGGGCCTTGGAGGAGGCGGGCCTGGTGGAGGTGAAGGAGCCGCCCGAGGCCGGCGACCCCTACCGACCGAAGCGGTAGAGGCGGAGGCTGTTGACCACCACCGACACGCTCGAGAAGGCCATGGCCGCCCCGGCGATGATCGGGCTGAGCAGGCCGAAGGCGGCCAGGGGGATGGCGGCCACGTTGTAGCCGAAGGCCCAGGTCAGGTTCTGAAGGATCGTGCGGTAGGTTCTTCGGGAGAGCCGGATGGCGGTCAGCACCCCCTGCAGCTCGCCCGACATGAGAATGATGTCGGCCGATTCGATGGCCACATCCGTGCCGGTCCCGATGGCCATCCCCAGGTCGGCCTGGACCAGGGCGGGAGCGTCGTTGACGCCGTCGCCCACCATGGCCACCACCCGGCCCTGCTCCTGGAGCCGGCGCACCTCCTCCACCTTGTCGGCGGGCAGCACCTCCGAGCGGACCCGCCCGATGCCCACCTGCCGCCCGATGGCCGCCGCCGTCCGCCGGTTGTCGCCGGTGACCAGCGTCGCTTCCAGGCCCATCCCGGCCAGCTCCCGCACCGTCTTGATCGCCCCCGGCTTGATGGTGTCCGAC
>JBOGFC010000198.1:0-25211 GCA_050742155.1 Acidimicrobiia bacterium
TCACTCATCCGAGCGTGCTTCCCAGGCCGGCATCGTCACCGAGGCGTGGTCCTTTCTCGAAGCCCTCTTCGCCTCCGCCTCGCTCCGGGTGCTCAACCCCACCGCCCGTCATCCCGCCATGCTCTCCGAGCTGGTCGCCGAGCTGCCCGACCTCGCCGGCAGCCTCTTCCACGAAGCTCACACGCGGGAACACGGAATTCGGTCGATCCTCACCGGCGACACCGACTTCCATCGTCTCCCGTTCCTCGAGGTGGTGGATCCCTCTGCGCTGAAAGGCTGGCGCCGAAACCTCAGAGGCCGTTGACAGGGCGGCCGCCCCTTGCTACAAACGAGGAGGAATGAAACGAGTGTTTCATTCTCCGAAACGGGGAGGAGTGGCCATGGACCGGGAGGATCGAGCGGGTTTCGAAGACGTGGACAGGACGCGGCTCAGTCGGCGTGAGTTTCTGAAGCTGACCGGCATGGCCGGGGGCGGCTTGCTGTTGGCGGCCTGCGCGCCGGCGGCGACCACCACCACCGGTGTCACCACCGCCCCAACCGTGGTCGGGACGACGGCCACCACCGCCGCCCCCGCCACCACCTCTCCGCCGGCCGCCCAGGCGGTGCGGTTTCTCAGCGCTGAGAGTTTCTGGGCGGATTGGGATCCCTATCAGACAAACGCTTTGAGCCAGCTCCGGCTCAACAAACAGATCTACGACATGCTGTTGGACTTCCCGACGGGCGACTTTGCTGCCCCGAGCCCGATGTTGGCCACGGAATGGAACCAGATCGATGAACGGACCTGGGAGTTCACGCTTAGGGAGGGCGTGACGTTCCACGACGGCTCCCCGTTCGATGCCCAAGATGTCAAGGCTTCCCTTGAGTTGGCGTCAGGTGCCACCGACGTGGTAACGGTCCATGCCGACTCGTGGGTTCCCACAACGGTTGAGATCGTGGATGACTTCACGGTGCTACTAGTGACAGAGGAACCGTTCGCGCCCCTGTTCAGCGCGCTGTTCAATACCCAGATCGTCTCAGCAGAGGACCTGGCTGGGGACCCTCAAGCGCTGAAGGTCCAGCCCAACGGGACCGGCCCCTTCCGGCTGGTGACCGACGAGCCGAACCGCAAGGTCATGGAGGGGAACGCCGACTACTGGGCCGGAGCTCCTCAGATAACGGAGCTCGTGTGGGAGTTCGTGCAGGATCCCCAGACTCGATTGAACGCTCTCCTCGGCGGCCAAACGGAGGCGATCGATCGGGTGCCTCCGCAGCATCTGCAGGTAATCGAGGATGAGGAGGGGTTGACCCTCAGCTCGGTGACAGGAATCGAAAACGTCAACCTGTGGGTGCGCCCCGGGCGCTTCGAGCTTTGGGACACGAACCGCGACTTCCGGGAAGCAGTTCTCTGGTCGATAGATCGTCGGAGCGTTGCTGAAAACCTCATTCTGGGTGAGACCAGGGTCGCTACCAGCTTTCTACCTAACAACGCCCTCTTCTACCAGGAGCAGACCCCCGAGTACACTTTCGATCCGGATCGCGCCGCGGAGCTCCTTGAGCAGGCCGGCGTTCCTGACGGAGGCCCCGAGTTCGAGCTGTGGGTAGCGAGCGGTTTCCTCCCGCGGGCCGAGGAGGCCGTTCAGGCCATTGTCGCCAATATGGAGCAGGTGGGTTTGCACCCGAAGGTGATAACCACCGACATCTCGGGGATGATCGACGACATCTTCAGCGAAGACGGGACGGGTGCCATGTATCACATAAGCTGGGCTAGTAGTGGCGACCCCAACGGGGCCCTCGCCCAGCTTCTGGGTCGGGAAGGAGTCTGGGCGGTGGAGGACGAGGTCGTCTTCGATCTCATCGAACAAGGGGCGGCGGAGACGGATCCTGCTCTCCGTCAGGAGATTTATTCCCAGCTGCAAGAACATCTCTGGACGAACGTGCCGCATGTCCCCCTTTATTACAGTGACTTCACGATCGGCCACACGGATCGGCTGCAGGGCCTGCGTGTGCTTCCCAACCAGTTCGAGACGTACTTCTATCCGGCCACAATCTCGGAGTAGGGCGCTGCGTCGGAAGCGGCGCACCATCATTGGGCGGGGCCTCGGCCCCGCCCCGTTTACCAGTTCGGTGTGATACATGGCTCGTTTGTTTCTCCGTCGTATCGTCCAGATGGCACTGGTGGTCCTGGGAGTCATCACCCTGGTGTTCGTCCTCCTGCGGGTGGCAGCGGGCGATCCGGCGCGCCTCATGACTCAGCCCGGCACACCCGAGACCGTCGTCCAGCAGATTCGGGAGCGCATCGGCACGGACGTTCCCCTGCCGCAGCAGTACCTGCAATACCTCATCGACCTCAGTCGGGGAGATCTGGGCACGTCATTCCACGGCCAGCAACCGGTGCGGGCAGAGGTTCTCAGGGCTTTGCCCAACACCGTGATCCTCGGGGTGGTCACCATCCTTGTGGCCTCCACCGTTGCTCTTCTGCTTGGGGTGATCGCAGCGCTCAACCCGAACACCTGGATTGATCGAATCATCCTCGGTCTGGCGGTGATCGGCCTGTCGACGCCCAATTTCTGGCTGGCGGTGGTGCTAGTGCTGGCGTTCTCGGTGAACCTCAACTGGTTCCCGGCGATTGACTTCACCGGCCCCTCCAGCTTGGTTCTCCCCGTGACAACATTGGTCGTCACCCTGGCCCCGGTCCTGATACGTACCGTCCGTCAGTCCCTACTGCAGACGCTGGGCGAGGACTACATTCGGGCCGCCAGAGCACGGGGCCTCTCGCGCCAAAGGGTCGTCTTCATCCATGGCCTCAAGGAGGCGTCCCTCCCACTGGTCACCCTGGTCGGACTCCAGGCCGGGTTCGTCCTGGCCGGGTCGTATGTCGTCGAGTTCGTTTTCAACTGGCCCGGCATCGGGAAGCTCACGCTGGACGCCGTTAATAGCCGGAACTTTCCCATGATCCAAGGTGGTGTGCTGGTGGCGGCGCTGGCCTTCGTCTTCGTTAACTTCGTCGTCGACCTCACCTACACGGCCCTAGATCCCCGTGTGCGAATGAGGGAGACATGACCGACCTGAGGAGCCGGGTCGATGAGCTGGCCGCTGAATCGGGGAGGCCAGACCAGAGGCGCCCTTCCATGCGCAGCCTCGCCCTCCGAAAGGGCACCCTCGTTGGGATGGCAGGCCTGGCGCTGATCGTTGCGGCAGCCGTCCTGGCTCCCTGGATCGCTCCTCATGACCCCCTTGCTCCGGACCTCACGACAATCCTTGCCCCGCCTTTCTGGGTGGAGTCGGGGTCATTGGATCATCCGCTAGGTACCGACGCCATCGGGCGGGATGTGGCAAGCCGGCTGGTCTACGGTGCCCGCAACTCGCTCATCATCGCGGGCTCGGCCATGCTCATCGGTTCTCTCCTCGGCCTGATCACAGGCCTCGCCGCCGGGTTCTATGGCGGTCCGCTTGACGCCGTGCTGATGCGAATGGGCGATGTCCAGCTCGCCTTCCCTTTCATCCTCTTGGCCATCATCATCCTCGGGGTCATTCCGGACCGGACGGCAATCCACCTCATCCTGGTTCTCGGCATACCCGGGTGGATCATCTACGCCCGGGTGGTGCGAAGCCGGGCCATCGCCGAGCGGGAGAAGGACCACGTCCTGGCGGCCCGGGCTCTGGGTGCGGGCAACCTGCGACAGATGATCAGGTATGTCCTGCCCTCGGTGTGGCAAGTGGTGCCCGTCATCGCCATGTTGGATCTCGGATTCCTGGTGATTCTGGAGTCGACCCTCAGTTTCCTTGGCTTCGGGCTTACCCCACCAACGCCCTCCTGGGGTTCGATCCTGGCGGAGGGACGCACCAACCTTGTCCTGTCGCCATGGCTGCCGGTGCTGCCGGGGCTGGCAATCATGATCACCGTCCTCGCCATCAACCTGATGGCCGACGGATTGGCCGACGTGCTCGACCCAGGCACCCGCAAGGGAACCTTCAGGCGTTACGTTCTGCGTCTACCCGCTCCCCGCGACCGGCCGGCCTCGGCGCCGCCTTTCCTTCTCGAGGTTCGCGACCTCTGGGTCGAGTTCCCGGTCGGCGACAGGACGATCAAGGCGGTGCAAGGGGTGACTTTCGCCCTCGACCGTGGCCAAACGTTGGGCATCGTCGGGGAGAGTGGCTCAGGTAAGTCCGTCACTGCCCTCTCCATCCTTCAGCTCCTCGACGCACCCGGCCGCGTCGCCAAAGGAGAGATCCTCTTCGACGGACGTGACCTCGTGCGGATTAGCGACCAGGAGATGGCTGCACTTAGGGGCCGACGGATAGGAATGATCTTCCAGAATCCGTCCTCGTCCCTCAACCCCGTGCTGTCGATCGGCTACCAAATGGTCGAGGTTCTCCGCTGCTACGGCGCCAAGGAGGCGAAGGCACGCATCCTCGCCAAAGAGGCGCTGCAGTCGGTCGGGATCGGCGACCCGGGGAGGGTCCTAAGCCAATATCCGTTCCAGCTGTCTGGAGGTATGAATCAGCGTGTGATGATCGCCATGGCGATGAGCGCCCGGCCGGACCTCCTCATCGCCGATGAGCCCACCACCGCCCTCGATGTCACCACGCAGGCCCAGATCCTCGAACGGCTGGGCGAGCTCACCCGTCGTCACCGGACCAGCGTGGTTCT
Organism: Acidimicrobiia bacterium; assembly: GCA_050742155.1. Taxonomy (GTDB): domain Bacteria; phylum Actinomycetota; class Acidimicrobiia; order Spongiisociales; family JALYHC01; genus JBOGFC01. The sequence continues at coordinate 4,631 of JBOGFC010000198.1, forward strand.
CATCACACACGACATCGCTTTGGTTGCCGAGTACACCGATCGAGTCGCGGTGATGTACGCCGGCCAGGTGTGTGAGACGGGCCCTGCCGCCCAAGTGATCGATGATCCCCGCCACCCCTACACCAAGGCCCTCCTTGAGTCGGTCCCCCGCATCGATCTTCCAACCGGGGTCCGGCTCCCGGCTATACCCGGCGAGCTACCCGACCCAGGCTCTAGCGTCCCGGGTTGTCCATTCGCTCCTCGTTGCCCATCGGTGATGGAGGTGTGCTGGACGGTCAACCCTGCGCTTCTCGAGATCAGCCCCGGTCGCCGGACCGCTTGTCATTTGTGGTCACCCGATCGCGTGGAGGAGATGGCGGGATGACGGTTCCTCTGCTCGAAGTACGCGGCCTCCATCAGCGTTTCAACGTGCGGTCTCACGGCCGGTCGAACAGGCCCAAGACGATCGAGGCCGTCAAGGGGGTCGCCTTCTCTATCAATCCGGGGGAGACCCTGGGTCTGGTCGGGGAGAGTGGGTGTGGAAAGTCGAGTCTGGCGCGGGCGACGCTCTTCTTAGATCCTCCCGTCTCGGGCGAGGTCCTGTTCGACGGAGAGCTACTCACACGGCAGAAGGCTTCCGATTTGCGGCGGCGGGCCCAAATCGTCCTGCAGGACCCATACACCTCGCTCCCGCCGCGGATGAGGATCGGCAGGATCCTGGCCGAACCGTTCCTCATCCATCAGATCGGCGACCGAGCCGACATCCGCGACCGGGTAGCTGGCCTGCTCCACGACGTCGGACTCAAAGCCGACTTGGCCGAGTCGCTCCCCCACGAGCTGAGCGGCGGGCAGCGCCAGCGGGTGGGGATCGCCCGCGCCCTGGCGGTAGAGCCTTCTCTGATCGTGGCCGACGAGGCGGTCTCCTCGCTGGACGTGTCGGTGCAGGCCCAGATCCTCAACTTGCTCAAGGACCTCCAGGACCGCCATGGCCTCACCTACCTGTTCATCTCCCACGACCTGGCGGTGGTGAAGTACATGAGCCACCGTATCGCGGTCATGTACCTGGGGAAGGTCGTCGAGCTGGCCCCGGCGGAGGAGATCTACGCCCGCCCCCTCCACCCCTATACGCGGGCGCTGATGGCGGCCGTCCCCTCGGTGCGGCGGCGCGGGGCCGTCAAGATCCGGCTGGCCGGGGAGCCGCCCGATCCCTCCGCCCCGCCGCCCGGGTGCTCTTTCCATCCCCGCTGTCCGATGGCCCAGGAGGTGTGCCGGTCGGACGAGCCGGGGCTGGAGGAATGGCTGCCCGGACGAGTGGCCGCCTGCCACTTCGCCCTGGACGAGAGACCCACGACCGAAGTGTTGGAATCGGCCCAGCCGGCTCAGCGGCCCGGAGGTGCCCGTGGCTGAGGTGCGGGTCGCCGTGATCGGCCTGGGCTTCATGGGCTCGCGCTGGACGAGGGCCCTGGCCGAGCATCCCGCGGCCCGCCTCACCGTGGTGGCCGACGTGCGGGAGGGCCTGGGCCGGGAGATGGCCGGGCGGTGGGGAGCCTTCTACGTGGGAGATCCGCTCGAGGCGGCCGCCCACCGCGAGGTCGATGGGGTAGCGGTGTGCACCCCCGAGCATCTCCACGTCGAGCCGACCCTGGCCGCCCTGGACGCCGGCAAGGCGGTGATGGTGGAGAAGCCCCTCGCCCATACGTGGGAAGAGGCCGAGCGAATCCGTAAGCGAGCCGCCGAGCGGGGGGCGCCGGTCCTGACCGGCCACATCCTTCGCTTCGAACCCCGCTACGTGGCCATGCACCGGGCGGTGGAGGCGGGGGAGATCGGCGAGGTGCAGGCCATCCGCAGTGAGCGGATCGGCCTGGTGAGCGACCAGGACGTCCTGGGCGGTCGCACCTCCCTCGCCCTCTACTACGGGGTGCACGAGCTCGACCTGGCCCGCTGGTACGCCGGGGAGGTGGCTGAGATCTGGGCGGCCCGCTCGACCGGCGTCCTGGAGGGCCTGGGCTATCAGATCGAGGACCTCTACTCGGTCGGCCTGCGCTTCTCCAGCGGCGCCCACGGCACCTCGATGGTGGGCTGGTCCCTCCCGCCGCGCACCCCCGGCTGGGGGATGGCCGGCTTCACCGTGTTCGGCCAACGGGGCGTGCTACGGGTGACCCAGGGCGAGCTGGGGTTCCTGGGGGTGGGGGCGGACGGCCAGTTCGACGTGGACGTCCACTACTCGCCGGAGGTCCACGGCTCGCTGCGCGGTGCCATGGCCCTCGAGGCCGACCACTTCGTGCGGTGTGTGGCCGGGGAGGTGGACCCGCTCTGCGACGCCGGCGACGGGGCCGAGGCGGTGCGGCTCAGTCTGGTCATGGAGGAGTCGGCCGCCGAGGGGCGGGCGGTGACGATCCGATGAGCGAGAGCCCCTACGAAGTGCGGGCGGTGGTGCGGGCCCTGGACGTGCTGGACGCCCTCCAGGAGGCCCCCGACGGGGCCACCCTCCAGGAGCTGGCCGAGAGGGCCGGCCTCCCGAAGAGCTCCGCCTTTCGATACCTGAGCACCTTGGAGGCGCGCGGCTACGTGGAGCGGGACTCCTCAAACGGCACCTACCGGTTCGGGCGGGCGCTGCTCCCGGCCCGCACCCTCCATCTCGACGTGCTGGCCACCCGGGCCCGGCCCATCCTGGAGGCCCTGCGGGACCGTTTCGAGGAGACCGTCAACCTGGGGGTCCTCGAGGGAAACCGGGTCGCCTACCTGGTGATCTTGGAGAGCCCGCGCGCCATGCGCTTCGCCGCCCGGGCCGGTGACCGCGACCCACTCCACTCCACCGCCCTCGGCAAGGCGATCGCCTCACTGCTCGACGAGGAGGTGGTGCGGACCATCCTCGCCGCCGAGGGAATGCCGCAACGGACCCTTCGCACCGTCACCGACCCGGACGCCCTCATCCGGGAGTTGAAGGAGATCGCCGAGCGCGGCCATGCCCTCGACGACCGGGAGAACGAGGAGGACGGCCGCTGTGTGGGGGTGCCCATCCCCGGAACCCCGGTGCCGGCCGCCATCAGCCTGAGCGCGCCGGCCGGACGGTTCACGATGGAGGACGTGGAGGAGGTGGCCGCCGCCCTGCAGGAGGCAGCCCGCCGTATTGCCCGGGAGGCCCTCCCGTTCTTGCGTGAGTTCCGGACCGCCGGCGGGCTCTTTCTCACGCAAGAAGCGTCGGAACCATGAGCGAGCTGCGCCGAGTTCCGCTCGGCATCGGGGGCGACTGGGTGGAGGGAGAGCTCGACCCGCTGGAGCTCTCCAGCCCGGCCACCGGTGAGCCGATCGCCAGCGTCGCCCAGGGGACCCGCCGCCAGGTGCAAGCCGCGGTCGAGGCGGCCGGGGAAGCCCAGCGCCGGCTGGCCGCCATGACTCCCTTCCAGCGGGCCGACCTGAGCGAGGCGGTGGCCGACCTGCTGGAGGAGCGCCAGGAGGAGATCGCCCGCGACCTGTCGCGCGAGCAGGGGAAGCCCTACCGCACCGAGGCCCTCCCCGAGGTGGAGACCGCCGCCGGGATGTTTCGGGACGCCGCCCAGGGCATCAGGCACCTGGAGAGCGGGGTGATCCCCTCCGCCGACCCGGCCAAGCGGGTCATGACCATCCGCCAGCCCCGGGGGGTGTACGGGATCCTCACCCCCTGGAACTTCCCGGTGGCCATCCCCAGCGAGTACCTGAGCGCCGGCCTGGCCGGCGGCAACGCCATGGTGTGGAAGCCCTCGGAGTGGACGCCGGTCTCCGCCTGGCACCTGATGCGCTGCTTCCTCGACGCCGGGGTCCCGGAGGGGACGCTCAACCTGGTGCTGGGACCACCGGTCGAGATCGGCGACGAAGTGGTCGGCCACCCCGGGGTGGTGGGGGTCGGCCTGACCGGCAGCACGCCTACCGGCCGGATCGTCGCGCAGCGGGCGGCCGGCAAGGCCCTGCTGCTCGAGTTGGGCGGGAACGGCCCGACGGTCATCTTCGAGGACGCCGACCTGGAGAAGGCCATCCGCCAGACCGCCTTCGGCAGTTTCGCCAACGCCGGCCAGATCTGCGACTCCACCGAGCGCATCTTGGTGCAGGCCTCGGTGCACGATGAGGTGGTGGACGGCCTGGTGCGTGAGGCGAAGGAGGTGCGCCTCGGTCCTCCCTTCGAGGAGGAGACCACCATGGGTCCGATTACCAACGAGCCCACCGCCGCCAAGATGGACCAGCACCTGGCCGACGCCCGAGAGAAGGGGGCGGAGGTGATCTTCGGCGGGGAGCGGGCCGAGGACCTGCCTACCCGCCTCTATTACCGGCCCACGGTGGTCGACGGGGTCACCCCGGCCATGTCCCTCAACCGGGAGGAGACCTTCGGGCCGGTGGCGCCGGTCATGGCCTTCTCCGACGAGGAGGAGGCCTTGCAGTGGGCCAACGACTCGCCGCTCGGCCTGGTGGGGAGCGTCTTCACCCGGGACATCGGCCGGGCCATGCACATGGCCGAGGCCTTGGAGTGCGGCGTGGTGAACGTCAACGAGACCTCCGCCTACTGGCAGCCCCACACCCCCTTCGGCGGCTACGCCGGCAAGCAGAGCGGGATCGGTCGCATCGGGGGCGTCTACACCCTCTTGGAGATGACCCAGCTCAAGACGATCGTGGTGGACGTGGAGTAGGAGGGAGAGGCGATGGCCAGGAGCCGGGAAGCGTCCAGGGAGCTCTTCGAGCAGGCCCGCCGGCGCGCCCCGGGTGGGGTGCACTCCAACGTCCGCCTGGGTGGGCCACCGCTCTTCTTCGCCCGCGGCGAGGGGGCCTGGCTGTGGGACGTGGACGGCAACGACTACGTCGACTACCTGCTCGGCCAGGGCCCGGCCTTTCTGGGTCACGCCCCGCCGGCGGTGCTCAAGGCGGTCGAGGAGGCCTGCCGGGACGGCATGGTGTACGGGGCCCAGCACCCCCTGGAGGTGGAGGCCAGTGAGCGGCTGTGCGAGATGCTCGGCTGGCCGGAGATGGTCCGCTTCGGCTCATCGGGGACCGAGATGGTGCAGGCGGCTCTGCGGCTGGCCCGCGCCGCCACCGGCCGGACGAGGTTCGTCCGCTTCGAGGGCCATTACCACGGCTGGCTGGACAACTTGCTCATCTCCACCTCGGACGGTTCCTCGGGTCCCGCCAGCGCCGGCCAGCCGGAGGCGGCTCTGGCCGACGGCCTGGTCCTCCCCTGGAACGACCTCGACGCCTTGCAGGAGGCATTCGCTCGGGAGGGCGACCAGCTCGCGGCGGTGCTGATGGAGCCGATGATGGTGAACGCCGGGGCGATCGAGCCGCTCCCCGGCTACCTGGAGGGAGTTCGGCGATTGTCCGGGCGGCACGGGGCGGTGCTGATCTTCGACGAGATCATCACCGGCTTCCGGCTGGGGGCGGGCGGGGCCTCGCACCGCTACGGGGTGGTCCCCGACCTGGCGACCTACGGCAAGGCCCTGGCCGGCAGCTGGCCGGTGGCGGCCCTGGCCGGGCGGGCCGACCTCATGGAGCCGCTCGGATCCGGGGAGGTGAACCACTCCGGCACCTTCAACGCCAACGTGATGGGGATGGCGGCGGTGGCCGCCAGCCTGCGCCTGCTGGCCGAGGATCCCCCCTACGACCGGATCGAGCAGGTGGGAAGGTCGCTCATCGACGGCCTCGCCGAGCTCGGCAAGGAGGAGGGCCTGCGCCTGCAGGGCTTGCCGATGGCCTTCCACGCCTCGTTCGGCGAGGGAGAAGTCACCGATTACCGCAGCCTGCAGGGCCTCGACGCGGCCCGCTACCGAGACCTGGCGGCCGCCCTCGTCGAGGAGGGGGTATGGGTGGCCACCCGGGGGGTGTGGTACGTGTCGGCCGCCCACGGGCAGCACGAGGTCGAGGTCACCCTGGAGCGGGCGGCCGCCGCCCTCCGGCGCCTGTGAGGGTCGCCATCGCCGGTCTTTGGCACGAGACCAACACCTACTCGGCCCGCCCCACCGACCTGGAGTCTTTCCGGGCGTTCGAGCTGCTCGTGGAGGAGGCGATCCTCGAGGAGCACGCCGGCAAGGCCACGGTGATCGGGGGCATCCTGGCCCAGGGTGGGTTTGACCCGGTCCCGATCGCCACCGCCGGGGCCTGGCCGGCCGGGCGGGTGACTCGTGAGGCGCAGGAGGAGCTGTACGGCCGGCTGGAACGGGGGTTCCGGGCGGCCGGGTCGCTCGACGGGGTGATCCTCGACCTGCACGGCGCCATGGTGGGAGAGGGCCTGGACGACGCCGAGCTGGCCGCCGTTGAAGCGGTGCGGGAGGCGGCGAGCTCGGTGCCGCTGGTGGCGGTCCACGACCTGCACGGCAACCCGTCCCCGGAGATGGCCGGTCGCTGTGAGGCGCTCATCTCCTATGAGACGTACCCCCACGTCGACATGGCCGAACGGGGCCGGGAGGCGGCCCTGCTCATGTCCGAGCTGTTGGGCGGGGCCTCCTACCGGACCCTGGTTCGCAAGACGCCCCTTCTGATCTGCCCGCTTGCCCAGGCGACCGGCGCCCCGCCGATGAGCCAGCTCCGGGACCGCGCTACCGAGCTCGAGAGAGAGCCCGGGGTGCGGCGCATATCGCTCCTTCCCGGCTTCCCTTACAGCGACGTGGCCCGGGCCGGGTTCAGCACGGTGGTGGTCCACGAGGAGGGTGGTGAGGAAGCGGCCCGGGAGGCTGGCGGAGAGCTGGCCGACCAGGTGATGACTCGCCGAGAGGAGTGGGTCGTGGAGCGCCCCGGTCCGGCCGAGGCGGTGGCCCAGGCACTGGAGGGAGCGCAACCGCCGGTGATCCTGGTGGATGTGGCCGACAACATCGGGGGCGGCTCGCCTGGGGACGGGACCGCCCTGCTGGCCGAGTTGCTGGCCCAGGGCGCCCAGGGGGCGGTGGTGAGCATCGCCGATCCGGAGGTGGCCCGGCGAGCGGCCGGGCTGGGGGTGGAGTCCGCCATCGAGGTGCGGGTGGGCGGCAAGACCGACCGCCTCCACGGCGATCCCGTGCCGATCGAGGGACGGGTGGTCCGGTTGACCGACGGCCGCTATCGCTCTGAAGGGACCTGGCAGACCGGTCGGGAGTTCACGATGGGCACCACGGCGGTGATCCAGGTGGGCGGTGTGAGCCTGGTGGTCATGGAGCGAGCCACCCCACCCTTCCACGGTGAGCAACTGCGCTCGGTGGGAATCGAGCCTGCCGAGGCGGCCATTGTCACCGTCAAGGGAGCCATCGCCTGGCGGGCTGCCTACGGCGATGTGGCCGGCACGGTGATCGAGGTCGATACCCCGGGGATCTGCCCGGTCGATCCCGGGGTGCTCGCCCGCACCACCGAGCCCATACGGGTGTGATGCCTCAGGCGGTCGGGAGGATCGACCGACCCAGCTGATCCAGGACCGCGCCCGGGATGTCCACGCCCGAGTCCTGGGCGTAGAGCAGCGCCCCGAGCGTCTTGGTGGGGGCCACCGCCTCGGCCCGCTCCAGGAGGTACCCCCAGTCCTGCACCAGCTTGAGGTAGCGCAGGGCATCGTACCAGTATCCCTGCCGCAGCTCGGAGTCGATGGCCACCGACAGCATGGTCATATCCTCGACGGAGGGCAGCCGCACCGCCAGGCCCTCGAAACCTCTCTCCACCGAGTGGCGCACCATCCCCTCATCCAGCTCGATTCGTTCGCCGGAGACGAAGATGAGGTCCACGGTCACGTTCGGCTTGGCCACCTTGAAGATCCAGCTCGGGTCGTGAACGTGGACCGCGTACCCGTGCCCCGGGAAGATCTCCAGACAGCGCTCGGCGTCGTCCTTGGTGATCAGCAGGTCGATGTCACCCCCCGGGTCCCAAGCATCTCCGAGGTGGCAGAAGTTGGCGATCGTGCCGGTGACGAGGTGGTCCATCGCCTCGCTGCGCAGCATCTCCAGCGTCTCGCCGAAAACCTCCCGGAAGTACTCTCTGGTGGCGTGGCCCAAGGATCCGACCTCCTACATCCCGACTCTTCCGGTCTCACCTTGGACTTTCCCTGAAGCGCGCCCTCTCATGCCTGAGGAGGAAGGCGGCATGCGGCCAGCAAGGGGAAGCGGATCGGGCCGTCTCCGCCTCAGGGTGATGAGCTTCAATATCCGCTTCGACACTGAGCTCGATGCGCCCGACCGCGTCTGGCGGTGGAGGAAGAAGGCGGCCGCCGAACTCATCCGCCGGCATGATCCTCATGTCGTCGGCGTCCAGGAGGCACTGGCCCACCAGCTGGGCGACCTGCTTCAGGCGCTCCCGGCTCACCGCCACGTGGGAAGGGCGCGGGAGGCCGGCGGCCGGGGCGAGTTCGTCCCGATCCTCTTCGACCACCGGCGGCTGGAGGTCGTCCAGACCGGGGACTTCTGGCTGAGCCAGACCCCCGACACGGAGGGGTCGCTGGGATGGGATGCACCCAACCCACGGATCTGCACGTGGGCCGTCCTAAGGGATCTCACCGGAGGCCGGTCCTTCCTGGTGTTGAACACCCATCTCGACAGATGGGGCGAGCAGGCCCGGGCGGAGAGCGCCACCATGCTGGTGGACAAGATGGCGGAGTTCCCCACCCTCCCCTGCATCGTGACCGCCGATCTCAACTCCGGGGAGGGCGACCGGCCCTTCTCGATCCTGGAGGCCGCCATGCTCCGCGACAGCTACCGGGACCTCTTCGAGGGCCCGGTCGAAGGAACCGTCCACCACTACACCGAGTCCTCCGGGGCCAAGATCGATTTCGTGCTGTGCGATCCGAGCTGGCGGGTGCTGAGCGCCGCCGTCATCCAGGACCGGCCCTTCGATCGGTGGCCGTCCGATCACTTCCCGGTGATGGCCCACCTGGAGCTGATCGGCGACCGGTGAGCCTGGCGTCCATCCGGGTGGAGAGCCTATAGTCGTCCGGAAGACCCAAGAGGAGGCGGAGATGGCAGTCAAGCCGATACCCGACGGCTACCACAGCGTGACCCCCTACTTGATCGTGGAAGGTGCCGACAAGCTGCTCGACTTCCTGAAGCGGGCCTTCTCCGCAGAGGAGACCGTCCGCATGCCCCGGCCCGATGGTTCGGTCGCCCATGCCGAAGTCCGGATCGGCGACTCGATCGTCATGCTGGGCGACGCGGGTGAGCAGTGGTCGCCCATGCCGGGCATGATCAACCTGTACGTCGAGGACTGCGACGCCACCTACCTGCGAGCCTTGGAGGCCGGGGCCACCTCGCTGCAAGAGCCGGAGGACCAGTTCTACGGCGACCGTACGGCGGGCGTGCGCGACCCGGTCGGCAACCACTGGTGGATCGCCACCCACGTGGAAGACCTCTCGGAAGAGGAGATCGCCGAGCGCGCTCAGTCCTGAGGGGTTAGGGGCCGTGTGCGGCCAAGCGGCACGACCGCCTCGATCTCCACCAGGAACTCCGGACGGGCCAGGCTGGTCACCACCAGCAGGGTGTTGGCCGGCGGGTCGCCCCGGAAGAACTCCCGGCGGACCCGGTCGACCGGCTGCCGGTGGTCCAAATCGGTGAGGAGCACCGTGGTTTTGGCCACGTCCTCCAGGCGTCCCCCGGCCGCCTCGATCACCCGCTGCAGGTTGGAGAGGACCTGACGGGCCTGGGCCTCGGCGTCCCCCGGGCCGACCAGTTGCCCGTCCTGGTCGAGGGCCACCTGGCCGGCCACGTACAGGGTCCTGGCCGTCTCGACGATCACCCCGTGCGAGTAGTGGCCGCCGGGAGGCGCCACTCCGTCCGGTCGGAGAGCACTTCGCACTTCATCCTCTCTTCCTCAGGCCTGGTCGACGAGGGTACTCAGGACCTCCATCGCCTCGCCGAGCGGGGGCAGGACCAGGGCGTCCTCGGTCACCCAGCGGTACCGGATGACGCCTTCTCGATCGATGACGAACACCGAGCGCTTGGCCAGGCCGGTGTGGCCCTTCCAGACGTCGTAGCGAACCCCGAACGCCTTCGCCACCGCCCCTCCCCAATCAGAGAGCAGCGGGAAATCGGCGCCCAGCGAGGCGGCAAAAGCCTGTTGGGCGAAGGTGGGCGTGACCGCCACCGCCGCCAGGCCGGCCCCCTGCGACCTGATGGCTTCGGCCTGTTGTCCCAACTGGGACAGCTCGTGCGTTCAGACCTCACCGAAGTCGAAGACGTAGAAGGCCAGCAGAGCCGGTCCATCGGCCAGCAGGTCGGCCAGGGACACGTCCTCCTGGAATGTGCGGCGGAGCCGAAACTGGGGAGCGGGATCCCCCACCTCGAGTGACGCCATGCCCTCCCTCCTTGCCGGACCGGCTGCCAACCCGTTCTTGTGACGCTTTTCAGCCTCTAAGACGGCTAACCGTCACAAGAACGAGACGATAGCCGTTGACAGTGAGCAGGTAGGGGATAAACTTCGGCTATCTGGTATCCCAAACGGGCAGGGGTACGTGCAGTCGGATCCGAAGGAAGGGACGGCCGTCGAGCGAGCCGTCAGCGAGCTTCGCTCCCGGATCCTCTCCGGGGTGCTCCCCGCCGGCGCCCGCCTCAAGCAACGGGAGCTGGCCCGCACCTTGGGGGTGAGCCGGATCCCGGTCCGCGAGGCGTTGCGGGCGCTGGCCTCGGAGCGGCTGGTCACCATTCGCGGCCACTCGGGAGCCGTGGTGACCGCGCTGTCAACCACCGACCTCCAGGAGCTGTACGAGCTGAGGATGGCGGTGGAGCCCATGTTGAGCCGCATCGCCCTGTCCTCGGTGGGCCGCACCGAGCTCCTCCAGATGCGGCGCTGGCTGGGTGCGATGCGGGCGAGCACCGATCCGGCCGCCTGGCTCCACGCCAACGAGCGCTTCCATTGGCTGATCTTCGGGAAGGCGAACCGCCCCCGGATGGTCGATCTGTGCCGCCAGCTCCGCCAGCAAACCGACCGGTACCTGCAGCTCCACCTGTCCGACATCGAGGGCCGCGACCACCTTCAGACGCAGCACGAGATGATCTTCGAGGCGGTGGAGCGAGGAGATGGTACGGCGGTGGAGGCCCTGGTCAAGGCGCACCTGAGCACCACCTACGACAAGATCTTCGCGCACCTTCTTCGGTCGGAGATGGAGGGCCTGGGAGAGGAGGAACCGGTCATGACCGAGAGATCCTGATCCCGGGGCACCGGGTTCCGCAGAGGTCCGGTCGTCGACCGGCACCGAGAGGGGTATGGACCCCCTCCGGTAGAGAGAGCGAGACATCGGAGGCTGTCTATGGCAATGGCAGAAAGAACTCCGGCAGGTATGGGATACCAATTCAAAGAGGACGTCCGGCTCAACACGATGGACATCGTGGTGGCGGTCCTCCTCGGGGTGATCGAGGCGGCGATCGAGATCGTCGGCGCCCTCGGGTTCCTGGAGCGGACGGTGTGGGCGACGGGAGCGGTGGGCTTCGCCATCTACGCCTTCTACAACGGGACGACCTGGATCCTGTACTTCGCGGGGGCCTATTTGAGGAAGCGGTCGGGAGTCATCCTCCTGGCGGCCATCGTCACCGCGCTGGTGCGGTGGTTCACCGGCGACCCGGACGGCCCGATCCTGCTCTGGTACGGGATCTTCCCGTCGCTGGGAGCGATGGCCGTCTTCGCCGCCATGCGGTGGCGAGGAGGCAACTGGCTGTTCGCGATCGCCACGGCGGTCACCGCCGCGCTCAACCAAGTGGCCCTGTTCATCGTCCTCGGCGGCTTCGATCTGGCCGAGGGGGCGTTCTGGGGCATCACCTCCATCATCATCGGCGGCCTCGGCGGCCTGGTGTGGGGTGTGGTGGCCCGGTACCTCGGCAAGGGCTTGGAGCGAGCCGGCGTTCCGTCGGTGGACCAGCCGCCGGCCAGGGGTGGTAGCAGGCCGACCTACGCCTGACCGACCGCGGTCCGAGACAGAGGCAACGGAGTCGGGCGGCGCGATCCTGCCGCCCGACTCCCCGAGATGAAGAAGCGGGATGACACCACCGGCGTTAGCGGTCGAGGACTACAGCTTCTGGTACAAGCTGGGTGAAGGAAAGGAGCTGCTCGCTCTCCAGAACGTCTGCTTCGAGATCCAGCAGGGTGAGTTCGTCCTGGTGCTCGGGCACAGCGGGTCGGGCAAGAGCACTTTGGCGCTCAACCTGGTGGGCATCTATCCGGACTACTTCGGGGGCCGCAACCAGGGGCGGATCATGGTCTACCACCCCGAGCGGGGGTTCGTGAACCGTCGCGAGCTGGATGCCGGCGAGCGGTTCATGACCGTCAACATGCTCTTTCAGAACCCGGAAGACCAGATCGTCACCCTGACCGTCGAGGAGGAGATCGGCTTCGCCCTCGAGAACTACCTCCTCCCTCCGGCCGAGATCCACGCCCGGATCGACCGGGTCCTGGACCTGGTGGGGCTGAAGGGCTTCCGGGAGCGTTCGACCCTGGAGCTCTCCGGGGGGGAGAAGCAGCGGGTGGCGCTGGCCGCCATGCTGGCCATGGAGCCCCGCGTTCTCATCCTCGACGAGCCCACCTCCAACCTGGACCCGGTGGGGACCGCGGAGGTCCTCGACACGGTGGCCCGGATCAGAGAAGGCGTCGACCTGACGCTATTGGTGATCGAGCACGAGGTCGACGCCGTCTTCGACCAGGTGGACCGGGTCCTGCTGGTGGACGGGAAGACCGTCCACGGACCGTATGTCCCCCGCGCCTTCATGGCCGACCACGGGCTGCGGGTCCGGGACGAGATGGGCCTGTGGATCCCCCAGGCGGTGGAAGTGGGCCTGGACCTGGCGCGCGACGGCCTGACCCTCCCGCTGGTACCGCTCAACGGGGACGAGCTGGTGAGGGCGGTGAGCTCCCTGGACGGGTTCCAAGCCGCCTCCGATGGGGGAGTGCTCCCTCTCGACGGCCCCCCTCAGCAGGACACCCCGGGCGAGGAAGGCGAGGTGGCCATCTCCGTTGAGGACGTCCACTTCTCTTACAGCCAGGCCCGGGAGGTGCTGCGCGGGGTGGCCCTCGAGATCCGTCGCCACGAGCTACTGGCCATCGTGGGCCAGAACGGGTCGGGGAAGTCGACCCTGGCCGCCCTCTTCAACGGTATCCTCCGGCCGGGCGCCGGCCGGGTGCTGGTGGAGGGCAAGGCCACCACCGACTACAAGTTCGCCGACCTGGTCCGGAGGGTGGCCTACATCTTCCAGGTGCCCGAGAAGCAGTTCATCCGCAACACCGTACAGGCCGAGATCGAGCACGGCCTCAAGCGGCTCGGCCTGCCGCCGGACGAGGTGGCGCGCCGCACCACCTCGGTCCTGGAGAGCGTTCGACTGGCCCACCGACGGGAGGCGAGTCCCTACGTGCTCAGTCACGGCCAGAAGCGACGCCTCTCGGTGGCCTGCATGGTGGTCTCCGAGCCGGAGGTGGTGATCCTCGACGAGCCCACCTTCGGACAGGACTACCAGCAGGCCCAAGGCCTGATGCAGCTCCTGCGCAAGCTGGCCGACGGCGGGGCGGCGGTGGTGTTCATCACCCACGACATGCGCCTGGTGGGCGAGTACGCCGACCGGTGCGCGGTGCTGCACGAGGGGCAGATCGTCTTCGAGGGGACCCCCGGGCAGCTGTTCTCCTCGACGGAGGTGCTCGATCGGGCCAAGCTCAAGGCACCTCCCATCTATCACTTCTCCCGACGCCTGGTCGGGGAAGCCCTCCTGCACACGGGTTCCCTCTGCACGCGAATCAAGGAGCGGATCGGTGATCGATATCCAACTGTCCTATAGAGACACGGACTCCGTCTTCCATCGCATGTCCCCCTACTCGAAGGTGCTCTACGTGGTGGGCGTGTCGTTCGTGGCCATCTTCAACACCAACCTGCTGGTGGGTTTCCTGCTGTTCCTGTTCACCGTCTTCTGCGCGGTCTTCCTGTCGGGGGTCTCGGTGCGGACCTATTGGAAGATGGGGAAGGTCATCCTCCCCTTCATCACCATCCTGGCGGTGTTCTTCCCGTTCTTCTACGCCGGGCACGCCTCGGTGGGGTCCGAGGAGATCGCCCTCCGCACTCCCATCAAGGACCTGAGCTGGGCGGCGCTGGGATTCGGGGCCCTCCTGGCGCTTCGCTTTCTGGCCCTCGGGGTGTCCGGCCTCACCTTCGCCTTCACCACCCACCCCACCGACATGGTCCAGAACTTCTCCCGGCGGGGATGGGACTACCGCTACGTGCATGCTCCGGTGCTGGGGCTGGTGTTGTTCCCCACCTTCATCCAGATGGCCCGGGACATCTCGATCACCCAGCGAATTCGTGATCTCGGGCAGGACACCAACTGGCTGGCCAGGAAGTGGATGAGGCTCAAGCACCTCGCCTTCGCCATGCTGGTGCTGGGCCTCCGCAACGGGCAGACCCAGGCTATGGCCCTCGACATCCGCGGCTACGGAGCCCACCGGACCCGGACGTTCATGCGGCCGATGCCGGAGAGCCGGGCGGGGACGATCTTCGGATGGACCTTCTTCGCCCTTTCCGTCGCCTACCTCATCTGGCAGTTCAACCCGGCCACCATGCAGTGGAACCTGGGCAACTGAACCGGACGATCGTGACGACCCCCAGGAGCTCGCCGTGACGGAGATGACGCTAGACGGAGTGAGGGTCCCCACCGGGCTGATCATTGGAGGAGAGGAGGTGGCGGCGCTCTCGGGGGAGCAGATGACGGTGGTCAACCCCGCCACCGGGCAAGCGCTCGGCGAGGTGGACCGCGCCTCGGCCGAGGACGTCGATAGGGCGGTCCAGGTCGCTCTGTCCACCTTCCGCACCGGGGTGTGGAGCGAGATGCCGATCTGGGAACGGGCCCGGCTGCTGCACCGCTTTGCCGATGCCATCGAAGGCCGGTTGGAAGATCTCTTCCGGCTGGAGACGCTCAACAACGGGCGCCCCATCGCCGAGACGCGCGCCCAGGTGTCCCGGCTGCCCGGCTGGTTCCGCTACGGCGCCTCGCTGCTGCTGGCCGACCGGAGCCACGTCATCCCCATGCCCGGCCGATACCACACCTACACGAGCCGCTTCCCGATCGGGGTGGTGGGCATCCTGGCGCCCTTCAACCATCCGCTCATGATCGCCTCGAAGAGCCTGGCCCCCGCCCTGGCCACCGGCAACAGCGTGGTGCTGAAACCGTCGGAGCTGACCCCGCTCACCGCCGCGGTGCTGGCGGAGATCGCGCTCCAGGCCGGCATCCCCTCCGGAGTGTTGAACCTCGTGCAGGGCCTGGGGCCCGAGGCCGGCCGGGCTCTCAGCGAGCACCCCGAGGTCGGCAAGGTGGTCTTCACCGGCGGCACGGAGGTGGGAAGGGCGGTGGCGGTGGCCGCGGCCGGCAGGTTCGCCAAGTTCACGGTCGAGCTGGGAGGCAAGACCCCGGTGATCGTCTTCGAGGACGCCGGCCTGGAGGAGGCGGTCAAGGGAGGGGCCTTCGGGGCGTTCATCGCCGCCGGCCAGACCTGTATTTGTGGTAGCCGGCTGCTCGTCCAGCGCTCCATCTACGACGACTTCCTGGCCGGCCTGATCGCTCAGGCGGAGAAGATCCTGGTGGGCGACCCATCCGACCCCGCCACCCAGATGGGACCGCTGATCTCTGCTCGGGCCCGCCAGCGGGTGCTCGATTACCTGCGCATCGGGGAGAAGGAGGGCGCCCGGGTGGCGACGGGGGGCGGCATCCCCGAGCTGCCGGGCCTGGAGGGGGGCTTCTTCGTAGAGCCGACCGTCATCGTCGAGGCCGACAACGCCATGCGGTGCGCTCGGGAGGAGATCTTCGGGCCGGTGGCCACTGTCATCCCGTTCGACGACGAGGAGGACGCCGTGGCCCAGGCCAACGACTCCCCCTACGGACTGGGATCGGCGGTGTGGACCAGGGACGTGGCCCGTGCCCACCGGGTGGCCGACCGGCTCACCCACGGGATCGTGTGGGTGAACGATCACCACCGGCTCGATCCGGCCGTCCCGTGGGGTGGTGTGCGGGAGAGCGGGGTGGGCCGGGAGGGGGGATGGGAGTCGTTCCACGAGTTCACTCACCTGCGCAGTGTCACGGTTCGCACCGCGCCCGAGCCGGTGGACTGGTACGGCGGGGACAACGAGCGGCTCAACTGATGGGCGGCCTCCAGGTGTCCCAGGAGGGGGCGGTGGTCCGGGCCATCCTCGATCTCGGCGCCGAGAACCTGCTCGACGGCTCCACCACCGTGCAACTCACCGAGCTGCTCACCGATCCGCCGTCCGGTGCTCGGCTGCTGCGGCTGGGAGCGGCCGGGGAGGCCTTCTGTCTGGGCAGGGAGCGGGCCGCCGAGACTCCGGAGGAGCTCCGCCAGGAGGTGGGGCGCCTGGTGGCGCTCAACCGGGCACTGGCCGCCAGCTCCCTGGTCACCGTGGCCGAGGTCCCGGGCGATGCGGCCGGCTTCGGGGTGGGCCTGGTGGCCCTGGCCGACGTGGCGGTGGCCGCCGCAGGGGTGCGGTTCTGGTTCCCCGAGGTGGAGATCGACCTCGCCCCGGTGGTGGTGCTCACCTGGCTGCCCCGCATGGTGGGCCGGCGTACCGCCTTCGAGCTCACCGCCACCGGCCGCCGGGTGACGGCCGAGGAGGCGCTCCACCTGGGACTCGTGAATGCGGTGGCCGAGGACCGCACGAAGCTCGCCTCGACGGTGGAGGATTGGGTGGACCGCCTGTTGGGCTTCTCGGGCCGCGTGCACGGCGAGATCAAGGATTACCTGAGGGCGGCGCAGGACCTGGACGAGGGCCATGCCTACGAGCTGGCCCTGACCCGGCTGGTGCTGGGGTCGATGCGCCGGCGAAGGTGACTCAGGATCGGCGGCGGCCCGCGCCAGCATCTCGCCGGCGCGTTTCGGGGAGAGCTACGGATCCGAGGACCGCAGTAACGGAGGAGGAGGGCTGACGTGCCGCGCCTGATCGACCTTTCCCAGGACATCTACCAGGGCATGCAGGTGTATCCCGGGCACCTGAAGACGGTGATCTTCCAACACGCCACCCACGCGGAGACCGCCCCGCGCTTTGAGGGTGGCTTCTCGTTCCAGACCATGGGCTTCATGATGAACGACAACGGCCCTACTCATGTGGACTCGTTCAGCCACCTCGATCCCGACCCGGCGGCTCCCACCATCGACCAGATGCCGTTGGAGGTCTTCTACGGCGAGGCCCTCTGTCTCGACCTCTCGCACATGGAGCCCCGCAGCTACATCGAGGCGGAGGACCTCGACCGGGCCGTGCAGCGGTCCGGGCTGGAGGTTCGCCAGGGTGACATCGTCCTCCTCTACACGGCCACCTACGACCGCCACCACGGGACTCCTGACTACCTGACAGAATTCCCCGGGCTGGGGGAGTCGGGCAGCATGTGGATGGTGGAGCGGGGGGTCAAGGCCTTCGGGGTGGACAGCTCCACGCCCGACAACCCCCTCAGCCGGACCTATCCGTGCCACATGATGTGCCGGGAGCACCGGATCACCCACTACGAGAACCTCGCCGACCTGGGTCTGGTGGCCGGCCGCCGTTTCACGTTCATCGGCTTCCCGCTCAAGATCAGGGGCGGCCACGGGGGTCCGACCCGGGCGGTGGCCCTGCTGGAAGACTGATCCGTGGAGGTAACGATGGGCGACGGCGGGACACGGGCGGGCGACCGGCCCCGCACCGTCGACATCCACTGCCACGTGTCCAACCCGGCCTGCGAAGCGCTGGTCAGGGAGCAGTTCCAGGCTCGATTCGAGCCATTCGTCTTCTACGGCGGGGAGGAGAGCAACGCCTACAACCGGGAGCACTTCGGTGAGATCGTCCCCAAGCTCACCGACCCCGAGCTGCGGCTCCGGGACATGGACCGGATGGGCATTGACGTGCAGGCCATCTCGGTGGCGCCCCCTCAGTACTTTTACTGGACCGATCCCGGCCTCGGGACCCGGTTGGCCCGCATGATCAACGATCGCCTGGCCGAGATCGTCGACGCATATCCGACCCGCTTCGTGGGCCTGGGGACCCTTCCCATGCAGGACGTCGACCGCGCCCTCGACGAGCTTCGATACATCGAGGAGCTCGGCTTCGCCGGCATTGAGATCTGCACCAACGTGAACGGCCTCGACTTCGACCACCCGCGGTTCCGGCCCTTCTTCGCGGCCTGCCAAGAGCGGGAGCTGCTCGTGTTGGTGCATCCCAACGGGTTCACCGATGGCGAGCGCCTGATGGACTACTACTTGATCAACGTGATGGGGATGCCGCTCGACTCGGCGGTCTTCCTGTCCCGGCTGGTCTTCGGGGGAGTTCTGGAGCGTTTCCCCGACCTCAAGATGTGCGTGGTCCACGGGGGCGGCTACATCCCCTCCTACCCCGCCCGTTTGGATCACGCCTACGAGGTGCGACCGGAGTGCCGCAAGCACATCTCCCGACCACCCAGCACCTACCTGGCCCAGCTCTACTACGACACGGTGCTCTACGAGCCGGTGGGCCTCGGCCACTTGGTGGAGAGGTGGGGCAGCGATCACGTGCTGCTCGGCACCGATTACCCGTACGACATGGGGGAGAGCGATCCGGTCGGCCTGATCCAGAGCGTCCCCTCGCTCTCGAAGGAAGACCGGGCCCGGATCTTGGGAGGGAACGCCGCCCGTCTGCTGAGGCTGGATGGCTGACCTCCCCCTGCGGGCCTTTCCCCCTCCCCCCTTTGGAGGAGGGCGGGCCTGTCCCCCCTCCCTCCCCCTTTGGAGGAGGGCGGGCCTTTCCCCCCTCCCCCTTTGGGGGAGGGTTGGGGAGGGGGGTGACACCGCGCACTCCCGTGGATCTACCGCACCGCTCCTGCGCCGCCGTCGGTCTCGAGCGCAGCCCGATCCCACTCCGCCAGCACCGCAGCGGCCTCGTAGGTGCTCTCCATGAACGCCAACAGGGTGGCGTCGGGATCGTCGGAGCTGCGCAACGCGGCGTAGGGCAGCAGGAACTCACCGAGCTGCTCGTTGTAGAAGGCAGCCTCTGGGTGGATCTCCCACTCCCGAAACCCGTCGGGCTCGGGAAAGGCATACGAGTAGAACGATCCCTCGTCGCTGCCGCCCGGCCAGAAGCCGCAGCTGGAGACCTCATGGCTGTAGGCCATCTCCTGGACCCAGTCGGCAATGTTGGGAACACCGCCGGGATGCTTCGGAGCCAGACGGCCCGAGAACCGCGTCACCGCAAGATCGAACGCGCCCCAGAAGAAGTGCACCGGGCTGACCTTGCCGACGAACCCTGACCGGAAGACGTTGAACACCCGATTCACCTGCACGAGGGTCAGCCAGAACCGGTGCATGGTGTCTGGGTCGTATGAGTGGTGCTCGGTGTCGTCGGCGAAAGGGATGGCGCGGGCCAGCTCGACCGGCCTAGCCAGCATCTCCACGCGCACCCCGAGGCCTTCGAGCGCCTCCATCGTCGCCGCGTAGAAGTCGGCGACCGAGCGTGGCTCGAGAGCGACGCGGCGCACTGCACCATCCGTGGCGGTTAGGACCAAGTGGTGGTCGATGAAATCGAACTCGATCTCCAGGCCTCCCTGCGGCGTCGGCATGAGCGAAGTCGTGAGGCCGCGGGACGACACGTACAGCGGGACCTGCCACCAATGGTTGACCATGGGAGCGAGGGCCAGCCGGACCTTGCCCACCACCTGGGTCCACAGATGCACGGTGTCGCGGGTGTCGGCCCACTCGGACACCGCGAGCCGCGGCCACCGTGAGGTCACCGGTGAGAGCCCTCGGGCTGTTGATCCCCCTCGGTCTGCTCCCTGATCCGCCGTCCGGTCTCGAGGTCTTCTATCTTCAAGGCCCCTCTTGACGAGGGCGCCCATGATCGCATGCCTCCTGGCGTCGCGGGAAGCGACCGGCGGGCCCTTCAAGCTGGGGCTGCATGACCGAGTCAGGCCCTGGCGGTGATGTGTATACTGATATTATCAGACGTATACAAATACACCTGGACGAGAAGATGGACGATGACCTGGCCACCGAGGCTCGCCACCGGGGCATCTCCAAGGCGGCATTGATCCGGATCTTGTTACGCCAGGGGTTCGGCCAGCGGGAGGTGGATCCCGTTGAGTCGATCATCGGAGGCGGAGACGGCCGGCCGGCCCCAGACATCGATGAGGTCGTTTACGGCCGATGACCGTGTTTGCCGACACGAGCTTCTGGTTCGGGTTGTACACACCCGCCGACGCCCGACACGAGGCGGCCTCCACCCTGTGGCATACCCGCCCAGATCGGATCTTCACCAGCAATCTGGTGCTGGGTGAGACCTGGACGCTGCTGCGGCTCCGTGGTACCTCCCACGGCAAGGCGCTCGAGCTGCTCGACGCCGTGCAGGCGTCGAGCAGGGTGGCGGTCGATCGGGTAGACGCCGGAGACGAGGAGCGAGCGTGGTCGTGGCTGCGCCGCCACGACGAGCGGGTCTACTCCTTCGTCGACGCAACCAGCTTCGAGCTGATGCGAGGTAGACGACTGCGGGAGGCATTCGCATTCGACGGTGACTTCGCCGCCGCCGGCTTCATCGAAGTCCGGCCGTAGCGGCTGGGCTTCCCCCCTCCCCCTTGGGGAAGGGTTGGCTTTTCCCCCCTCCCCCTTGGGGAAGGCTTGGCTTTCCCCCCTCCCCCTTGGGGAAGGCTTGGCTTTCCCCCCTCCCCCTCTGGGGGAG
>JBOGFC010000199.1:0-16788 GCA_050742155.1 Acidimicrobiia bacterium
GGTCCTCCCGGCGACTTGCGACTAACGGCGCGGGAGCTGATCCTAAATGGTCAGAGGCCCTTGCCGCCTACTGTTCGGTGCTAGTGCCCCGTCACGCAACGTTTGCCGCGTTCAGGGCGGCCAGGACTCGCCCTGAACATCAGCAACGTCACGAGACGGGGCACTAGGAGCGGAACGAGGAGGTCGCCGATGCCCGAGTTCGAGGACTTCGCCGACGTCTGGACCCTGGCCATCTTCTTCCCACCGTCTTTCTCCCCCGAGGGAGAGGAGATCTGCTACGTCCTCAACGCCGGGGACCTCTTCCAGGTCTATCGACAGCCGGTCGATGGCACGGAACCCCGGGCGGTGACCAACTGGAGCGGGGAGACCCCACGGGAAGTGGTCTGGTCGCCAGCCGGGGACTGGATGGCCGTGCTGGCCGACCGGGACGGAGACGAGTTCAACCAGGTGAGGCTGATCCCGCCCGCCGGGGGATCGGTCCGCAAGGTCACCGACGACCCCGGCGTGCAGTACTACCTGGGCGGGTTCTCGCCCGACGGACGCTGGCTGTCCTACGTGGGCAACGACCGGGAGCGGAGCGCCCAGGACCTCTTGCTCCGGGATCTGCAGGGGGAAGAGGCGCTCCGGTTCCGGCCGGAGAAGGGGCAGCTCTTCCCGGGCCGCTGGTCACCGGAGGGGCGGCGCACCACCGTAACCGAGTTCGTCCACTTCCAGCAGATCGACGTGCGGCTGGTCGGCCTGGACGGGGGGGACCGCCGTCTGCTGGAGAGCGACGGTGAGGGCGCTTACCTGCCCGGGCCCTGGACCCCGGACGGGGAGCGGTTCTATGTGATCAGCGACGCCGGGCGGGAGTTCTCGGCCCTCTACCTCTGCTCGGCGGCCGATGGCTCGCTGGAGGCGGTGGTGGCGCCCGACTGGGACGTGGAGGGGGTGACCGCCTCCCGGGACGGACGGGTGCTGGCCTACTCGTTGAACGAGGACGGGGTCTCCCGGGTCCTGATCCGTCGGGATGGCTCTGAGGAGGAGGCCAAGCTCCCTCCCGGAGTCGCCTACCAGATCGCCCTCTCCCCGGACGGAACGCGGCTGGCGGCGGTGGTGGGGACGGCCACCAGCTCGCCCGACCTCTACGTGGTGAACACCGACACCGGGGAGGGGCGTCGGCTCACCCGGACCATGCGCCGCATCGACCCCTCCACGCTGGGGGAGCCCGAACTGGCGCCGATCCCCAACGGCCGGGGTGGGCACGTGCCCGGCTGGTGGTATCCGCCTCGGGGTGAGCGGCCGGCTCCGGTGGTGGTCTCGGTGCACGGGGGCCCCATGAGCCAGGAGCGACCCGAGTACCGGTACCACGGCATGTACCACTACTTGCTCTCGCGGGGCTTCGGGGTGCTGGCCCCCAACATCACCGGGTCGACCGGCTACGGCCGCTCCTACACGGCCGCCCTCAACCGGGACTTGGGCGGGGTGGACCTGGCCGACCTGCGGGCCTGTGTGGAGTGGCTCCGACAGCGCCCGGAGGTCGACTCGGAGCGGATCGGCATCTTCGGCGGGTCCTACGGCGGCTACGTGGTGCTGGCCGCCCTGTCGATGATGCCGGGGCTCTTCGCCGCCGGGGTGGATGTGGTCGGTCCCTCCAACCTGGTCACCTTGATCGAGACGGGCCCGCCGACCTGGAAGATCACGGACGAGGCCCTCATCGGGCACCCGGAGCGGGACCGGGACTTCCTCCTCTCCCGCAGCCCGGTGACCCATGCCGAGCACATCGACGTTCCACTCTTCATCATCCAGGGGGTCAATGATCCCCGGGTGCCCCGCTCGGAGAGCGACCAGATCGTGCAGGCGCTGCGCGCCCGCAGGGTGGAGGTCCGCTACGACGTCTACGAGGACGAAGGCCACGGCTTCGTCCGCCATGAGAACCGCGTCAAATCGATGAAAGACTCAGCCGAGTGGCTGATCGAGGTGCTCGGGCGGCCGTCAGATGCCTAGAGGATCTGGCTCAGGAAGAGCTTGGTCCGCTCTTCCCTCGGGTTGGTGAAGAAGTCCTTGGGGCTGCCCTCCTCGACGATCTGGCCCTCGTCCATGAAGGCTATACGGTCGGCCACCTCCCGGGCGAAGCCCATCTCGTGGGTGACGCACACCATGGTGATTCCCGAGGTGGCCAGCTCCTTCATCACGTCCAACACCTCCTTGATCATCTCCGGGTCGAGGGCCGAGGTGGGCTCGTCGAAGAGCATGATCTTGGGGTCCATGGCCAGCGCCCGGGCGATGGCCACCCGCTGCTGCTGGCCGCCGGAGAGCTGGCCGGGATACTTGTCGATCTGCTCGGGAATCCCCACCCGCTCGAGCAATCGCTCGGCGATCTCGTCTGCCTTGACCCTGGGCCACCTGCGCACATTGCGGGGGGCCAGGGTCACGTTCTGGCGCACGGTCAGATGAGGGAAGAGGTTGAAGGACTGGAAGACCATCCCGATCTCGGAGCGGATCCGCTGGATGTTGCGGATGTCGTCGGTCAGCTCGGTCCCGTCCACCACGATCCGCCCGGCGTCGTGCTTCTCCAGGCGGTTGATGGTGCGGATGAAGGTGGACTTGCCGGACCCGGAGGGCCCACAGATCACCACCACCTCGCCCTTGCCGACCCTCATCGAGAGGCCCCGCAAGGCCTTGAAGCTCCCGAAGGACTTCTCCACCTCCTCGGCGACGATCATGTCGCCTCGGTCGGTCATCTCTCTCCCACCCCCAGGCGCTGCTCCAGCCGCTGGCTCCAGCGGGACATGGAGAAGGCGACGATCCAATAGAGCAAAGCGGCGAAGAGGAGCGACTCCCGCTGGTCGCCTCGGAAGGCCGCTTGCGAGGTGACCGCCTGGGCCACGGTCAGCAGCTCGAGGAGGCCCAGCACGAACACCAGCGAGGTGTCCTTGAAGAGGCTGATGAACTGGCCGACCAGGGCGGGGATGACGGCCCGCAGTGCCTGGGGAAGCACGATCAGCCCGGTGACCCGCAGAGGAGAGAGACCGAGCGCCCGGGCCGCGTCGTACTGGCCGGTGGGGATGGCTTGCAGGCCGCCTCGCACATTCTCGGCCACGTAGGCGGCCGAGAAGGCGATGATCCCCGCCTGCGCCCGGATGATGAGCGGCACTTGCACGTCGGTGGGGACGAACAGCGGGAAGAGCAGCCAGGCGGAGAAGAGGATGGTGACCAGCGGCACCCCTCGGATCAGCTCGATGTAGAGCACCGACAGCCAACGAAAGGCAGGAAAGGAGCTGGCGCGGCCCAAGGCCAGCAGCACCCCGAGCGGGAAGGCCAGGGCGATCCCGTTGATGGTGAGGAGGAGGGTGAGCAGCACCCCACCCCACAGCTCCGGCCCCACCGCCCCCGTCCCTCCCAACAGCACCAAGATGAAGATGTAGGACATCAGCCAGAGGCCGAGCAGCGCACGACCCGCACGGCGGCCGGTGAAGCGGCTCCCCACCTGGCGGCCGATCAGCACCGTAGGGGCCGTGGCCAGGATGGCCGCCCGGGTGTCCCAGGCGGCCGCGTAGAGCACGGCGGCGAACACGACGCCGATGACCAGGCTCCACCGGGCCCAGTCGCGCGTCAGAGCCCGGGCCCGCAGGCGGCCGGCCGCCCGTCCCCAGCTGAGCCCGCCCAGCGCCGCCACCACCAGCACTGCCACCCAGACCCGCCAAACCTCCGAGCCTGGGTAGCGGCCCACCATGTAGAGCTTGGAGTTGACCAGCACCACCGCCCAGTCGGCGCTGAAGAGCGCCCAGCGAACCAGCGAGGCCACCAGCCAGACGGCCCCGATGCCCACCACCGCCGTGAGGACGCCGTTCCAAACGGTGGAGAAGAGGTTCTCGCGGACCCAGCCCACCGCCCGCTCCAGTGGTTGGGGAAAACGCTCCAGGGGGAGGGTCTCTGAGGTCATCGGGTGGGAAAGGCCAACCGGCCGTTGAAGAAGTTGGCCACCGCCGAGATGGTGAGGCTCATCGCCAGGTAGGTGAGCATCACCAAGGCGATCATCGACACCGCCCCTCCCCCTTGGGAGATGGTGGTCTTGGCCACCTGGAACAGATCCGGCCAGGCCACCGCGAAGGCCAGCGAGGAGTTCTTGGTCAGGTTGAGGAACTGGTTGGCGAGGGGCGGGATCATGACTCGCAGTGCCTGGGGGATCACCACCAGCCGCAGCCGCTGCGGATTGCTGAGCCCCAGGGCGAAGGCCGCCTCAGTCTGGCCGCGGGAGACCGCCAGGATCGAGCCCCGTACGATCTCGGCGATGAACGCCCCGGTGTAGACCACCAGGCCCACCAGCAGAGCGGTGAGCTCCGGCGTTATGACCGCCCCGCCGGTGTAGATGCGGCCCTCCCGGAGGGGGAGGCTGACCCGAGCCGGGCCGCCCGTCACCAGGTACCCGGTCGCCGCCACCGCCAGGAAGATGGCCGCCGACCACCAGAAGACGTGGATGGGATCTCCGCTCTGCTCGGAACGCCGCACCAGCACCCGGCGGGCCCACCAGCCCAGGGCCAGCCCGGCCAGGATGAGGAGGAGCCAGACCCGAAAGCCCGGTTCCCTGGCCAGCCAGGGGACGGCAGTGCCCCGCACCGAGACCAGCACGGCCCCGAAGAGGTCCACCGTCTGCTGGATGGGAGGGAGCTGCAGGAACACCCCCACGTACCAAAAGATGAGCTGCACCAGCAGCGGAGTGTTGCGGAAGGTCTCCACGTACAGCGTGGCCAGCCGGCGGACCAGCCAGTTGGAGGAGAGGCGGGCGATGCCGGCGAAGAGCCCGAGGGCGGAGGCCAGGATGATCCCGGTGAAGGAGACCAGGACGGTATTCACCACCCCCACCTTGAAAGCCTGCAAGTAGGTGTCGTTGGGCGCGTACTCGACGCCGCCCAGGCTCTCGTGAATGGCGAACCCGGCCCGCTGGTCCAAGAATCCGTAGCTGAACCCCAGACCGATGCGGTCCAGCCCGGCCAGCATGTTGGTGATGAACCACCGCACCACCAGGACTACGGCCGCCACCACGGCGACCTGGAAGGCGACGCGCAGCACCCGCACGTCTCGCCACAGTGGTGGACGAGCGACGACGCCTGCCCGGGCCGTCACCTGTGCGGTACGCCTCCCTTCCGCTATGCGGGAGGGGCGGGGGTGGTCCCCGCCCCCGTCACAGGATAAGACCTACCGGTAGGGAGGCGGGTAGTGGAGACCGCCTTCCGTCCATAGGGCGTTCACGCCTCGCTCCAGGCCCAGCGGCGTGTCGGGCCCGACATGCCGCTCGTAGATCTCCCCATAGTTGCCCACCGCCCTGATCACGTCCTGGATCCAGGTCGTCGAGCCGAACCCCAGCCCGGCCTCGAAGGGTGCCACTTCCTCGCCCTCTTCCGGCTGGAAGGCGACACCCAGGAAGGCCGCCTGGTTGGGGCCCTCGGGATCGGACGCCATCTGGTCGACGTTCGCCGACGTGATCCCGAACTCCTCCGCCTGGATGATGGCCAGCACCACCCAGTCGATGACCTGTGCCCACTCCGAGTCACCGTCCCGCACCACCGGTCCGAGCGGCTCCTTGGAGAACGTCTCCTCCAGGATGCGCAGCGCCTCGGGACCGCCTTCCTCGTCGGGGAAGGCAGACCGCACTCCGGCCAGCTGGCTCTTGTCGGACGTCCAGCCGTCGCAACGCTGGGCGACGAAGGCCTCCTGGAGGGTGGCGTTCTCCTCGAAGGTGAGGGGCGTGAAGGGGATGCCGCCGGCCTGGAACCGGGTGTTGAGGTTGAGCTCGGTGGTGGTGCCGGAGAGGACGCAGATGGTCGTGTCGGCCATGTCTTCCAGCGTCTCGAACTCGGATTCGCTCCGCACCATCATCCCCTGACCGTCGTAGAAGGTGGTGGTGAGGAAGGTGGCTCCTTCCGTGCCGTCCCGGGTGGCGGTCCAGGTGGTGTTGCGGATCAGCACGTCGATCTCGCCTGCCTGCAAGGCCGTGAAGCGCTGCTCGGCGGTGAGCGAGACGTATGTGACCGCTTCGGGGTCTCCCAGCACGGCGGCGGCCACCGCCTTGCAGAAGTCGATGTCGAAGCCCTCGAACTGGCCCTCCGGGTTGAGGAAGCCGAAGCCGGGCACCGCTTCATTGACACCGCAGCGCAGCTCTCCTCGATCCTGCACCGCCGCCAGCGTCTCGCCGGCCGGCTGCGCCCCCGCCTCCGTCGTCTCAGTGGTCTCGGTCGGGGCGGCGGCCGTGGTGGGCGCCGCCAGCGTCGTGGCAGGTTCTTGGGCCGCAGTCGTCCCGGGGGGGGCCGCCCCGCGCGTGCAGGCCGCCGTCACCAGGGCGAACGCCCAGAGCAGGAAGAGAGTTCGCTTCCCCATGGTCCCTCCAAATCTCGAAGACGCGAGGCTTGAAAAAGGCCCCGCTGGAAAAGAACCTAGTCGCAGTTCCCACGTCCATCCACTAACTCCTTCCCCCCAACCTTCCCAGAGGGAGGGGGAGTCAGATCCCCTGGGCGTGGATCACCACCCGGCGCTCCCGGGCCTGGTCGAGCTCCAAGAAGAGCACCCGCTGGTAGGGACCGATCAGGAGCTCACCTTCCACCACCGGGATGGTGGCCGACGTAGCTCCCACCAAGAGCTGCCGGCAGTGGGCGTGGCCATTCCGGTACTCGTCCTCCTGGAGGTTCTCGGTGCGGATCTCCAGGTCGTCGTGCTCGTAATAGTCGTCCTGGGGCACCACCATGGTGATGAGGCGCCGGAAGTCGTTCACGAAGCCGGACTCCGACTCGTTGATCACCACCGAGGTGGTGGTATGGGGGGAGTACACGGTCACCTGGCCGTGCTGGACGCCGGCCCGGGCCAGCACCTCTCGTACCACCTCGGTGAGGTCCCAGAACTGCGTGCCGGCCGTGCTGGAGAAATGCAGCACCTCGGTTCGGATGGGTGGCGCCTGGCTCTCGGCCAGCACGGTCATGGTGCCCTCGGGCCGGAGGGTGGCTTGCCTGATCGATGGTCGTTCTTCCAACGTGAGGATCCTGGTTCGAGGCGCCGGTATGTTAGCCGGAGGTCCCGTTAACCGTAACACCGGGCGCGGCCCGGCCACAGCCACCTAGGATCGGCTCGACACCTGAAGGAGGTGCTGATCATATGAGAAAGAGCGCTGGGAGCCTGATCGTCTTGGCCGCCTCGCTGGCCTTGCTGGCCTCGGCCTGTGCCCAGCCGGCCGACGAAGCGGGCCCGGCCACCACCGCCGCCATGGCCGAGGTCTCGACCATCACGGAAGGGGTGCTGACGATCGGCTCCGACATCCCCTTCCCGCCCTTCGAGTTCGAGGAAGGAGGCCAGCTGACCGGGTACGACGTGGAGCTGGCCGAAGAGATCGCCGCCCGGCTGGGGCTGGAGCCCTCCTGGGTGGATACGGCCTTCGACACCATCTTCACTCAGCTGGCCGCCGGGCAGTTCGACATGGTGGCTTCGGCCACCACCATCACCGAGGAGCGGCAGCAGACCGTCGACTTCTCCATTCCCTACTACCGAGCCCAGCAGGCCCTGACGGTCAACAGTGAGGAGACTCCCGATATCCAGGCGGTGGAGGACCTGGGCGAGGGGCACAGTGTGGCCGTGCAGACCGGCACCACCGGCGAGATCTGGGCTCAAGAGAACCTGGCCCCCAACGGCGTGGAGGTGCGCTCCTTCCCCGAGGCTGCCGACACCTTCACCGCCCTGGAGGCCGGCCAGGTGACCGCCGTGATATTCGACGAGCCGGCCGCGGTCGACGCCGCCGCGGAGCGGCCCTCACTGGCGGTGGTGGACACCATCGACATCGACGAGGAGTACGGCTTCCCGGTCAATCCGGAGAACGACGAGCTCCTGGATGCGGTCAACCAGGCCTTGCAGGCCATGATCGACGACGGGACCTACCAGGAGATCTACACCAAGTACTTCCCCGAGGCGCCGGCCGGGAGCGTGGCCGAAGGCTGATCAACCTCCCTTCCCGGTCGAGGGCCCACGCGTCTGTAGCGTGGGCCCTCTTCATATGGGAGGAGGAGCCATGGAACGAGTGGACAGCCTTTACGAGCCGCACCTCGAGCGGGAGCGCCCGGAACGAGGGGTCAGGGAGTTCCTGGCGGAGCAGACCCCCCTGTCGCTGGTGGGGGCCGTGCTGGGCGCCCTATCGCTGGCAGGGGTTGTGGTGGGGACCCTGGCGGTCATCACCGCCCATGGGTGGGTGCCCTCGGCCCGCATCGCCCAAGCGATCCAAAGCGACGTCCAGGGGACTCTGCTGGTGGTGTGGCTCGTGCTGGGCTTGGCGGCCGTGCTGGTCGGCTGGCGAAGCTACCAGCGGATGCCGACCAAGGCGGCCCGAGAGGCGGCGGTGGGTGGGGCGGTGCTGGGCCTTCAGGCAGTGCTCCTGGCAGTCCTGCTGCTCTGGTTCCGGGGGGGCAACGTGTCGGTCTTCTCGCGGCAATACTTCGAGTTCCAGATCGTCGCCGAGTTTCTGCCGCGCTTCTTCCGAGCGGCCCTCAATACGGTCATCCTGGCCCTGGGCGGGGAAGGGCTGGGGATCGCCCTGGGGCTGGTGCTGGCGATCTTCGTTCTCTCCCGAAGGCCCTTGGTGCGGGCGCCGGCCCGTGCCTACATCAACTTCTTTCGGGGAACCCCCCTCTTCTGGCAGCTCAACTTCGGCTGGCTGGGAATCGTCCTGGCCCTCGGCCTGGACATCAGCGCTTACCAGGCAGCCATCATCATCCTCGGGCTCAACGCCGGGGCCTACTCGGCGGAGATCTTCAGGGCCGGTATCCAGTCCATCGAGAAGGGACAGTTCGAGGCGGCCCGCTCTCTGGGCATGAGCTACATGAAGGCCCTTCGGTACGTGATCCTGCCGCAGGGCTTCCGCCGGGTGATTCCTCCCCTGACCAACGAGTTCGTCATCCTCATCAAGGACACCTCGCTGGTCATCTTCCTGGGGCTCACCCTCAGCCAGAAGGAGCTTCTCGGCACGGCTCGGGACCTCTACGCCGCCACCTTCAACGCCACCCCGTGGCTGGCGGCGGCGGCCGGGTACCTCATCATCACTCTCCCTATGATCCGGTTGGTGACCATGCTCGAGCGGCGGCTGCGCAGCGGCATGACGATCGTCGGGTAGGAACTGGCATGAACGAAGACGGATCCCTCCTCCAGCTGCAAGGGATCCACAAGTGGTTCGGGGACCTCCACGTCTTGCGTGGAATCGACCTGGACATCGACCCCCGCGAGGTGATGGTGGTCATCGGCCCCTCCGGGTCCGGCAAGTCCACCCTGCTCCGCACCATGAACATGCTCGAGGAGCCCACGCTGGGCCGGGTGGTGTTCGACGGACGGGAGCTCACCGACATCCGCGTCGACCTCGACCGGGCCCGTACCGAGATCGGCATGGTGTTCCAGTCCTTCAACCTCTTCCCCCACAAGACGGCCCTCGGCAATATCACCCTGGCCCTCGAGAAGGTGCTGGGGCTGTCCGGGGGAGAGTCCCGGCGGCGAGCCCTCGAGCAGCTCCGCCATGTCGGCCTGGAGCACAAGGCGGATTCCTATCCGTCGCAACTCTCGGGGGGACAACAGCAGCGGGTGGCCATCGCCCGGGCGCTGGCCATGAGTCCCAAGCTGATGCTGTTCGATGAGGTGACCTCTGCCCTGGATCCCGAGCTCATCAAGGAGGTGCTGGATGTCATGAAGAACCTCGCCGCGGAGGGAATGACCATGGTGGTGGTCACCCACGAGATGGGCTTCGCCCGGGAGGTGGGGACCCGGATGATCTTCATGGACCACGGGTTGATCGTCGAGGAGGGCAAGCCGCGGGAGGTGTTCAACGATCCCCAGCACCCCCGAACGCAAGCCTTCCTGTCCCAGATCTTGTAGGGCGGCATCGCGCTCTACTCCCACCCCCTCTGAGGGAGGGTTGGGGAGGGAACTACCCGTCCCGCAGCGCCTCGACCAGTGCGCTCACATTCTCCGGCGGCGTGTCCTTGTGGACGCCGTGGCCGAGATTGAAGACGTGCCCCGGCCGTCCGGCCGCCTGCTCCAGCACCTCCTCGACCGCCGCACGGATCCGGGCGGGGCTGGTGAGCAGCACGGCCGGGTCCAGATTGCCCTGGATGCCTCGCTCCAGGCCGATCATGTTCCAGGCCTCCCCGAGCGCCATCCGCCAATCGACCCCGTAGCAGTCGGCCCCGGTGGCCGGCAACAGGTCCAGGGCGTGCTCCACTCGAGGAGCGAAGTAGATGGTGGGGGCGGTTATCGATCCCAGCACCTCCAGGGCGGCGGGGAGGGCAAGGCGAGCGATCTGATCGCGCGAGAGGAGCCCCGCCCAGGAGTCGAAGAGCTGCACGACGTCGGCCCCCGCCTCCACCTGGGCCGTCAGATAGACCTGCATCGATCGGGCGAGCACCGACAGAGCCTCCCGCGCCAGGAGGGGGGACTCGTGCAGCGCTCGCCGCAGGGCGGCGAAGTCCTTGCTGCCTCCCCCTTCCAGCAGGTAGGCGAGCAGGGTCACCGGGGCCCCGGCGAAGCCGATCACCGCCACCTCCTCGGGCAGCTCCTGGCGGACCTTCTGGATGGTCTCCGACACGAACGAGACATGATCCGGCTCCAACGGGGAGAGGCCGGCTACCTGCTGCAGGGACATGGGCGGCAGCTGGGGCCCGGGATCGAACTCCACCTCCACTCCCATGGCCTCCAGAGGAGTCATGATGTCCGAGAAGAGAATGGCCCCGTCGAGCTCAAAGCGGCGCATCGGCTGGACGGTCAGCTCGGCTGCCAGCTTGGGGTTCTGTATGGCTTCCCAGAAGCCGTGACGCTCTCGGACCTCTCGGTACTCCGGCAGATAGCGGCCGGCCTGCCGCATCAGCCAAACCGGAGGCCTATCGAGCGGTATCCGGTTGAGGGCGTCCAGCAGCCTCACGGGAGGCCGGCCTCCGCGATGGCCTCCTCCAGCTTCTCGGTGGCCTCCTCGAGCTCGCTCCCGAGGTGAGCCTCCATGAGGAACCCCGCTTCGAAAGGAGAGGGGGCCAGCAGCACCCCCCGGCGGTAGGCGGCCTGGAAGAAGCGGCCAAAGGCCTCCCGATCGGTCGAGGAGGCATCTTGCCAGCTCCGCACCTCCTTCACTCCCAAGGAGATCCCGAACAAGCCGCCCATCTGGTAGACAACCCCGGCCAGGCCGATGCCGCGCAAGGCCTCCTCCAGCCGGGCGCGCAGTCTGGCCCCGGCCCGGTCCAGATCGTCGTGGAGGCCGGGGTGCTCTTCCAGGTAGCGCAGGGTGGCCAGCCCGGCCGCCACGGCCAGCGGGTTCCCGGCCAGGGTGCCGGCCTGGTAGACGGGGCCCTCAGGGGAGACCAGGCGCATCAGGTCGGCCCGCCCCCCATAAGCGGCCGCCGGGGTCCCTCCGCCGAGCACCTTGCCCAGGGTGGTCAGGTCGGGGCGCACGCCGTAGACGGCCTGGGCCCCGCCGGCCGCCACCCGGAACCCGGTGATCACCTCGTCGAAGATGAGCAAAGCCCCGTGCCGGTCGCAGAGCCGGCGCAACCCGGGCAGGAAGTCGGGGTCGGGGAGCACCATCCCCATGTTGCCGGCCACCGGCTCGACGATCACCCCCGCCACGCGGTTTGCTTCCAGGAGCGCCTCCGCGCTCGGCAGGTCGTTGTAACGAGCCACCAGGGTGTCGGCCGCCGTGCCGGCAGGGACGCCGGGGCTGTCGGGCTCGCCGAAGGTGGCCGGGCCGCTCCCCGCTCTGACGAGGAAGCCGTCGGCGTGACCGTGGTAGCAGCCCTCGAACTTGACGATGGCCGCCGCGCCGGTGGCCGCTCGAGCGAGGCGGACCGCCGAGGCGGTGGCTTCGGTCCCGCTCGAGACCATGCGCATCACCTCCACCGACGGCATCACCCGGCCGACGACCTCGGCCAGCTCCACCTCGCCGGGCGTGGGGAGCCCGAATGACGTACCCCGCTCCGCCGCTCTCCGGACCGCCTCCACGACCACCGGATGGGCGTGGCCGAGGATCAAGGCACCCCAGGAAGCGATGAAGTCGATCAGCTCTCGGCCGTCGACGGTCCGCAACCGGGCTCCCCGGCCCTCGACCACGAACGGGGGATCTCCGCCCACGGCCCGGAAGGCCCGTACCGGCGAGTTCACACCTCCGGGCATCACCCGTCGGGCCCGCTCGTACCAGCCTCCCCCGCTCGGGGTCACCTCAGCTCCTCGGCGGCCTCCAGGGCGAAGTACGTGATGATGATGTCCGCTCCGGCCCGAGCGATCCCGGTCAGCGACTCCAGCATCGCCAGCCGCCCGTCCACCCACCCGTTGGCGGCCGCCGCCCGGACCATGGCGTACTCCCCGGACACTTGGTAGGCAGCCAGCGGCACGTCCACCCGATCGCGGAGGTCGCGCAAGATGTCCAGGTAAGGCCCGGCCGGCTTGACCATCAGGAGGTCGGCTCCCTCCTCGAGGTCGAGGGCCGCCTCCCGGCGGGCCTCCCGGGCGTTGGGTGGGTCCATCTGGTAAGAGCGGCGGTCCCCGAAGGCCGGGGCGGACTGGGCCGCCTCCCGGAAGGGCCCGTAGAAGGCCGAGGCGTACTTGACCGCGTAGGAGCAGATGGCGATGTCCTGGTGGCCGGCCTGGTCCAGGGCGGTCCGCACCGCCGCCACCCGACCATCCATCATGTCGGAGGGCGCTACGAAATCGACCCCGGCCGCCGCGTAGGCCACCGCCGCCTTGCCCAGCAGGGGAAGGGTGGCGTCGTTGTCGACCGTCTCCCCCCGTAGGGGACCGCAGTGGCCGTGGCTGGTGTACTCGCACAGGCAGACGTCGGCCCATCGCACCAGCTCCGGGACCTCGGCGGCCACCGCCCTGATGGCCTGGGGCACCGGGCCTTCGGGATCCCAGGCGGAGGAGCCCACCTCGTCCTTGTCTTCGGGGATGCCGAAGAAGAGCAGCCCGCCCACCCCTCGAGCGGCCGCCTCCTTGGCCAGCACCGTCACCTGGTCCACCGAGAGCCGGGCGTGCCCGGGCAGGGAGGAGATATCGGCCCGGACACCCTCTCCCGGCACCACGAAGACCGGGAGCACCAACCGGGCCGGATCCAGCCTGGTCTCGGCCACCAGGCGGCGCACCTCCGGTCGGGTGCGGAGCCGGCGAGGACGGACGACGGGGAACTCGCTCATGTTGCCTCCTCGAGATGTCGAGCCAGCTCTCGGGCCAGAGACTCGAAGCTGGGGGGGAAAGCCACGACGTCTGGGGCCCTGTCTCGGGCCTCCAGCGCCGCCGCAGTGGTGGGGCCGATCGCTCCCACCACCAGTCCGGTCAGGGAGCGGGTCATCGTCCAGCCCTGCACCGCGGACGGAGAGGCGAAGGCGGCCCCATCCACCGGGTCGCCGGCCGGCCCGATGGGAGCAGTGCGATAGATGGGTAGGGCGACCACCCGGCCGGCTCTGGCCTGCAAGGCCGTCAGCACGCCGCGGTCGGTCCCATCGGCGTGGGGGTAGGCGACTGTCTTGCCTGCCAGGTCGAGCATGCCGATCAGCCGGGCTGCTCCCCCGGTTCCGCTCGCCACGACCCGCCCACCCCTCGACCTTGCCCGCTCGGCCGTGCCGCCGCCCACCGCGGCGACCTCGGTCCGAGGGAACCCGGCCTCCGGCCAGAGAATCTCTATGGAGCGCATCGAGGTGAGGAGCAACAGGTCGGCCCGCTCGGCGGCCTCCCTCGCCCTGCGCAGCACAGCCGAACTGGCCTCTTCCACCCGGATGCAGGGGAGCTCAACCGGCTCCAGCCCTTCACCGGTCAGCGCGGCGGCCAGCGCCCCGGCCCGGTCGGCCGCCGTGGTGACCGCCACCCGCCGTCGCCCGGGCCTCATACGCCGAGCCGGCGGCGGGCCGCCTCCACCACGTGGTCGGGATGCGACCCCTCGGTGACCGTCCGGCGACCTCCCCGCTCGTCCTCTACGAAGGCCGTCAGCCGGATCCGCCCGCCGACATCCTCGGCCAGAGCACCCAGCGCCGCCCGGCAGCCTGCCCCGGTCTCGGCCAGCAGGCGGCGCTCGACCTCCACGAGCGTGCGGAGCTTCCCGTCGTCGATGCCCGCCACCAGGTCGGCGGCCGGGCCCTCCCGGCGAGTCTCCACGGCCAGGACTCCTTGCCCGGGCGCCGGCACCATGTCCTCGAGGGAGAAACGGTGCGCGATCACCTCCTCACGGCCCAGGCGAATCAGCCCCGCTTCCGCCAGGACGGCCGCCTCCGCCTCCCCCTCTCGGATCTTGCGGAGCCGGGTCTCCACGTTGCCGCGCAGCTCCACTGCCTTGAGGTCCGGACGCAAGGCGAGCAGCTGGGCGATTCGCCGCGGGCTCCCGGTGCCCACCCGGGCCCCCGGCGCAAGCGCGGCGAGGTCCGCTCCGACCAACACGTCGAATGGTGATGCCCGCTCGGGGTAGGCGGCCACCACCAGCTCTGCAGGCCCGGCCGTGGGAAGGTCCTTGCAGGAGTGAACGGCCGCCTCGGCCCGGCCCTCGACGATCGCCGCTTGGAGCGAGCGCACGAAGGCGCCCACCTCGGTCAACTCCACCACCGGCGCGTGGGGGTCTTGGTCGCCCGACGACTCCACCGGCACCAGTCGCACTCGGAGGCCCCGGTGCAAAGCTTCCAGCCTCCCGGCCACCAGCTCGGCCTGTGCCGTGGCCAAACGAGAGCGACGCGTCGCCAGGCGCAGCTCAGTCATCGTCCCTGACCCCGAAAGCCGTGCCGAATGCCTCGGCGGCCGTGGCTCCGTCGGGGTGCGTGCTCAGGTACGAGATCGGACCGTGCAGCACGCGCCGGGCCACTGTGTGGGCGAGCTGCTCGAGCACCTCCCGTTCCTCCTCCCTCGCACGAGGGGCGAAGCGCGCCACCTCCTCTTCCACTGCCCGGCCGGCGGCGCCCAGGATGGCGGCGATGACGGGACCCACCCGTCCGTGGTTGGCGAGCCGGACCGTTGCCGCCGCGGCCGCCTCGGCCAAGAAGGCTTCCACCTCGTCGGGAGGTCGTTCCCGCCGGGCCAGTCCGGCCAGGTCGTCGACGCCGAAGTACCGCAGGTGGGGGGCATCGACCGTCGGAAGGAAGTCCGGCGGCATGGCCAGGTCGAGGAGCAGCAACTCCTCGTCTCGGCCGGCGAGAGCCTCCTCCAGCATCTCGGGAGCGAGCAGCGCCTGCTTGGCCGATGTGGCCGAGATGGCCACCGGCACCGAACGGAGCACCCGCCCCGTCTCTTCCAGTGCCGCCACCCCCACCCCGGGCAGGTCGACCTCTTGGGGCCGCCGGGCGTAGACGGTCACCCGGCAGGGGGCGGGCAGCTCGGCCAGCGCCTGCACCACCGCCCGCGCCATGCTGCCGGCCCCGAAGACGGCCACCTCGTCGGAGGCCCCGGCCAGCTGGGCGGCCACCCGTGCCAGCGATCCGTACGGCGAGCCCGGGAGCATCCGGCGCGCCGCCCGTCCCGCGGCGACCGACTCGCCGAGAAGACGCTCGAACAGACCTCCGATGGCTCCCTCCCGGCGCCCGATGTCGAGTGCCGACCGGAACTGTCCCAGCACCTCCGGCTCGCCGAGCACCGGGGACTCGACGCCCGCCGCCACCCGGAACAGGTGGTGGATCTGCTCCGCTCCGGCGCGGACGACACCTCCGGCCGGTGCCGGGACCTCCTCGAACACGACCTTGAGTATCCGTTCCAGGCTGGAGCGGTCGGCCGGAGTGACCACCTCCAGCCGGAGGCACGTCGAGAGGAGGAAGACCTCCTCCCCGAAGTCCGCCACCGCCCGGTACGCCTGCCGGAGCGCCGAACCGGTCAGCGCCACCCGGGCCCGCTCCTCACCGGGTGTGAGTGGATAGGCGAATGACACCCCGCTCAAGACCGGACCTGACATGACGTCGAAAACTCCTGAAACGACTCGAGAGGGCCGGCCGGACGGCCGATCCCTCTCGCCCGTCAGGATACCGCGAGCCCGGAAGTGGAGGAAAACCCGGCCGACCTCACCGCCGAAGCCGGCTCTTCTTCTGGGTAGAGAGACCTCCTGCCTGAAGCAGGCCCATGGCCAGCAGCCCAGTGGCGGCCAACGGAAGGGCCAGGCTTCGCAGCAGTTGCTGAACCGCCTGCGCCACTAACTCGTCTTCAGGTTGGAACGACCTTGTCGTGGTCTGCAGTGGAGGCGGAAGGACCAGGTCGAGACCGGCAACCAGGGTCGGCTCCGAAGGACGCCGGCGGGCAGTTGGCCCGGTCGCAACGTCCAGGGCGCCGAAGCCGGCCGGGTCGGGCAGGGCATCCGGCTGGAGGAAAGCGAGTAGCTCACCCACCTGCTCGACCTCGACCAGATCCACCGGTCCCGGCGAGGCAGCAGGCGGTTGGGGTTGCACGGAAGCACTAGGGGCACTGGGGGGATCGGCAGGCGTCGGGGAGCTGAGGGGCTGGGCGGGTTCGGGCTGAGTAGCCGGCTCCGCGGGGGTGGCGGGCTCGCCCGAGGACGGGGACGCAGGGGTGGCGGGCTCGGCAGGCGTGGAGGGATCGGGTGTGGAGGAGCCCGAAGTGGGGGTGGGAGGGGTGGAGGCCCCGGCACCCCCCTCTGGAGTCTGGCCGGGAGAGCCCTCCGACCCCGGATCGGTGACGGCCGGATCGGAGGAACCCGGGGATCCGGGCTCCTCGGGCGCCGGGCAGGTGTCGGGCACGGCTTCATCGGGGACCTGCGGGGGCACGCAAGGTACCGAATCGGCGCCCGGACCTTCTGGGTCCGCCGGCTGCTGTTGGGTCTGCTCCGGCGGACTC
>JBOGFC010000200.1:0-2323 GCA_050742155.1 Acidimicrobiia bacterium
GCCTACGAGCGGAGAGCGCTCGGGATCGGCAGCCACTGGCCCTTCGAGGAATGGGGACGGTTCCTGCCTGAGCACACCACCGCCGTCAGCCTCCTCGACCGCCTCCTCCATCACAGCATCGTCGTGGTCACCAACGGCGAATCGTTCAGGATGCGCCAGGCGAGAGCAAGAGGAGGTGGTAGCCCGAAGAACCGTTGATCAGCCCCGAGGGGTGGGGACTTTCAGTTGGCCACCAGCGGGGACCGCAACTTGGCCGTTGACAGGCGCAGGCCGCAACATGCTCCGTAAGCCAAGCTTCCCCGATCTTTCCCTTCGTGAGACATCCTTTAAGTTTACTTGCCCTTGAAAAACCCTTCTAACCAGGACTTGGGCTGGCTCCTGAGCTGAACTCCGTTGGCCTCCCGGGTTCCTCACCCTCCGGCGAGGACGGCCATTCGGTGGAGGTTGTGGGCGAAGATCCCCGACTCGGTCCAAATGGTGGCGCCCTCCTTGGTTCGTAATCGGGTCCGGCTGAGTCCCACCTCCCGGTTGAGGTGGCTGATCCGAGCCTCGATCCCCACCCGCCATCGGCGCAGGCGCCGGAACGACCGTCCCTTCTCGTACTCGGCCCGGGCCCGGCTGGGTCGACCCTGCCGGGGGATCCCTACCCGACGAACTCCCAGGTCGAGGAGATCCCGCTCCACCGGGGCGGTGCCAAAGCCGCGGTCCCCCACCACGGTGTGGGGCGGGCGGCCCAGGCGGGAAGCCACCTGGCGGACGGCCGGGACCATCAGGTGCGCGTCGGCCGGGTTGCCGAGGTGGGTCTGCGAGCCGACCACGAAGCCCTCCTCGGACTCGGCCAGCAGCACCTTGTAGCCGAACTCGGTGAGGCGGTGCGGCTTGCCTCTCCGGATGGGACGGGCCTCGGGATCGGCCAAGGAGACCATCCGGTTGGGGATGGACATCGACCGCTCCCCGCCCAGGCGCTGGCGGGTCTGGTCCACCAGACGACGGGTCCCCTCGGTGGTCTCTTGGAGCACCCGCACCAGGTGGCCCAGCCGCCCGTCTCGGGGACGGTGGGCGAGCGCCCGCCGGGCGCTCCCCAGCACCCGCTCGGCCTGGCGGAGGCTGCGGCGGGCCAGCTCGGCCAGCTCGGCGGTGAGGCGGTCCACCTCGACCCGGGCGTCCCCGGTGCGTCGTCGGAAGCTCTGGCTGATGGCCCGGATGCGACGACCGGCCGAGCGGGTCCGGTCCCGGTAGGGGGTGCGGCGGGCGGCCCCTCGGGTCTTGATGCGTCTCACCACCTGGCCCAGCTTGCGGACCGCCTTGTGCAACAGGGAGGCGTCGGTGGGACGCTCGATGTCGGCCTCCACCACCGTGGTGCTCCCGGAGCTTGCGCCCCCGCAACAGCTTCTGCTCCCGGAGCTTGCCGAGCAGGGACTCGTTGAGCGCCTGGAAGGTCTCGGCTCCGCAGCGGCGCACCAGCTTGGAGAGGGTAGTGGGATGGGGGACGGACTCGTCAAGGGGGATGCGGCAGAAGCGCCGCCAGGTAAAGGAGTCGGAGACCTCCTTGCAGAGGCTCTCGTAGCCGAGTTGGTAGCGGCGCTTCAGGTAGAGCATCCGGACCAGGGTCTCGATGGGGATCGAGGGCCGACCCACCCGGGCGGAGAAGTGCCGGCGGTAAGGAGCGACGAAGCGCTCGTCGTCCAAGAAGCTGTCGATCAGCGCCAACTCCTCAGGGAGCTTCCTGACCTCCTCGGGCAGCACCGCCTCCCACAGGGAGGCTCGGGGATCGGAGGCTCGGAGCACAGCCACCTCCTGGGTTTTGGGGAAGTTGAGGCCATGCTGGCGTCATTCCACCCAGATCGCGAGGACCCTCGGTTAGTAGAGGCCCTGCTCAGAGCCCTTTTTCAAGATCCCTTTTTCAGGAGCAAGTAGCTAGGGAGCTGAGTAGTCGGGAGAGAGTCCAAGGGGCAGTGCCCGGTGCTCAAGGTGTGCCAGAGCGCTCTACTCCGCTTGCCGCCGCAAGGGCAGCGGCCAACCGCTGACGAGCGCGATGAACCGCTACCCGTTGGCGCCCTGGCTCCGCTCCCTAGCCTGCGCCAACTGTTCGTAAGAGAGCTCCTCTACGTAACGCAACCAGAGGAGGAGGCGCTCCTCCGGACGGAGACTCATGAGGCACACCTCACCTGGCGATGCTCCTCCGCCAGCTCGACGAGCTCAGGCGGCTCGCGCTGGTGCTCGGCGAGCCGCAGTGAACGGAGCCGTGAGGAACGCCGCCGATCCCTCAGCCAGGCCCTGAAGACGGACCGAGCCACTTTCCAGACCCATGCCGGATAGGCGG
>JBOGFC010000201.1:0-12827 GCA_050742155.1 Acidimicrobiia bacterium
CCTCAAGGGGGAGGGAGAGATCGCCCCCAGGGGCCTCCCCCTCAGGGGGGAGGGAGAGATCGCCCCCAGGGGCCTCCCCCTCAGGGGGGAGGGAGAGATCGCCCCCAGGACCCTCCCTCTCAAGGGGGAGGGTGATGTGGCTGCCGCTGCAGGGGGTGGAGTGGCTGGTGAAGCCCGGGGAGCCATCCTCGCCGGAGGCGATAGCAAGCGGATGGGGACCGACAAGGCGCTCGTCGAGGTAGCCGGCATTCCGATGGGGGAGCGGGTGGCGCGGGCCTTGGCCCAGGTGGTCGAGGAGGTGATCGTGGTGGGCCGGAGGGACGAGCTGGCCGGACTGCGGGCTGTGGTGGACGACTGGCCGGGTCGACGAGGACCGCTGGCCGGTCTGGCCACCGCGCTCGGTGTCGGGGACGGCCGGCCCACGGTGGTGGTGGGAGTCGATCAGCCATTCCTCCGGGCCGTCACGCTGCGGCGTCTGCTCGACCTGGCCGAGCCGGAACGGGCAGTGGTTCCCGTCGACCGAGGCGCCCGCCAGGTGACCTGCGCGGTGTACCCGGGGTCATGGAGGGAGGAAGCGGCCCACGAGCTTGACAGGGGTGGGTCGCTGCGGTCGCTGCTGGAGCGCTTGGCGGTGCGGGAGGTCCTGGCTCAGGAATGGCGAACCTGGGGTGAGGACGGCCGGTCCTGGTTCAGCGTCGACACCCCCGAGGTGCTGCGGCGGGGGGAGGCGAGGTACGTGTGACGACGGCCCGGGAGGTTGTCAAGGTCGGGCGAGAAGGGCGGGAGGCCGGCACCGACCACTTGGTCACCGAGGCGCCCTTGGAGCTGCGGCTGGGGCGCACCCCGGTGGCGGTGCTGATGCGCACACCCGGCGATGAGGCGGACCTGGCTCTCGGCTTCGCCCTGACCGAGGGGATGGTGCTCTCCCCGGACGAGGTGGGCGAGGTGCGTCCGGTGCCCCAAGCCCCGGACGACAATCGCTGGGAGATCGTGCTCATCGATGGGGTGGGCGTCGACCCGGCCCAGTTCCAGCGCAACCTCTACACGACCTCCTCCTGCGGGGTCTGCGGAAAGGCCTCGATCGACGCGGTGCGGATCGCCGCCCGGCCGCCCCCGCCGGGCCCGGTGGTCACCCCCGAGGCGCTGCTCGCCTTGCCGGGCAAGATGCGGGCTGCCCAAGAGACCTTCCAACGGACCGGAGGGCTGCACGCCGCGGCGGCCTTCACGGCCGAGGGGGACCTCCTGGCTCTGCGTGAGGACGTCGGCCGCCACAATGCGGTGGACAAGCTGGTTGGGACGCTGGCCGGGAGAGGCTGGCCGCTCGGGGAGCTGATCATGCTGGTGTCCGGCCGGGTCTCCTTCGAGATGGTGCAGAAGGCGGGGGTGGCGGGGATCCCATTGATATGCGGCGTGTCGGCGGCCTCGTCGCTGGCCGTCGAGCTGGCCGAGGAGCTGGGCCTGACGGTGGTCGGGTTCCTGCGGGGAGAGGGCTTCAACCTCTACGCCGGGGAGCAGCGCCTCGGCTAGGCCGGAGGCGATATCCTCCCCGGCGTGTATCCGCGGGCGTTCGATTACGAGGCCCCGGCCAGTCTGGAGGAGGCCATCGAGATCCTCGCCTCCCACCCAGGTGCCAAGGTGCTGGCCGGCGGGCACAGCCTGCTGCCCTTGATGAAGCTACGTTTGCTCTCCCCGGAGCTGCTGGTGGACATCGGCCGCATCCCGGGTCTGGACCAGCTCCGGGAGGAGGGTGACTATCTGGTCATCGGGGCCAACGTCACCCACGCCCAGGTGGCCCGAAGCGAGCTCGTTCGCCGGCGGGCACGAGCTCTCTGGGAGGCGGCCTCCTGGGTGGGCGATCCACAGGTGCGCAACCGGGGGACGGTGTGTGGTTCGGTGGCCCACGCCGACCCGGCCTCCGACGAGCCGGCCGCCGTCCTCGCAATGGGGGCCACCCTGGTGGCCCGCTCGGTGGAAGGCACCCGGGAGATCACCGCCGACGAGTTCTTCGTCGACACCATGCTCTCGGCGTTGCAGGAGAACGAGATCCTCATCGAGATCCGGATTCCCCTGAGTGAGAACGGCCAGGGCTCCGCCTACGACAAGCTGGGTCGGCGGGGCGGCCACAGCGACTTCGCGGTGGCGGGGAGCGCCGCCTGGGTTCGGATGGTCAGGGGAACGGTGGCAGAAGCCCGCATCGCCGTGACCGGGGTGGGAACGGTGGCCGGGCTGGCACCCGGGGTGGCCGAGGCCCTGGTGGGGACCGACGGCTCGCCGGAAGCCATCGAGCAAGCCGCCGCCCGGGCCACCGAGGGGATCACCGTCATCGGAGACCTGTATGGCTCCGAGGAGTACAAGGCCCACCTGGCGAGGGTCTTCACGCAGCGAGCCCTTCGCACCGCCTTTGCCAGGGCATCTAACCTGGCCCAATGATCCCCCAGACCGTGGACGAGGTGCTCGGCGCCCTCGGCCGCCAGCGCTACATCGCCGACCGGGGGCTGGCGATGGCCATCCACCTGGCGCTGCAGCTCGGCCGGCCGCTCTTCCTGGAGGGCGAGGCCGGGGTGGGCAAGACCGAAGTCGGCAAGGTGCTGGCCGCCATCCTCGGCGAAGAGCTCATCCGCTTGCAGTGCTACGAGGGGCTGGACGTCAACCATGCCCTCTACGAGTGGGACTACGCGCGCCAGATGCTGGCCATCCGGCTTCTCGAGGCGCACGGTGCCGGCGAGCGGGCGGACGCGAAGGACATCATGAGCCGCGACTACCTGGTGGCCCGTCCGCTCTTGCAGGCCATCGAGCGGGCTGCCGGAGGGCGCCGGCCGGTGCTGCTCATCGATGAGTTGGACCGGGCCGACGAGGAGTTCGAGGCCTACCTGCTGGAGCTGCTCTCCGACTTCCAGGTGACCATCCCCGAGATCGGAACGATTGCGGCCCAGCAGCCTCCGGTGGTGGTGATCACCTCCAACCGCACCCGTGAGATCCACGACGCCCTCAAGCGGCGCTGCATCTACCACTGGATCGACTATCCGCACTTCGCGCGGGAGGTGGCCATCGTGTTGGGCAAGGTGCCCGGGATCTCGGAGGCGCTGGCGGGCGAGCTGGCCCGTGCCATGGAGCGGCTGCGGGAGCTGGACCTGTTCAAGCCCCCCGGGGTGGCCGAGACCCTGGATTGGGCGGCGGCGCTGACGGTGCTCGGGAAGGAGCACCTGGAGGCGGCCGTCGTCGAGGACACCCTGGGGGTGGTGCTCAAGTACCAGGAGGACGTATCCCGGGTGCGCTCCCTGGGCCCCGAGCGGCTGCTCGCCTCGGCCTGATATGCGGGCATTCTTGGCCCTGGCGCTGCTCCTTTCACCGACGACGGCGGCCGCCTCCGATCCTGCCCACCAGGTCACTGTCACCGTCTACCAGCCCGGAGGGTTGAGCCCGGAGGCACAGTTCGTGGTGCAGGAGGTCGCCGGGGACCAGAGCGCCAACCTGGCCATCTTCCACAGCGGCACCCTCGAGCTGCTGCGGGTGCTGCGGGGGGCGGAGGTGGTGCAGGCGGCTCCGGACGGCTTCCGT
Source organism: Acidimicrobiia bacterium (assembly GCA_050742155.1). GTDB lineage: Bacteria > Actinomycetota > Acidimicrobiia > Spongiisociales > JALYHC01 > JBOGFC01. The sequence continues at coordinate 3,559 of JBOGFC010000201.1, forward strand.
TACCCCATGTCCACCCTGGCCGTCGACCCTCACCGCGTCCTGCGGCTGATGGGGGGCGAGGCGGCCAACGCCCTGGCCGCCGGCCAGGTGGTGCTCGGGGAGGCCTCGGCCCGCCTGCGGGGCGCCCGGCCGGGTGACCAGGTGGAGGTCATCGGCTGGGACGGCGCGTTCTGGCGCCTGCCGGTAGGGGCAGTGGTCCCCGATGAGGACATCCGATGGGCGGAGATGGCCATCAGCGAGCGGACGGCGGTCTCGCTGGGAATGGTGCGCCCCTCCTTCGTGCTCCTGTGGGATCTGGCCGACCCGCCTTCCGTGCTGGCCACCCTGGAAGGGCGGCTGCCCCCGGACCAGGCGATCTCAGTGCGGACCTCGGAGGACGAACCCGACCTTAACGGCGTCCTGCCGGCCGCCCTCGTCAAGCAACGGTTCGGCGAGTTCGCCTACCGGCCCGGTTTCGGCGACCAGGTGACGATCGATCCAGCCTGGGAGAAAGGGAACATCGTCTGGATGGAACTGCCGGTGCTGGGCCGTTTCCGCTGCCATCGGCTCATGGCTCCCTACCTGGCCGGGGCCATGGCCGACCTGCAGGAGAGCGGCCTCATCTACCAGATCGATCCCGACGACTTCCAACGGAGCGGAGGCTGTTACAACCCCCGGGCCATGCGAGGCGGTGACAAGGGCGGGGCCCTCTCCCGACATGCCTGGGGAGCGGCCATCGACATCAACCCGAGCCGCAACCCCTACGGGGGACCGGTGGCCATGAACCGCAAGATCGTCGCCACCTTCCACGAGTGGGGGTTCGCCTGGGGCGGCGGCTGGACCTACCCGGACGGTGGTCACTTCGAGTGGACCCACTTGCCGGAGTTCATGCTGGAGCCGTGACTCCTCCCCCTCCCTTTGGGCCGGGGGATTGGGGGATCGGTGGCCCCTGAGGACATAGAGCTTGGGGGGACGGTCCGGATACGCTGGGGTCGATGAGCGACCCCTTCGCCTCCAACCTCATCCAGTTCGCACGCTACCTGCGAACTCGTGGGCTCACGGTGGTGCCTCAGACCTCCGCCGACCTTCTGCAGGCGGCCGCTCTGGTGGGGCTCGCGGACCGGGACGACCTCTATCTCGCCATGAGGTCGGTGAGCCTCTCCCGTCCCGAGGAGCGGCCGGCCTTCGACGAGGCCTTCGAGCTCTTCTTCGGGGGGCGAGCACCCACCGAGCCGGAGCCGCCCGGGGGCGAGGTGCTGGAGGTGAAGAAGCTGGGATCGTCCCGGCCGGTGGCGGTCCAGGGTGGCTGGGAGGAGCAGGAGAGGGAGTCCTCCGCTCGGGCCGGGTGGTCGGCCGTCGAGCGCTTGGTCCAGCGTGACTTCGCCGAGCTCTCCCCGGAGGAGCTGGCCGAGGTGCGCCGGCTGATCTCCCGCATGGGCTGGGAGCCGGCGCTCACCAGGAGCCGCCGCCTCAATCCTGCCCGACGGCCGAGGAGCCCGGATCTGCGGCGCACCCTTCGTCGGGCGGTCAAGCAAGAGGGGCCCCTCATCCCCCTCGCCTTCGCCGAGCGCCGCCGCCGCCCCCGGCCGCTGGTCGTCTTGGCCGACGTGAGCGGCTCGATGGAGCGCTATACGGAGGTGCTGCTCCACTTCATCCACGCCACCCGCGGGCGCCTCGGCCGGGTGGAGGCCTTCGTGTTCGCCACCCGTCTCACCCGCGTCACCCGGGAGATCCGGGAGCGGAACGCCAATCTGGCTCTGGCCAAGCTGGCGAGCAGCGTCCACGACTGGTCGGGTGGGACCCGCATCGGGGAGGCGCTGCGCACCTTCAATCGCCAATGGAGCCGCCGCGCGGCACGGGGCGGGCCGATCGCCCTGGTCATCTCGGATGGTTGGGACCGTGGTGACCCCCACCTGCTGCGGGAGGAGATGGCACGGTTCGCCCGGAGCGTCCACCGGGTGGTTTGGCTCAACCCCCTGGCGGGGCATGAGGACTACCAGCCTGAGGCGCGCGGCATCAGGACCGCGCTGCCCTACGTGGACGATTTCCTGCCCGCCGCCAATCTGGCCGACCTGACCGAGGTGGTGGGGCTCCTAGAGTCGATGTCATGAGGAGCTATCTCGACACCATCGAGCGCTGGCAGGACCAGGGGAAAGAGGTGGCGGTGGCCACGGTGGTCCGGGTGCAGGGGTCGGCGCCCCGACCGGAGGGGGCCAAGTTCTTGGTGTCCTCCGACGGCGACATGGAAGGCTCGGTGTCCGGGGGCTGCGTGGAGAACGACGTCTTCCTCCACGCCCAGGAAGTGCTCCGCACCGGTGAGCCTCGGCTGGTCACCTACGGTATCGCCGATGAGGAAGCCTTCGAGGTGGGGCTGGCCTGTGGGGGGACCATCCAGGTCTTCGTCGAGCGATGGTGAACCCCGTTCATTCGGCCTTGCGTCGTTTGGTGGACGAGGAGCGGTTGGGAGCGCTGGCCACCGTGGTCAGTGGCCCCGACACCGGGGCTGGTGCAGTCTTCGACCATGAGAAGGGGCCGGTGGCCGGTGGGCTCCCGGAGGACGTCGCCGAAGATGTGGTGGCCGACGCCCGCTCTTTGATGGAGAGCGAGCAGAGTCTCACCCTCGGCTACGGGGAGCGGGAGGTATTCATCGAGACGGTGGCCCCGGCCCCCCGTCTGGTGATCTTCGGGGCGGTCCACGTCGCCCAGCCGCTGGTGAAGATGGCCAAGGAGCTGGGGTTCCAGGTCACCGTCTCGGATGCCCGGCCGGCCTTCACCACCGCCGAGCGGTTTCCGGAAGCGGACGAGATCCTGGTGGGCTGGCCGGAGGAGGTGCTCGAGAAGCTGGAGCTCGACCACCGCACCTACGTGGTGCTGCTCAGCCATGACGTGCGCTTCGAGGACCCGGTGCTACCGGTGGTGCTCCGGAGCCCGGCCCGGTACGTGGGGGCGATGGGGAGCCGTCGCACCCACAAACGGAGACTGGCCAAGCTGCAAGAGGCCGGGTTCGCCGAGGAGCAGCTGGGACGGATCCACGGGCCGGTGGGCCTCGACATCGGCGCCGAGCAGCCGGCCGAGGTGGCCGTCTCGATCCTGGCCGAGATGATCCAGGTGCGCTACGGGTCCGGGACCGGCGAGCCGCTTCGGGGGAAGGAGGGCCGGATCCATCAACTCTCCTCCCAACCCCCACCCAGGGGGAGGGGGAGCTCGTGATCGCCGCCCTCATCCTGGCGGCCGGGGCGTCGAGTCGGATGGGGGAGTCCAAGCAGTTGATCGACTGGGGCGGGCGCCCCCTGCTCGGCCACATCCTTGAACGAGCAACGGCCTGGCCGGTCGATCAGGTGGTGGTGGTGCTCGGCTCCGAGGCGGAGACGATCCTCGAGCGGGTCGACCTGGGGCAGGCGGTGGTGGTCCTCAACCCGGAGTGGAGTGAGGGCCAGGCCTCGTCGCTGCGAGCCGGCTTGGCAGCCCTCGAGCGGGAAGGCCGGATGGAGGCCACCTTCATCCTCCTGGGCGACCAGCCGGAAGTCGACCCGGCCGTGCTGTCGGCGCTGGTGGAGGCCTACCGTAGCTCTCGTCGGTGGGCGGTGGTCCCCAAGTATCGCTACACCCGGGGCAACCCGGTGCTGGTGGACCGGGCACTGTGGCCCCGGCTGATGAGCCTGAGAGGCGACCAGGGAGCCAGGCGGTTGCTCGAGGCGCACCCGGGGTGGGTGGAGGAGGTGCGGTTCGATCAGCTGCCCCCCCGCGACGTCGATACCCCGCTCGACGTGGCCGACCTCCGGCCGCGGGGCCCATCGTGAAGATTACCCAGGAGTTCGTGGTGGCTCAGGGGCCTGAGACCGTGTGGGACTTCTTCGCCGACGTCCGGGCGGTGGCCGAATGCATGCCGGGAACCGAGCTCTCCGAGGTGCGCCCGGAAGGCAGCTACGCGGGAAAGGTATCCGTGAAGCTGGGTCCGATGACGGCCGCCTTCGAGGGCGAGGCGACGGTGGAACGCGACGACTCCACCCGTACGGGCCAGATTCGAGGCGCCGGTGTAGACCGCCGCGGCGGGAGCCGCGCCCAGGTGGAGGTCGCTTACCGCCTGGAGGAGGTCTCGGAGGGAACCAAGGTGATCGTCGACGCCGACCTGACGCTGGCCGGTGCCGCCGCCCAGTTCGGCCGGACCGGGCTCGTCAGGGAGATGTCGACCCGGCTCGCCCGCCAGTTCGTCGAGTGCCTGGAGGCGACGCTCTCGGCTCCCGGCGAGGATGGGGGGGGGCCGGCTGGGGAGGTGCGGGGGCTCTCGCTGTTCTTCTCCAGCCTGTGGGCCTCGCTGGCCGGGGCGATTCGGCGGCTCGTCAAGCCAGAAAAAGGCAACTGAAGCTATGTTTTCCCGATTTTTTAGCGGCCGGCCGTGCCCTTAGTAATCTCCCGCGCGAGGCGGCGAGGGAGACGTCCGGGCGGGCCCCGGTTCGGTAGAGAGGAGCAGGATGGCTTCGATCGGCGCGATAAAGGGGATGGCTCCTGCCAACGCGACCAAGCTGCGCCGGGTCGGCCTTCGCACCACCGAGGCCTTCCTGAAGCGAGCCGCCACCCGGTCGGGACGGGCCGAGCTCGCCGAGCGGACCGGTCTGGACGAGGTCCAGCTGCTGGAGTGGCTCAACCTGGCCGACCTGATGCGCATCAAAGGGGTGGGGTCGGAGTACTCGGATCTCTTGGAGGCGGTGGGCGTGGCCACCGTGCGGGAGCTCCGCCGTCGCAGCCCCCAGTCGCTCCTCAAGAAGATGGCCATCCTCAACGACAACAAGCGACTGGTGCGCCGCCTCCCCACCCTGGGCATGGTCGAGGACTGGGTGGTGCACGCCCGTCAGACCGAACCCGCCGTCAAGTCGTAGGGGGAGCGCTGCTTCCCGGACCGCTCCTCTTGGGGGCCGCCCTCTTGGGGGTGGGAACCTCGGCCTCTTGCTCGGCGGGTTCGGCCCTGCCCTCGTCCCGGAGCGACTTTCTCCAGCCCGCCACCACCTCTTCGAGCTGCCCCCTGATCTTCTCGACCTGTGCCTGAACCTGCTCCACGCTCAGGCTCTCCACCAGGTCGCGGTCGGCCAGGCGCTTGGTGATCGCCTCTCCCTCCCGTACCCAGGCATCGAACTCCTTGCGGGCCTCCTCGGAGAGGCGCCCGCTCACCCCGGCCACCCGCCGAGCCACCGTCACCGGCGCCCCGAGCAGGGCATAGACCGTCTTCTTGGAGGCTTCGGTGGCCTTCATCCTGTCGCCCCTTTCTGATTGGACCGGAGGAAGCTCCGGTAGACCTCTCGCAGCGCCTGCTTCTGGCGCCTGGTGAGCTGAAGGTCGGCGTCGATAGCCGCCTCCACGCCGGGAGGGCCGTCGCTTTGCTCCAACAGCCCCGCCCGCTCGTAGAGGGCCTCGGTTCGGATGGAGAGGCCCCGGGCGATCGCCTTGAGGATCTCGGCCGACGGCCTCCGCAACCCCCGCTCGATCTGGCTGAGGTAGGGATTGGAGATGCCCGTCCGGTCGGCCAGGTTGCGAAGCGAGATGGCCGAGCTCTCCCGCTGCTGCCGGATGAACCGGCCCAGCTCGGACCCTTGGTCTCGACGTTTCCTCACTGTGCTCGCAACAGTAACATATCTGCTAGCTCCTGCAAGCTCCCAGGACCGGAGGGGAGAAGCCCCGGAGCTGATAGCTTGGCGGTCGTGATCATCATCATGCGCCACGGCGCCACGGAGGACGAGATCGCCCACGTCGTCGAGCGGCTGGAGCAGATCGGCGCCCAGGCCCACGTGTCGCGGGGCCAGCTCCGCACGGTGATCGGGGCGATCGGCGACCGGGAGCAGATCCATCAGCTTCCGTGGGAGGCCTTGCCGGGGGTGGAGCGGGCCGTCCCGGTCCTCAAGCCCTTCAAGTTCGTGAGCCGGGACTTTCAGCCCCACGACACGGTAATCGAGGTGGCAGGGGCGAAGATCGGCGGGGGCCACTTCGCGGTGATCGCCGGGCCCTGCGCGGTGGAGAGCCGTGAGCAGCTCTTCCAGGCCGCCAAGGCGGTCCAGGAAGCCGGGGCCACCATCCTGAGGGGCGACGCCTACAAGCCGCGCACCTCTCCGTACTCTTTCCAGGGGCTCGGCGAAGCGGGCCTGGAGATGATGGCCGAGGCGCGGGAGGCCTTCGGTCTTCCCTTCGTGGCCGAGGTGGTCGACCCGCGCGATGTGGATCGAGTGTCCTCCTACGCCGACATCGTCCGGGTGGGAACCCGCAACATGGCCAACTTCACCCTGCTCACCGAGGTGGGGCGCCAGCCCAAGCCGGTCCTCCTGAAGAGGGGCTTCACATCCACGGTCGAGGAGCTGCTCAACGCCGCCGAGTACGTCTACAAGGAGGGGAACCACCAGGTGATCCTGTGCGAGCGGGGGATCCGTACCTTCGAGACGTCGGCCCGCAACACCCTCGACATCACCGCGGTGCCGGTCTGCAAGCAGCTCTCCCACCTGCCGGTGGTGGTGGATCCCTCCCACGCCACGGGGAAGAAGGCGCTGGTCCCGCCCCTGGCCAGAGCCGCCCTGGTGAGCGGGGCGGACGGTTTCATGGTGGACGTCCACCCCGCCCCGGAGGTGGCCCTGGTGGACGGGGCCCAGGCTCTCTTGCCCGAGGAGTTCGCCGCCTTGATGGACCAGGTCCGGCGGCTCGCCGAGGTGATGGGCCTGGAGCTGTGACCCGGGCGGCCATCCTGGGGACCGGCCTGATCGGCTCCTCGGTGGGGCTGGGGCTGCGGGAAGCGGGGTGGCGGGTGGTGGGGTGGGATCCCCGCCCGGAGGCCGCCCGGCTGGCCGAATCACGAGGAGCGATCGACGAGCTGGCCCCCGATCGCCATGCCGCCCTCTTGGCCGCCGAGCTGGTGCTGCTGGCGGCGCCGCCCGCCGCGGTAATCGCCACGCTGGCCGAGTTGCGCACCGAGGCGCTGGTCACCGACGTGGCCGGGGTCAAGCGGCCGGTGGTGGCGGCCGGCGCCCACCTCCCTCGGTTCGTCGGCGGACACCCCATGGCCGGTCGGGAATCGAGTGGGCCGGGGGAGGCCTCGCCCAGCTTGTTTCGAGGGGCGGCCTGGGTGTTGGTCACCGACGGGGCGGCCGAGGAGGATCTGCTGGCGGTCGAGGCCATGGTGGCCGCTCTGGGAGCTCATACGGTTCGGATGACCGCCGACGAGCACGACGGGGCGGTGGCCCTCATCAGCCAGCTGCCGCAGGTGCTGGCGGCGGCCCTCCTTCGCCGGGCGGCCGATCAGCGGAGGGCCTTGGAGCTGGCCGGGGGCAGCTTCGCCGACCTCACCCGGGTGGCGTCCTCCGATCCGAGCTGGTGGACTGAGGCGCTGGTGGCCAACCGCGACTTGCTGGCGCCGGAGCTCCGCTCGTTCGCCCAGCAGCTCGGGGCCTGGGCGGAGGCTATCGAGGAGGGCCGGGCCGGATGGGTGCGAGAGGCCCTGGTGGAGGCTCGGGGGCTCCGGGGTGCGGTCAGGTGAAGATCGCTTTTAGCTCCCGAACCGGCCGGTGCGGAGCTCCACCATCAGGCCCCTCACCACCTCCATGAGGTCGCCGGTCCGCTCCCAGGCCCGGCGCTGCCGGAGGTAGGAGGGACCTTGAGCGATGATGTGCTCCACCCCTTCCAGCTCTTCCTGGCAGTCGAGCTCCCGGGCGATCGGCGAGAGGTCCTCCACCAGCTCCCGGATGCTGCGTAACAAGGGCTTGAGCGAGCCCTCGTTGTCGACGATCAGGTCGGCCGCCAGGCCGAAGCGGGCCGCCCGCCATTTGTTCTCCCGCACGATCCAGGGCCGCGCCAGCGGGAGCGGGCGGCCGCCCTCATAGCGGCGGTCGAGCCATACCACCATGGCCTGGGCCATGGCCGCCAGGGAGGAGAGCTCGGCGAGGGTCGGGGTGGCATCACAGATGCGTAGCTCCACCGTGCCGAACTCCGGATGAGGGCGGATGTCCGTCCACACCTCACGCACGGTCTGGATGGTGCGCGCCGAGCGCAAGGCGTCCATGAAATGGAGGAACTCGTGCCAGTTGTCCATCCGATAGGGGAGCCCGGCGGTCGGCATGACCTCGAACACCTTGGTTCGCGCTGAGGCCAGCCCGGTGTCGAAGCCGCCCCAGAAGGGGCTGGAGGCCGACAGGGCGAGGAAGTGGGGGATGTAGGTGGCCACCGAGTTCTGCACGGCGATCGCCTTCTCGGGACCGTCCACGCCGACGTGGAAGTGGATGCCGAAGATGAGGAGTTGCCGGGCCGGCCACTGGATCTCCTCCACCAGCCGGTGGTAGCGAGGGTCGGGGGAGATCACCTGAGTGGCCCAGCCGGCGAAAGGATGGGTGCCGGACGAGAGCAGCGCCCAGCCCCGGCGGTCGCAGACCGCCTGCAGGGTGTCGAGCTTCTCCTGCAGATCGGCCCGCGCCTCCTTGACTGTATGGCAGATGTCGGTGTTTATCTCGACGGTTGACTCGAAGAGCTCGTGCTTGATCCGGTAGGGGTGTCCGAGCTCGGCGAGGATCTCAGAAGCGGCCGGGACGTGGTCGAGGGTGCCCTGGTCGATCACCTGCAGCTCCAGCTCCACCCCGAGGGTCGGCTCAGGAGAGGAGTTGAAGGTGATGGTCACGGCTTGATGCTATTCGTTCCTCTTGGGGCCCTCGAGGCGTTCAGACGCCGTAGAACCAGCGATCCACCACCCGGCGGGCCCGGCGGGTGTGGCGCCGGTAATCCTCCCGCAGCGAGGCGCGCGGCCTCGTCGAGTACCCGAGTGACAGCCCCAGCCCGGTGGCCTCCTCGACCTCGCCGGGGAGGGAATCCCTGGCTCGGCCTGCCTGGAGGAAGAGGCGGTTGCGCACCCCCCCGCAGAATAGGTACGCCTCGGCCAGCGCATCGGCGGCGGCCTGGGGCAGGATCTCGTGGCGGCTGAGGGCGTCCAGCGCCTCCAAGGTCCCGCCGACCCGCAGCTCGGGGATCCGTCCGCCGTGGAGGAGCTGGTGGAGCTGGGTGACGAACTCCACGTCCACCAGGCTGCCCGGTCCTAGCTTGAGGTGGAAGTCTGGATCCTCCCCGGGATCGATGCGTTCCGCCTCGATCCGGGCCTTCATCTGGCGCACCTCGCGCACCGCCTCGGGGGAGAGGGTCTCGGGGAAGACGAAAGGCTCCACCAGCGCGGAGAAGGCCTGGCCCAGCTCCGGGTCGCCGGCGGCCGGGCGGGCCTTGAGGAGCGCCTGGAACTCCCAGGTCTGCGCCCAGCGCTGGTAATAGGCCCGGTAGCT
>JBOGFC010000202.1:0-1634 GCA_050742155.1 Acidimicrobiia bacterium
CGGTGAACGTCCCTACGGTTTGGGCAGGACACAGAAAGGTTCCTCGTAGACCAACCGGTAATCATCGATGCCTTGGCCCTCCCAAATCTGCCAATGCTCTCGGTAGGCGGCTTGGTCGGCGGGGAGCGTGGTCGCGACGGACTGGTCCCGCTCCTCTCCCCCCACCACTGGGGCACCTTCCCGGCGAGCAGCCCGCTATCGCCACCGCAAGAGCGAAGAGAGCGATGCGCAGAGGGGTCCGACTCATCTATTGATGGGACGTTGCGAGTGGTCCTCCGGTTCCCACAGCCGGCAGGACCTCCGAGGATTGTGCCTCGGTGTTGGAACCGCCTTCGGCCGTCCGGCAGGGTATCGGGTCCCTTGCCTCGTGAGAGCCCGTCTCCGCCCCCGAGAGGCCAGGGAAGCTCTGAAAGGGCAATCGGTTTCATCTAGCGCCTTGCAGAGGACCTCGCCTCCGATCCGGATCAGCACTTCTTCAGCCTTCACATGCGATGGCAGGGCCGCCATCCCACCGCAGCTCACCGTTGTCTACCCGTCCGACCACGCCGTACCAGTGGCAAAACCCGCCGGCCTGAACCTGGACGCGTAGGTCCACGATCGTGCTGTCCGCGTAGATCACCACCATGCGGCTGACCGAGGGGTTCTCGAGGCTCGGGTCTTGGGCGAGAGCTGCCGCGATCGCCGCCTCGCGGGGATTGGGGAAGTCCTCTGTCGGGGCTTGCGGGGATGGCACGGCAGTCGTCGGGGGAACGGTTTGGAGGACGAACGGCTCGCTGGCCGCCCTTGACTGAGGTGCGAGCAGCCAACCCGCCCCAAACCCGAAGGTGGCCACCAGCAAGAGAACAGCCAGAGTCCACGCTGGCCGACCGCCTTGTCTGATCGGACCACGCCGTTCGATCTTCGGGGCGAGAGGCCACTCGGCGCCCGTTGGCGCCTGCTCAACAATGTGCTGATACGACCTCTGGAAGGCCAATGTGATGTCATCTCGGGTGGGTTCAGTCGCCATCGAGAACTCCTTTCAGTTTGCGTCGGGCGGGGTGCAAGTAGCGTTTCACCGTGCCCGGTCTGGTCGCCATCAGCCGCGCCGTCTCGGCCACCGACTGGTCTGACCAGTAAACGAGGTACGTGGCGGCACGCTGACGCACCGGCAGCCCCATGACCGCAGCCAACACCTCCGGCTGAGGATCTGTTGGAGGAGGCACGCTGACGTCGGCCGACCCCAGCGCCGCCCGGGCCCGGGTCACTCGTGACCGACACTCATTGAGAACAGCCCGAAACAGATAGGCTCGGGCATCTTCGAGATCGTCCAGCCGCCGGCGTTCAAGAACACGCAGCATGACCGTCGATACCACGTCTTCGGCGTCGTGGGGCCCGACGAGTACCGCGGTGTATCGGACGAGATCCGCCCGGTTGGCCTCGTAGATCTCGGCGTCCCTCACACCCCAACCACTCATAAGTCGCTGTAAGGGTTGCACGAGAGCGCCACAGACCGAGATTAAGAGGGCTCCAGGATATGCCGTACGAGTCCCTTCGAGTGGTGGGAAATGGGGCACGGGAACCTCGGCCATGCTTGGGTTGTGTGTTGGGTATGGAAGAAGCGGTAGCGGAATCGATTCCGCGGCTCCGGGCGGTGG
>JBOGFC010000203.1:0-6545 GCA_050742155.1 Acidimicrobiia bacterium
GCGTCTGCGTTTCGCAGCATCCCGTCGATGGTGAGGGGCCATCCCCGAACAACCAGATCTGCCGCAGAGTCCAAGACGTCGTTGGAACGCAGGTGGTTTTCGATCGGCTCGAGCATCGGCACCGCTCAGGGAAGCCTGGACCGTTCCCGGAGCAGAGTCAGCAGGGGCACAGAGGTCAGCCTAACGATGACTGTCTCCTCCTCCTGCGCCAGGGCGGTTAAGCCGATCGTGAAGCCGCGCTCTTGTGTCATATTTGTGTCACGAGGCTTTCTCGGAGGCCCAGGAAAACCTCAAACCCCCTGCTCAGAGGGGGTTTGAGGCTGCGAGCCCGCCTGTAAGCCGGATTCTGTCCGGGCCGGGGCCCGGGACGGCCATCTCTCTCCGACCGGCGTTGCCGCCGGCCTCTAGCGGCCTACCTGGGACGTAGCGGGCGGGCCACCCTGTCCCTGCTTGGCCTTGCTCCGAGCGGGGTTTACCGAGCCGGCCCAGTCTCCTGGGCCGCTGGTGCGCTCTTACCGCACCCTTTCACCCTTGCCTGTGCCCTCTCCGGGCCATCGGCGGTCTGCTCTCTGTGGCACTTTCCGTCGGGTCGCCCCGCCTGGGGATTACCCAGCGCTCTGCCCTGTGGAGTCCGGACTTTCCTCAGCGCCTCAGCGCCGCGGCCGCCCGGCGAGCTCGGTACCAGAGTACAACGCCCGGCCCGAGAAGGCTGTTCCTACCAGAGGGAGTCGTCGACGTACTCTTCCAGCCCGGCCACCCAGCCGGTGGGCAGGCTCCAATGGCGGCCACCCTCCACCACCAGGGCCATGTACTCACGGGAGGGGCGCAACTCTCCATCGCTCTCATCCTCCAGGACGTGGGTCACCACGTCGTAGCGATGTCCGGCCCGATCCATGGCCGAGAGGGTGGTGCGGACCCGCCCCTCTTCGGCCTCGGCCTCGTCGACGGACTTCAGCTCGGTCTCCGGCACTTCGAAGATGGCCCCCCAGACCGTGTTGCCGGGTTCCGGGCGCACGGACGGCAAGGCGCCCTCCCACTTCCCGTTGCTGGACGGGAAGATCAGCTTGGTCTCGGGAAGGTGAGCGATGAAGCGGAACTCCGCCGCGGGAGCGAACTCTGCGAGGCGCTGGGGAGCCATCATGGAGGTATAGGCGAAGTACAGCAGTCTCGATCTCCTCGGCGGGCCCTAGACACTCTAACGCCCGAGGGTGTCTGGCTTCCGTCCGGGGGGAAGAAAGACTTGCTGGATCGCCTATCGATAAAGGAAACTTTTCGGCGGGCCGATACGTCTCTCCAAGGGGGTCGAGCGTTCCCCCCGCGCGGAGCCATGATCGACGACCTCGCTTCCGATGAGCAGCAGGCCTGGATGGAGAGGGCCGCCTGCCGGGGCATGGACCCGGCACTCTTCTTTCCGCTCTCCGACGAGGAGGCCGAGGCCGGCCTGGCGGTGTGCCGCACCTGTCCGGTCCGGGAGGAATGTCTCGAGTACGCCCTGGAGGCCAGGGAGCGATACGGCATCTGGGGGGGTACTACCGAGCGGGAGCGCAAGCGCATCCTCCGCCGGAGCGCGTAAGGCGAACCGGCGAACCTTAGGTTTTAGCGAACGCTACACGTTCGTAGGAACCTAAGGTTCGCGCTGTGGACTTCGAGCTTGCTCCCGAGCTGACCGAGCTGCAAAGAACCGTCCGCCGCATGGCCCAGGAGCGGGTCAAGCCGGTCGCACGTCGCCTCGACGAGGAGGAGAAGTACCCGGAGGAGCTGTTCCAGCTCTTCGCCGAGCTTGGACTGATGGGCCTGGCCATCCCCGAGGAGTACGGGGGCTCCGGGGCGGGCACGCTGGGGCTGGTGGTGGCCATCGAGGAGGTGGCCAAATATTGCCAGTCCTCGGCACTCATGCTGCTCCTCTCCCGCCTCGCCACCGGGCCCATCCTCATCGCCGGCACCGAGGAGCAGAAGCAGGAATGGGTGCGGGGAGTGGCGGAGGGGCGTGGGCGGGGCGCCTTCGCCCTCTCCGAGCCGGAGGCCGGCTCCTGGGTGGCGGGGCAGCGGGCCCAGGCGAAGCCGGACCGGGGGGGTTACCAACTGCAGGCCACCAAGTCGTGGATGAGCGGGGCGACCGTGGCCGACTTCTTCGTGGTGTTCGCCAAGACCGATCCCGACGCCGGCCACCACGGCTTCACGGCCTTCATCGTGCCTCGCCAGTCGGAGGGGGTCACCATCGGGCGGGTGGACAAGAAGATGGGGGTAAAGGCGGTCCCCACCGCCGAGGTGATCTTCGACGAGGTTTTCGTGCCCGACTCGCTCCGGCTGGGGGAGGAGGGGTCCGGCTTTCGGACGGCCATGATGTCGCTCAATGCCATGCGCCCGATCGTGGCCGCCCGGGGGATCGGTTTGGCCGAGGGCGCCCTCATGTACGCGGTGGAGTACGACAAGGCCCGCCCGGCCTTCGGGCAGACCATCGCCGACTTCCAGGGGATCCGCTGGGTGTACGCCGAGCTGGCCACCGAGATCGAGGCCGCCCGCCTCCTCACCTACCGGGCGGCCAGGATGGTGGATGAGGGCCATTTCGGGAAGGAGTACGCCCCCTTCCTCTCCATGGCCAAGTACTACGCCACCGAGTTGGCCGTGAAGGCCTCCGGTTGGGCGGTGCAGCTCCTCGGGGCGGCCGGGTACATGGCCGACCATCCCACCGAGCTCTACTACCGGGACGCCAAGCAGCTCACCATCGTCGAAGGGACCACCCAGATCCAGAAGAATCTCATCGCCGAGGGTGTGCTCGAGCACGACGTGTGGTGGGACTGATCCGCCCTTCCAGCTCTCCCCCTGGGGGTGCGGACGTTTCCTGGCCGGAGGTCCTCGGCCTGCTCACCGCCGGCCGGGACCTCAGCGAGGAGCAGGCCCGGGCCGCCATGAACGAGGTGATGGCCGGGCGGGCCGCTCCGGCCCAGATCGCCGCCTTCATCATCGCCCTCCGCATCAAGGGAGAGACGGTGGCGGAGATGACCGGGCTGGTGCGGGCCATGCGGGAGGCGGCGGTGCGAGTGGAGCTCGAGGACCTCGTGCTCGTGGACACGGCCGGCACCGGAGGCGACCGCTCGGGCACTTTCAACATCTCCACCACCGCCGCCTTGGTGGCGGCCGGGGCCGGCGCCAAGGTCGCCAAGCACGGCAACCGGGCCGCCTCCTCCCGGAGCGGCTCGGCCGACTTGCTGGAGGGCCTAGGGATGGTGATCGAGCTCCCCCCCGAGGCGACGGTGCGGATGGTGCGGGAGGTCGGATTCGGCTTCTTCTTCGCCCCGTTCTACCACCCGGCCATGCGGCATGCAGTGCCGGTCCGTCGTGAGCTGGGTGTGCCGACGGTGTTCAACTTCCTCGGTCCGCTGGCCAACCCGGCCGGGGCGCGACGCCAGGCCCTCGGCGTGGCGGACCCGCGGATGGCCGAGCGGATGGTCGGCGTGCTTCGTGAGCTAGGGGCCGAGTACGCCTTCGTCTACTACGGCGAGGACGGCCTGGATGAGCTGAGCACCACCGGTCCCTCCTATATCTTCCGCCTCAAGGAAGGAGAGATCACCCACGCCGAGTTCACCCCGGAGGACTTCGGGGTACCCCGGGCCCGCCCCGAGCAGTTGACGGGTGGGGAGGTGGCCGAGAACGTGGCCATAACCAGGGCCATCCTGTCCGGCAAGGAGCTGGGCCCGCGCCGGGACATCGCCCTCGTAAACGCCGCCCCGGCCCTGGTGGCGGCCGGCCTCGCCTGGGGGTTCGAGGAGGGGATGGAGCTGGCGACCCGATCAGTGGAGGGTGGGGCGGCGCTCTCCGTCTTGGAGAAGGCGGTGGAGATGAGCCGGGAGCTGGCCCCTCGGTGAGCGCGCCGGGATCTTCAGGGTAGGCCTCACAAACCCTGCTTCCGGGGTGCTTCCCTGTCACAATCCTCGGTATGGAGAGCGAACCGACGTGGTGGCAGCTCGAGCCAGGAACTTCCTTCGACCCGCGCTGGGAAACGGAGGGTCCACGCCCGCTCGGGTACTTGCCTCAAGCGCTGGCCGGCTTCCTGGCGCTGGCCACTGCGGTGGGAATGTTCTTGCTGCGACCTGCCGACGTTCCGGGAGGCGAACTCTTCTTCCTCGGGGCCGGTACGCGCTTTACGAAGCGAACGTGGAGAGGACTGAGGAGGCCGCTTGCGAAGGGACGGCCGCCGAGGACCAGGTTCGCTGCATAACGGTGGCCTTCCGGCTGCTGGAGGGGCCGGATCTCGGTGACACCGTGGCGGAGGTCTTCCCCCCAATCGGGGAGCGCACCGGGCTTCGAAGTGGACGAGCAGGTGGTGCTCGGCAACCAGCCCGAGGCGGCAGAGGACTTCCAGTACTACTTCACCGACCGGGATCGAAGGGGAGTGCCACCCGGGACCAACACTCCCCTAGCCCGGTGCTGGTGGCGGTGGTGGGAGCCTCCGCCATCGCTTACGCGGCCCTCTACCTGGCGCACGGCTTCACGAAGATGACCACCGTGGCGCTGCT
Organism: Acidimicrobiia bacterium; assembly: GCA_050742155.1. Taxonomy (GTDB): domain Bacteria; phylum Actinomycetota; class Acidimicrobiia; order Spongiisociales; family JALYHC01; genus JBOGFC01. The sequence continues at coordinate 4,518 of JBOGFC010000203.1, forward strand.
CGGGACGTTGGCCAGCCTGGGCTTCACCGCCCTCCTCTCCCAGGTCGTCATGGGCCTGGCCCGGATCTCCGGCTTCACCACCGAGGAGTCGCTCCTTCTGGTCCGACTTTGGCGGGTTGAGGAGTTGCTGGGAGGCTGGCAATGCTGTGACCAGGGGGAACCGGTGGCCGAGCTGGTCTAGCGGCAGCAAGTGTAGGGGCGACATATCCACCATATGGGTGGGGTGGTGTGCCATAATGCCGGTGGTATGTTCGTGAAGACGACCCGGCGGAGAAGGGGCGACAAGACTTACACCTACCTGTCGTTGGTGGAGTCGGTGCGGGAGGGGGGCATGATGCGTCACCGCACCTTGCTGCGGCTCGGGGAGGCGGGTGAGCTGCGGGATTCGGGTCAGTTGGATCGGATCATTGGGGCGCTGCGCCATCACGCCTCCGGGACCTGGGTGTCGGGCGACGAGTTGGACTGCTCGGAGGCCCCGGCGGTGGGGGGGATGGCGGCGGTCTTCTCGTATTGGGCTCGGCTGGGCCTGGACCGGCACTTCGCCGAGGTGGGGGCGGGGAGGGGCGCCGAGGCGTTGGAGGATGCGGTGTTCGCCATGGTGGCCAACCGGCTGCTGGGTCCTTCTTCCAAGCGGCGGCTGCCAGAGTGGCTGGAGGGTGACGTGGTGCTGCCTCCCGGGGTGCGGGCACCCTCGCTGGACCAGTGCTACCGGGGCTTGGACGCGGTGACGGAGGCCAAGGAGCGGACCGAGGCCCACCTCTATGCCCGCCTCACCGATCTCACCAACCTGGACCTGCGGCTGGTCTGCTACGACCTGACCTCCACCTACTTCCAGACCACCCGGGGCCCCTCGGTCCGTTTCCCCTCCCGGGCGTTCGGCTATTCCAGGGACCACCGGGGGGACCGCCCCCAGGTGGTGATCGGCCTGTTGTGCACCTCCGACGGTCTTCCCATCGCCCACCACGTCTTCTCGGGTTCGACCGCCGACGTCGCCACCCTGCCCGGGGTGCTCACCGACCTGCGGGAGCGTTTCGGGGTGGGGGGGATCACCCTGGTGGCCGACCGGGGACTGGTCTCCCAAGAGAACCTGGAGGCCCTCGGGGGCTACGGCTTCGATCATGTGTTGGCCACCCGCCTGCACCGTTCCCCCCTGGCCCGGGCCGCCATCACCGCCTCCTCCTCCCCCCAGGCAACCTGGGTCGAGGTGCCCCAAGCCCGATCGGTCGCCTGCGACCTGGAAGTGGACGGCATCCGTGTGGTGGTGGTGGCCTCGGCGGAGCGGCTGCGCCGCGACGACACCCGCCGGATAGATCTGATCGCCCGCACCGAGGCTCAGCTTTTGGCCTTGGAGGATCGGGTGCGGGCCGGGCGGCTGCGGGACAAAGCCAAGATCGCCTCGGCCGCCACCAGGATCCTCTCCGGCTCGGGGATTGCCCGGGTCTTCAACCTGGAGATCGCAGAGGGACGATTCCTCTACCACTACAACGAGGAGGCCCTCGACTACGAGGAGGCCCTGGCCGGGCGCTACGTGCTCACCACCTCCCTGTCCGAAGGACAAGCCTCAGCGGCATGGATCGTCGAGGCCTACCGCTCCCTCACAGAGGTCGAGGACCGCTTCCGGGTCCTCAAGGACTTCCTCAACCTCCGTCCCGTCTACCACTGGACCGAGCGCCGAGTGAGAGGCCACATCGCCGTCTGCGTCTACGCCTCCCTCATCGAAGCCCTCATCCGCCGAGACCTCCAAGCCGCCGACCTCCGGGACCCCGACCTCGGAGACCAGCACCTCTCAGCGGCCCGGGCCCTGCGGGAGCTGCAACGCATCCGCCGGGTCGACCTCCAAGCTGGCCCAGACACCATCCAGGTAGTCACCCGACGCAGCCCTCTCCAAACCGGCATCCTCGGAGCCCTCGGGGTCGACACCCGACCCTGGCAACGCGCCCACCTCCAGTAACCCCACCAGCGCTCACAGTGACCGATGTAGGGGAAACACCCTCAGGCGCGCTCCCTCCCACCAGGGGTTACGCCAAG
>JBOGFC010000204.1:0-1831 GCA_050742155.1 Acidimicrobiia bacterium
ATCGAGATCGTCCCCGAGGACTGCACCGATCCCGAGCAGCTGGCTGTCGATCGCACCCGGCTCCCCGGCGAGGCGACCCTCCTCGCCCTCGACCCCGAGAGCGGAGAGGTGCGCTGGCGGGTCCTGATCGGGGGAGAGGGACTGAGTGCCCCCACTGGCGGCCAGGAGACCATCTACGTCGTCAGCCCGGCCGGCGGGTTCAACGGGATGCTCCGGGCCTTCGACTCGGCCACCGGTGCCGAGCGGTGGAGGTTCGTGACCGGGCGGCTCCGGACGCTCCGCCCGGGGGTCGGCCAGGGCCTCGTCTACCTGTCCCTCGCCGGGATGGAAGGAGACGGAGGCGCAGAGGTGGTTGCGGTGAATTCCGAGACGGGCACAGAGCGCTGGCGGAGAAAGGTGGGTGGAGAGGCCAACCCACCCCCGCTCCTTCGGGGAGACGTGCTCTATGTCGGCACCGACCACCCTCGTCTTCTGCTGGCACTCGAGGCGGGGACAGGGGAGGTGCTGTGGCAAACCGACCTTCCAGGGCCGGTGCCCGGCACCCCAGCGTCCGGGTCCGGGCTCCTCTTCGTGGCGGTCCCGCTCTTTGCCGACGTCTCGGGAGAAGCCGAAGACCGAAGCGAGGTCATCGCCCTTGATCCCGAGACGGGCGGGATTCGATGGTCCCAGACCGTCCCGGGGGTCGTCTCAGGCTCACCGGCTGTCGCTAACGGTGACGTCTACCTCGGCCTCAGGGACTTTAGTACCGGCACAGGAACCCTCATCGCCCTCTCGGCCGAGACTGGCGAGGAGCGCTGGCGCTTCACCAGCGAAGGCGAGATCGCCGCCTCACCAACTGTGGCGGAGGACCTGGTACTCGTGGCCGACCGGCCCTCCGACCGAAGCTCCAACCTATATGCCGTCGACGCCCATAGTGGCGAAGAGCAGTGGCGGGGTGCGCTCGCAGGGGAGGTTGCCGAGCCGGCCGCGGTCGAGGGCCAGGTCCTGTACCTCAGTGACCGCCGAGGACTGTCGGCTCTGGAGCTGGAGACGGGGCAGGAGCGCTGGCGCCTGGAGGTCACCGCTGCGGGATTCTCAGGCGGGCTGACCGCGCCGACGCTCCACGAACGTCTCCTCTACGTAGGGCAGTCCTAGGGACTCGACCATGGCGGTGGCTCTGGTACCACCGATACGACCCCAGCGAACCACCGGTAGGTCACCGCGTTCCGCCGTTTGCATCATGTAGAGGTCGAAAGGCTGCCGATCGAGAACCGCTCAGGTCGTGCCATCGGTGCGGTTTGGCCGAACGCTCGTTCTTCTCGTGATCTGCCGATATGAGCCTATCGGACGAGGAGTAGCGTCGGCGGTGGCCACGCAAGCGGAGATCCGCTGTACCGGTCCCCCTGTTCGGGGTCTATTGAAAGGAGACGGGCCATGGTGACTGTCGGGCTATTCGTTCCGCTGGAGGCGAAGCCGGGGAAGGAGGAAGAGGTGAAGAGCTTTCTTGAAGGAGGGCTCTCGCTGGTCGAGGAGGAGCCAGATACGACGGCATGGTTCGCGATCCGCCTTGGACCGTCGAAGTTCGCAATCTTCGACGTGTTCCCGGATGACTCGGGCCGACAAGCGCACCTGTCGGGCAAGGTCGCCGAGGCGCTGATGGCGCGGGCTGACGAACTCCTCGCTCAGCCACCGGACATCCAGCAGATCGACGTTATCGCGGCGAAACTTCCTCACTAGCGGTCGACAGGCCCCCCCTACGCCCCGCCTTCCCACAGCCCTAGCCCACAGAACGGAGGGCCGGGTCCCTGGTCATCGCCGAGCCCAGCAGCATCCAGCCGAGGCCGAACAACCC
>JBOGFC010000205.1:0-5951 GCA_050742155.1 Acidimicrobiia bacterium
GGAACCGATGTCCTGCGTGTCGGAAGCCGACAGCTTCTCCTTCACCGCCCGGAAGCCTCGGTCCATGTTGATGCCGTGATCCGCATCGCCGATGGCCGAGTCCAACTGGGTCAGGTACTGCTTGTTCTCGGCGAGGGCGGCGCCAAAGGCCTCCAGCCAGGCCAGCATCTCCTGGGTCGAGATCTCGCCCAACGCCTCACCCAACTCAGATCCCCCAGCGCAGGCCAGCGGTATGGACCGGCAGGTCCCACAGCCGGGTCAGATCGTCGTCCAGCTTGAGCAGGGTGATCGACGTGCCCGCCATCTCCAGCGAGGTGATGTAGGCGCCGATCAAGTTGCGCGTGATGCTGATGCCCCGCCCCTCGAGGAACTTGCAGAGGTCGTTGAAGACCACGTACAGCTCTATGAGCGGGGTGCCGCCCATGCTGTTGACGAAGGCCAGCACCTCGTCGCCTCTCCGGAAGGGCACGTCCTCCACGATGGGTGTGGCCAGCATCTGTACGATCTCCGCCGCGGTGGCCAGCTTCTTGCGCTCCCGGCCGGGCTCGCCGTGGATGCCGATGCCGATCTCCATCTCGTCGTCACCCAGCTCGAAGGTGGGCTGCCCGGCCATCGGCACGGTGCAGGAGGTGAGCGCCATCCCCATGCTGCGGCCGTTGTCGTCGACCTTGCGGCACAGCTCGGCGACGTCCTTCAGCGACCGGCCGGCTTCGGCGGCGGCGCCGCAGATCTTCTCGGCCAGCACAGTGGTTCCCACGCCCCTCCGCCCGGCCGTGTACAGGCTGTCCTGCACTGCCACGTCGTCGTCAATCACCACCGACTCCACGTCGATACCCTCATCACGGGCCATGTCGGCGGCCATCTCGAAGTTGAGCACGTCGCCGGTGTAGTTCTTGACGATGTGGACCACGCCGGCTTTGCCATCGACGGCCTTGGTGGCCTCCAGCATCTGGTCCGGCGTGGGGGAGGTGAACACCTCGCCGGGACAGGCAGCATCGAGCATGCCCTTACCGACAAAGCCACCGTGCATCGGTTCGTGACCTGATCCTCCACCCGATACCAGGGCCACCTTGCCCTGCACGGGGGCGTCGGCGCGAACGATGTAGTTGGGGTCGAAGTAGACCTTGACCAGGTCCGGATGAGCTTTGGCGATCCCCTCCAGCTCCTCCCGGACCACGTCCTCGGGTCGGTTGATGAGCTTTTTCATGCTCCTCCTCTCTGCTCCCGCCCCGTACCGCGAGCTCGCTCCTATGCCACGCCGTTCCAGAGCAGCACCCCGAGAATGCCGCCGATTATGGGCCCGACCACCGGCACCCAGGAATACCCCCAGTCCGAGCCGCCCTTGCCGGCGATGGGGAGCAGCGCGTGGGCGATGCGGGGACCCAGGTCGCGGGCCGGGTTGATGGCATAACCCGTAGGTCCTCCCAGGGACAGGCCGATGGCCCACACCAGGATTCCGATCAGGAGCGGATTGAGACCAGCCCCCAGGTCTCCCACACGCTCGGGGGTGTTGTTGGTGGTGATGGCCAGGATACCAACCAGCAGCATGGCGGTGCCGATGATCTCCGTGATCAGGTTGGCCCCGTATCTGCGAACGGCGGGGGCGGTGGAGTGGCAGGCCAGTTTGAGGCCGGTGTCCTCGGTGAGCTCCCAGTGGGGCAGGTAGGCCAGCCACACCAGCACCGACCCCACGAATGCCCCTACGAACTCTCCCGCGAGGTACTGCGGGACCACCGACCACTCGACGAGACCACTCACCGCCAGGCTGATGGTGACCGCCGGGTTGATGTGCGCCCCGCTGAAGCGGCCGGCGGCGTACACGCCCATCGCCACCGCGAAGGCCCATCCGGCGGTGATGACGATCCAGCCAGAGTTCTGGGCCTTCGACCGAGCGAGAAGCACTGCCGCCACCACCCCGTTCCCCAAGAGGATCAGGATGGCAGTTCCGATGACCTCAGCCACAAAGATGGACCCCTCCATGCACCCTCCTCCTTTGGGCTCTTCCCCAGCGCGTTCGGGGAATTCCCGAACGCTCTTCACCCAAAGTGGAATCTACGCCTATGCCGCGGTAGTTGCAATCGGGACTTGGCCGGGAGCCGCTCAGGGAGTGGTTCGCTGCGAGGCGCGGCTCACCGCCCGCTGTAGGCCGGACGATATGTAGACCTCCAGCACGTCGGCCCCGTCCTCGACCAGGAGGTCCACCTCAGCTCGCTCCCGGCGCTGGAAGGGCCGCAGCACGTAATCGGCCGGGTCCATCGAGGAGGGGGGGCGGCCCACTCCGATCTTGAGGCGGGAGAACTCGAGGCCGCCGACCACGGCGGCCACCGAGTCCACCCCCCGGTGGCCTCCGCTCCCCCGGCCGTGCTGAAAGCGCAGCCGCCCGAACGGAAGGTCGATGTCATCGTGGACCAGCACCAACCCGGCGAGGGGGACGTCGTAGTAGCGGAGCAGAGGACCAACCGCCGAACCCGACTCGTTCACGAAGGTACGGGGCAGAGCGAGGATCGCCCGGGCGGCGGTCGGGCCACCTTCCGCCACCTGCCCCCTGATCCGACCGGGGGCTCGCCGGAAGGAGATCCCCCAGCGCCGGGCCAGCGCCCCGACCACCTCCTGGCCGACGTTGTGGCGGCTGGCCAGGTAGTCGGGTCCGGGGTTGCCCAGCCCGACGATCAGCATACGCGTCGTGCGGGCGGCTGCCAGACGCCCCTACGTCGGTTCCCGGGAGGCCTCGCCTTCGGGTGCCTCTTCCGCCTCTTCCCGGGCCTCCCCCTCCTCGAGCTCCTCGGCCGCTTCCTCCGGAACGGCCTCCTCCACCTCCAGCCGGGGGACGGCCACACTGGCGATCGGGTCGGCGGCCTCGTCCAGATACTCCACCCCGTCCAGCCGGGGCAGGTCGGCGACCCGCAGCACGTCGCCCAGCTCCAGATGGGAGATGTCCACGGTGATGTGGGCCGGGACGTCCCGCGGCAGGGCCTCCACCCGCACCACGTTGCGGATGTGCTCCACCACCGCGTCGCCGTCCCGCACCGACTGCGGCTCGCCGGTGAGCTCGACGGGCACCTCGGCTTCCACCGTCTCGGTCAGGGAGACCTTCACGAAATCGACGTGCAGGATCTGGTTCCGCACCGGATGGCGCTGCACTGAGCGGGGCAGCGTGAGGTGGCTTCCTTCGCCGTCGATCTCCAGGTTGATGAGCACGTTGAGCCCGGCGTCGGTGTGGAGGACGGTGGTCAGATCGCGGGAGTCGACCAGGACCGGGGTCGACTCCAGATCCTGGCCGTAGGCCACCGCCGGCACCTTGGCCTCCCGCCGAAGGCGACGTGCGGCGGCCGACCCGATCGAGGCGCGCCGCTCGGCGCGCAGGGTGACTTCCATGGGCCCTACCTTACCCTTTGTTAGCCCGGAACGAAGGTGAGCCGGATGCGGCGGTCCGAGTTCTCCCGGTTGGGATCCACCAGGACCAGCGACTGCCAGGTGCCCAAGACCAGTTGCCCGTCCTCCACCGGGACGGTGAGGCTTGGGGCGATCAGCACCGGCAGCAGGTGGTCGGCGCCGTGACCCCGCGAGCCGTGGCTGTGCCGGTAGCGGTCATCACGCGGCAACAGCACCTCGACCAAGTCGATGAGGTCGTCCTCGCTGCGCGAGCCGGTCTCCATCAGGGCCAGGCCGGCCGTGGCGTGCAGGGCGAAGACGGAGAGGAGGCCGTCTCCCTTGCCGTCGACGAAGTCGGCCACCTTGTTGGTGATGTCGACCACGGTGGGCTGCCTGCCGGTGTGGACGGAGATGGTCGTCGAGTCCATACCCTCCCCCAACGATTCTCCTTGGGTGGGTTGGCGGCGGGACTGAGGCCGCCAGCGTACTATCGGCCGCCAACCCCCCAAACCCCCTCGAGGGGGGCATCTACTAGAAGTTCTCCCCGAGGAAGATCTCCGAGACCGAGGTCTCCATGAAGATGGCCTTGAGCGCATCGGCCACAATCGGGGCCACCGAGAGGACCCGCAGCTTGTCGAGCTCGCGGGCCTCCTCAGGCACCGGCAGGGTGTTGGCGATGACCACTTCCTGAATGGGAGCGTTCTTGAGCCGGTCGACCGCCGGGGGCGAGAGGACCCCATGGGTGGCCACCACCGTGATGGTCTCCGCCCCGTGGGCATGGAGCAGTTCGGCGGCGTTGCACACGGTGCCGGCGGTGGTCACGATGTCGTCGACGATGATGGCGTGGCGGCCCTCCACCTCTCCCACCACGTCGAGCGCTTCCGAGACGTCATGGGCCCCCACCTTGCGGCGCTTGTGGACGATGGCGATCGGGGCATCGAGATGGCGGGCGTACTTCTCGGCCAGCTTCACCCGGGGGCCGGCGTCGGGGGAGACGACCGTAGCCGGACCGTTGCCCCGGTCGATCAGGTACTCCAAGAAGAGGGGAATGGCCGTCAAGTGGTCGAAGGGCTCGGGGAAGAACCCCTGGATCTGGCCGGTGTGGAGGTCCACCGACACGATCCGCTCGGCGCCGGCCGCCAGGAAGAGGTCCCCCATCAGCCGGGCCGAGATGGGCTCACGGGGCATCACCTTCTTATCCTGCCGGGCGTAGCCGAAGTAGGGCACGACGGCGGTGATGCGCTTGGCCGAGGCCCTCTTGAGGGCGTCGATCATCAGCAGCTGCTGCATTATGTGATGATTGATGGGCCGGGAGTGGCTCTGCATGACGAAGCAATCCGAGCCCCGCACGCTCTCGGTGTAACGAACGTAGATCTCGCCGTCGGCGAACTCGGAGAGCTCCACGCCTCCGAGCGGGGTACCGAGCAGGTCGGCGACCTCCTCGGCCAGTTCCGGGTTGGCCGAACCCGAGAAGAGCATCATGCGCTTTCGGCCGGCCAGCTCCATCAGCCTTCCTTGGGTCTCTCGGCCCGGCCAGCGTAGCCGGGCACCTTCCTCGGGGCGAGCGGACTCGTCCGGGAGCTGGGGGGACAGGGCTCGAACCCGTACTTAGGGGACCAAAACCCCTCGTGCTGCCTGTTACACCACCCCCCACCGGGCGGCCCGGCCAGTGTACCTACGAGACGGTGACCCCTTGTGGGACCGGGGCCACGGCCCGCTTGGCCCGCACCGAGCCGGGAACCTCTGCCAGAGCGGCCACCGCTTCCTCCTCCCCGAGGAAGAACCCGAACAGCGCGGGACCGCTTCCCGAGGAGAGCACCGGACGATCCCAGCTCGCCTCCAGCTCCCGGCGCCAGTCGTCCAACTCCGGGACCAGCGAGGCGGCCGCCGGATAGAGGTCGTTGCGAAGCGGTCCGTGGTACCGGAGGGAGGGGGGGAGGTGCCGGACCACCACCGGGGTTCCGGACGGCCCATCCAGGCGGTCCCACCGCGCGTAGACGTCGGCGGTCGGCAACTCGAACGGCGGCACTGCGATCGCCAGCCAGTAGTCGTCTCCCGCCGGGCCGAGCGGACTGAGGCGCTCCCCGAAGCCCTCCATCAGGACGAATCCACCTTCCAAGCACACGGGGACGTCCGCCCCGATCTGGCCGGCGACGGCCGCCAGGCCCTCGGCGGGAAAGTCGGTCAGGCGGGCATAGAGGGTCAGCGCGGCGGCGGCATCGGCGCTGCCACCGCCCAGCCCGGCCACCATTGGGATGCGCTTGTCCAATCGGACCTGCACCGGAAGCCGCTCTCCCGAGCGCCGCAGGGCGTTGATCGCCTTCCACACCAGGTTGGCTTCCCCGAGCGGGACCGGCGCTCCCCGGGCGTCCAGGGTGTCCTCCTGCGAGGCCTCCATCTCCAAGGAGTCGTACCAGCTCACCGACTGGACCACCGAGAGCAGCGGGTGGCGCCCTCGCCGGTCGGGGGGCCGAACCTGCAGCGACAGGTTGACCTTGGCGGCCGCCTCGCCCTTCACGCTCGGTCTCCCTCCCCCTCCTTTCTCCCTCCCCCTCTGGGGGAGGGTTGGGGTGGGGGCT
>JBOGFC010000206.1:0-7031 GCA_050742155.1 Acidimicrobiia bacterium
TGGACGCACAGATCGACCGCCCCTTCCCGCGCCTCGGGGGGCAGGTAGCGGGGGACCAGCCCGGCCACCCCCCGCTCCCAGCTCTTCCCGCCGTCGTCGGTGAGCCACACCCCGGCCGCCGAGATCCCCACCGCCAGCCGGGACGGGTCTCCCGGCCAGAGGGCGATCGAGTGGAGACAGAGACCTCCGGCCCCCGGCTGCCAGGCCGGGCGGGAGGGATGGTCCCAAAGTCCCCGGTTCAGTTCCCAGCTCCGGCCTCCGTCCCCGCTGCGGAAGAGGGCGGCGGGGGCCACTCCCGCCCATATCACCCCGTCCTCGATGCCCGGCTGGATGACCCAGATGCGCGACACGGCCGCTTCCGCCTCCGTCGGAAAGGCGGGGCCCTCCGCCTCCTCCCAGTCCCCGAGGGGATCCTTGGCGAGGTAGAGGTGGGGGCCGTACTGCCCGTAGGTGACGGCAGCCAGATAGCTTCCGGTGCGGTGGTCGTGGATGGCGAACTCGACCGTGCTCCCGGGAAAGGCACGTCCCGCCACGCCCATCCGCCCGCCCCGGGGTCCCCGCAGTATCACCAGCCCCTTGTGAGTCCCCACCAAGAGCTCGACCTGGTCCGCCCCGCCCGAGATGGCCGGGAGGACGTAGAGCTCGTCGTCGGGGTCGAGCGGGTCTTCCGCCTTCACCCGTTCCCCGTTGCGGAACACGCTCACGTGGGGGCGGAGGAGCCTTGCTCGTCGAGGACCCAGCCGGCCAGCCGCGGGTGGCGGCCTTCCAGGCGCCGCAGGGCTTCCAGCACGGTGGCCGCCTCGACGTCGGCCCCCTCGGGTGCGTCGGCCAGCTCGCGCAGGCTGCGGGGGAGTTTGACGAACGCCAGGGACCACCTCACTCGGGTAAGGCGAGTGCAGACTAACCGCCTCGACCCGCCACCGACGGCGTGCGCCGCAGGCGGCCTACGAGGCTCTAGTCTCCCCATATGACCGAGTCCGGGTTGACCGTCGGGCTACTGACCGTCGCCTTCGCCTTCGGGTTGCGCCATGGCATCGACTGGGACCACATCGCCGCCATCACCGACATCACCGCCTCCCAGGCAACCCCGCGCCGCGGGGCGGTCTTCGCCACTCTCTACGCCCTGGGGCACGCGGCGGTGGTGCTGGTCTTGGGGGTGGTGGCCATCCTGCTGGGCGAGCGCCTGCCTCCCTCTGTGGACCGCCTGATGGGCCGGGTGGTGGGGGTGACCCTGGTGCTGCTGGGTGTGTACGTCCTCTACGCGCTGGTCAGATACCGGCAGGACTTCCGCATGCGGAGCCGGTGGATGCTGGTTCTGGAGGCGGTCCGCCGGGCGGGGGTGTGGCTGGCGGGACGACTCCGGCGCGGGGACGACGTGGAGCACGAGCACGAGCACCTGGCGGGGGACGAGGCGTTTGCCCACCACGACGACCACTACGAGGATCACACCAGCGCGCGGCGCGGGCACGCGCTGGCGGCCCCCACCCACCGGCACCGGCACCGACATCGCCCGGCCGACCCGTTCGTCAACTATGGGCCGCTCTCCTCGCTGGCGGTGGGGGCGCTGCACGGGATCGGCGCCGAAACCCCGACCCAGGTGCTGATCTTCCTGACGGCCGCCGGAGCCGGGGGGGTGGCCGGGGTGGCCGTTCTGGTGGCCTTCCTGCTCGGCCTGCTGGCCTCCAACTCTCTCATCACATTGGGGTCGGCCTCGGGGTTCCTGGCCGCCGGCGGCCGGTTCCCCGTGTACGCCGGGCTGAGCCTGGTGACCGGGGTGGTGAGCCTGGTGGTGGGGACGCTCTTCGTGCTGGGCAAGGAGGCTTTCCTCCCGGCCGTGTTGGGCGGCTAACAGTTCATGGAGCAGAGTCGCCCGCTGCGCATCCCGATCATCCTGGGGACCACCCGGCAGGGCAGGATGAGCCGACACGTGGCTCGCCTGATGGCCGCCGAGCTGTCGAGACGGGATGGAGTGGAGAGCGAGCTGATCGACATCGCCCGCCTCGACCTGCCCATCGACGACGCCGGCGAGGCCATCAAGCAGCCGGAATTCTCGGCCTCCATGAGCGCCGCCGACGCCCTGGTGCTGGTGGCGCCGGAGTACAACCACGGGTACCCCGGGCTGCTCAAGCACGTCCTCGACACCAACCTCAAGGAGTACGTCCACAAGGCGGTGGGGATCGTGGGCGTCTCAACCGGCGGCTTTGGGGGAGCGCGGGTCATCCAGAACCTGCTCCCGGTGATGCGGGAGCTCGGCCTGGTGACAATTTTTTGGGACGTGAACTTCGCCACAGTGCACACCGTCTTCGACGGAGACGGGCGGCTCCTCGACTCCTCTTACCTGGCCCGCATCGACAAGTTCCTGGGGGAGCTGATCTGGATGGCCCGCACCCTCCGCCATGGACGCCAGCAGGTGGCGATCGGGTAGGGGGAAGGGTGGAGAAGGCCGAGCACGGAATGCGCTGCCCCGCCGGGTGCGGGCAGATGAACCACCACGCCGACAAGTTGTTGGAGCCGCTCGGCGTTGAGGAGGAGGCGGTCGACCCGACCTTCGGAGGCCACGTCGAGCAGGTGTTCGCCTGCCCCCGCTGCGGCCGGGTGGAGTCGCGCCGTCTGGCCTGACTCCCCGGCGAGGCTCGTTTCAGCCGGAGCCCACCTCCTTGGCCACCGTGCGGAGCAGATCCACCACCCGCGGCCCCCACCGGGAGGCCACGTCGTCGTCGAGCTCCACGACTCGGTCCTCCTGGACTGCGGTCAAGGTGTCCCAGCCGGGACGCTCGGCCAGCGAGGCGGCCGTCTCGCCACAGCACTTGGTATCGGCCAGGAAGATGAAGTCCGGGTCGGCGTCGATGATGAACTCGGCGGACAGCTGAGGGTACGAACCGGCCTCGGCGGCCTGGTCGGCGATGCTCTCCAGGCGGAGCAGGCCGTAGATCTGGCCCACGAAGGTCTCGGAGGTCACCGAGAAGAAGCTGGGGTCCAGCTCGTGGTAGTAGGTCAGCCGTTCGTCGGGTGGCGGGGCGGCGGAGGCGATCTCCTCGATCTCCCGCTCCATGCCGGCCACCAGCTCGGCGGCCTCCTCCACATGGCCGGTGGCAGCTCCCAGTTGTTCGATCTGGGCGAAGCTCTCCTCCAGGCCGGGCGGGGCGGAGTGCAGGATCACCGGAATCTCCAGGGCCTGGAGCGACTCGACGGCCTCTCCCGGGTCAAAGGCCAGCACGACCAGGTCCGGTTCCAGGTCGGCCACCGCCTCCACGTTGAGCTGAAAGGCATCGACCTTCTCGGTCTCCTCGGCTGCCGCCGGGTAGTTGGAGAAATCGTCCGTGGCGGCCACCTGGCCCCCCGCCCCGATGGCGAACAGGATCTCGGTGGCGGTGGCCGAGAGCGAGGCGATCCGTTCAGGCCGCCGCTCGATGGTGGCCCGGCCGGCCTCCGACTCGATGGTGATGGGGAACAGGGCCGTTCCGGTGGTGGGCGGAACGGTACTCGGTATGGATGACCCCGTCGCACAGGCCACGGTGAGCGCCATCAGCAGAACGAGGAGCGGGGACTTGGGAGACATGGACTCCACCCTTCCTTCGAGAGCTGGCCACTGGCCACAGGGGCAGGCGACCCGGCTCGTCCCTCGGCAGAGGGCATCACGGTTGCGGGACAGCGCGGGGATCACACCCGACTTCGCTCTTGCGCCCCGGTGCCGCTCCTCTTTTGCCCTCCCCTGCGGGGAAGGGTTAGGGAGGGGGCCGGCGGTGGGGACCCCTATGGCGCCCGATCGCTCGGGCCAGTCTGCAGCATAGCGCTCGGCCGCCGGCGACTTCCCATGCCCGTAGGTTCCTCTGGCAGGCGCCCCAACGACGGTAGGGTGACGGATATGAAGCCGGCGCTCCATGACTGATCGGCGGGTGCCGGCCGCTCTGGACCGCGCGGCGGCCCTGGGCTGGCGGTTCCTGGTGGTGATCGCCGCCCTGGCGGTGCTCGGCTACCTCCTGGTCAGGCTGCGGCTGGTGGTGATCCCGATGATTCTGGCGCTCTTCCTCACCGCCCTGCTGGTCCCGCCCGAACGATGGCTGGAGCGCCGGGGATGGCCTCCGGCGGCCGCCACGCTGGCAGTCCTGACGGCGGCCGTCCTTCTGCTGGTGGGGGTGGGGTCCGTGGTGGTCCCCCAGTTCGTGGGCGGGCTCGGGCCGCTCGGGGAATCGGTGCTGGACGCCATCCGCAGGCTCGAGAGCTGGCTGGCGGAGGGCCCCTTGGGGTTCTCTCGAGCGGACGTCGAGGGCTTTGTCGACCAGGCGATCGAGCAGGCGAGAACCAACGCCTCGGGGATCGCCTCCGGCGTGCTGGGCGGCGCCGTGCTGGCGATCGAGGTGCTGGCCGGGCTGGTGCTGATGGTGGTGGTCACCTTCTTCTTCGTCAAGGACGGGGAGCGGATCATGGAGTGGTTCTACGGGCTCTTCCCCGAGCCCCGCCGGCCTCAGGTGAGGGGCCTGGCGGAGAGGACCTGGCGGACGATCGGCGCCTACATCCGGGGCGTGGCGGTGATCGCGGTGGTGGATGCGGTGCTCATCGCAGCCGGCCTCCTCATCCTCCGGGTGCCACTCGTCCTACCGCTGGCGGTGCTGGTGTTCTTCGGCGCCTTCTTGCCGTTGGTGGGCGCCTTCCTGTCGGGCCTGCTGGCCGTGCTGGTCGCCCTGGTCACCGGCGGCTTGGTGCAGGCGCTGCTGGTCGTGGCGCTCATCGTGGGGGTTCAACAGGTGGAGGGGCACGTCCTGGCGCCGATCGTGCTGGGCCGGGCGGTGCAGTTGCATCCCCTGGTGATCATCCTGGCGTTGACGGCCGGGGCGGTGCTGGGTGGGGTGATCGGGGCCTTCCTGGCAGTGCCGATCGCGGGGGTGCTGGTGGCGGTGGGGACCGAGCTCCGCAAGCAGGCCCCCGCGTAGGGGTGGCCGGCCGCCCATCCGACGAACCTAAGGCTTGAGTGAACCGTTGCGGTACAGCCAAGCCTTAGGTTCGCAGCAGGAGGGAAATCTGAGCGGTTTGGGATCCGCTCCACATCGGGTAATTGTCTCAGGATCCATCGGAGGGAGGCAGCCATGCCGCAGACCGTGCGAGATTTCATGACCCCGGAACCGGTCACTCTTCCCGGCACCTCGTCCATCATCGACGGAGCCCGTCTCATGAGGGATGGGGCGATCGGTGACGTCATCGTCCTGGACGAAGACGGCGAGGTGTCCGGGATAGTGACCGACCGTGACATCGCTATTCGAGCCGTCGCCGAAGGTCGGGACCCGCTCACCACGCAACTCGGGATCGTCGCCTCCAAGGAGCTCAGCACCCTCACTCCCGACCAGCCCATCTCCGAGGCCGCCCGGCTCATGAAGGACAAGGCCATCCGACGGATCCCGGTGGTGGAGGCGGGCCGGGTGGTGGGCGTCCTCTCGCTGGGGGACCTGGCCGCCCGTCTCGATCCGGAGTCGGTGTTGGGACGCGTCAGCCAGGCGCCACCCAGCGAGTGAACCGGGGGAAACCGTGAGCAGCCTCGAGGGATGGGAAGTCCGCAACTATGAGGGCCGGCGCCTCGGTACGGTGGCCGAGGTCGTGGGTGATCCGGAGACCGGAGAGGCGTCGAGGATCGTGGTCACCACCGGCAAGGAGAACTTGATCGGCGGTGACCGGGCGGGTCTGAGCCTCAGCCTGGAGGCGGTGAGAATCGATCCGGAGCAGCGTGTCCTCCTGGTCCAGGCCGGTCCCGAAGAGCCCGGTTAGCGGCAGAATGGAGCCGTGAAGACCCGGTCGGGGAAGTCGGGATGTGGTGGGCGATGATCGAAGGGCCGACGCCCGACGGTGGAGGAGGCGGCCGGGGGACCACCGGCGGTCGGATCGACATCGGGGTAGCGGTTGAGGAGCGAGTGGCCATGTTCGCCACTCGTCGATCGCTGGCCGGCCCCGCCGGTGAGCACTTCGATGCGGAGCAGGCCGAAGCCGCCGACGCTTCCCTCCCCGCTTCTCTCGCCCGACGCTGCTTCCAGGCCGACCCGGACGTCGCCTGGGTGCACGTGCTCACCCAGGATCTCATCATCGAGCGCCCGATGGGGTGGGACGAGGGATCACTCGGCAGGATGGTCGAGGCCATCCGGACCTTCTTGGACGACGAGGGAGCCTTTGCCGAAGACGTCGAGGAGCTCCGCCAACGCCACTACAACGCCACCATCTCGGAGGTGCGTCAGGTCCACGAGGAGCTGCGCATCATCCGGGTGCGCCCGGACCGGCCCCCGCCGCCCTTCGAAGCGGGCCAATACACCACCCTGGCACTCGGTTATTGGGAGCCCCGGGTCGAGCATCGGGAAGACCTCGACCCGCGCCGGGGCGGGCGCCTGGCGCGACGCTCCTACTCGGTGTCGAGCTCGATCCTCGACGGCACCGGGAACCTCCTCGAGCCGGATCAGGAAGCGCTGGAGTTCTATGTGGTGCTGGTTCGGGGGGAGGCCGACCCTCGTGATCTTCCGGCGCTGACGCCCCGCCTCTTTCTCAAGGGAGAGGGGGACCGCCTCTACATGAGCACTCGCTTCCTGGGCGGCTACACACTGAAGAAGGTCGAGCCGGACCAGAACGTGGTCTTCCTGGCCACCGGCACGGGCGAGGCGCCCCACAACCTGATGACCCTCCAGTTGCTGCGCGGGGGCCATCGAGGAAGGATCTTGTCGGTCTGCTGTGTCCGCTACCGGAGGGACCTGGGCTACCTGGGGCTACACCGGCGGCTGGAAGAGCTCTTTCCGACCTACCGCTATCTCTCCCTCACCACCCGGGAGCCTGACGACCGGACCAAGGTCTATATCCAGGACCTGATCCGCTCCGGCCGGGTGGAAGAGGAGCTGGGAAGTCCTCTCGACCCCGACGGGAGCCATGTGTTTCTCTGTGGCAACCCGGCCATGATCGGTTTGCCCGGCCGGGACGGCTCCTTTCCGGAACCGCCGGGGGCGGTCGAGCTCCTCGCCGAGCGCGGCTTCACGCTCGACGACAACATCCACTATGAGGAGTAC
>JBOGFC010000207.1:0-2579 GCA_050742155.1 Acidimicrobiia bacterium
GGGGACGCCATCACCGGCTACGGCAGACAACTCCTGATCGGGGCCGGCTGGTTGGCGGTCGCCTTCGCCGCCGCCGCCCTCTCCTACCGGTTCACCGAAGACCGCTGATCGTCCGACGGGGACGCCACCTCGGGGGGCGTGGCGAAGCGCCCCGCCGGCAGCTTGGCCAGCCGTTTCTTGCCGACCTCTCCTTCTATCACCTGGCGGGACATCTCGGTGACCGTCACCCCGGGGGCCACCGCGTTGACCCGGATCCCCCTCGGGCCGAGCTCTCGGGCGAGCGATTTCACGAGGCCGAGCAGACCCGCCTTGGCGGCGCTGTAGTGAGCGAGACCAGAACATCCGATCTGGCCGAGACGGGAAGAGACCATCACCACAGTCCCCGAGCCCCGCTCGAGCATCCCCGGAAGCGCCGCCTGGGTGCAGGTAAAGGCAGAGAAGAGGTCGGTGCGGAGCACCGTCTCCCACTCCTCGTCGCTGATATCGATGAAGGGAGTCTCCGCCATGATCCCGGCGTTGTTGACCAGCCCGTCAATCCGGTCGAACCGCTCTTCCACCGACGCCACCAGCGCCCGCGCCTGACCCGGGTCGGCGAGGTCTGCCGAGAAAGAATCCGCTTCCCGGCCCAGCGAACGGATCTCGTTCACCACCGCGGCCGCCCGGTCCCCTTCCGCCAGGTAGGCCACGGCGACGTCGGCGCCGGCCGTGGCAACGGCGACGGCCGTGGCTGCGCCGATCCCCCTCGAAGCGCCGGTCACCAGCACCACCCGACCGCTCAGCGAAACGTTCACGAAGCTTCCTGCCTCGATGCAGCCGTACGGCTCGTCAAACCCTATCCGGTCCGCACCAGCCGCAGCGGGTAGCGGTGCAGGGAGTGGGCGCCGGAGTCGGTCACCACGCAGAGGTCCCCGGTCTGCACCCCGGCTCGCTCATCCTCGGTGACCACGTTGGGCTGGATGACCACGGTCTGGCCCGCCTGGAAGGTCCAGTCCTCGGCCTGGTGGGTGGTCTGGCGGGTCCTCACATAAGGGGGCAGCAGGCCGATCCCGAACCCGTGCACCAGGTCGTCGCGGATGGTGAAGCCCCGTTCGCCGATCAGGTCGGCCGCCTCCCAGACCTGGGCCTGGGTGGCGCCGGGCCGGATGGCTCCGGCGACACGGTGGTAGACCTCCTCCGCCACCTCGTGCAGCTCGGCGATGAGCGGGGTGGGCTCGGCCGCCACCACGAAGGTGCGCAGGCCCTGGCCGGCGTACCCCCCGTAGGCGATGCTGATCTCGGTGCTCACCACGTCCCCGGCCTCAATCGGGCGGGCGGAGAGCACTTGGGCCGGCACGCAGCGCTCGGGAGCCCCCATCGGCGTCGAGGACAGGTAGTAGAAGGTCGTCAGGCCCCCGTCTCCCAGATAGGCGTGCTCGATCACCTCGGCGAGCTCGTACTCGCGGATGCCGGGCCGCAACCCGCCCTCTAGGGCCGCCAGGGCGGCGTCGGTGAAGGCGGCACCGCGGCGGAGCCACTCGAGCTCCTCCTCGCTCTTGGTGACCCGCAGCCTCCGGAACGAATGGGTGACGTCCCGGAACGAGGCCTCGGGGGCCCCGGACCGCATGCTCTGGTGATGCTGGTAGGGCATCCAGCCCACCACCCCGACCGACCGGAGGCGGCGGCGCACGATCTCCTCAGCGAGGGTCGCCCCGCTGTCGGTCCCGCCCCAGCGCACGTCGTCCAGGGTGGACACCACCGAGGCATTGGGGACGTGGTTGTAGCTCTGCACGAACAGGGCCGGGTCCCCCTCCAAGGGGAGCAGCACGTAGTTGTCGCGCATCCCCAGGTAGTTGGAGAGGTAGTGGACGTCGCCCTGCAGGGCTCGCCCGATGGCCGACCAGCCGAAGACCACCAGCCCGTCCAGGCCCTCACCGTCCATCATCTCCCGTACCGCCGCGCACCGGCGGGACATCTCCCCCGCGGAGAAGCGAGGGTAGAGGGAGTCGGCCGGGGCCGCTTCCCGATGCCCGGCGCTCAGCTCCGGCCCCCGAGGTGCTCGGCCAGCCAGTCGGCGCTCTGCGGCCGGTAGGCGTACGGCTTGTTGTTGGCCACGTGGTTGCCGCCTTCCACGAAGTTCAGGACGGTCGGGCCCGAGGCCTCGGCGGCGATTCGCTGGGCGGCGGAGGGCGGGACCAGGCGGTCGTTCGCTCCACCCACCACGTAGAGCGGGCAGCGCACCCGGGAGACCACGCCCTTTAGGTCAAAGTCCCTCAGGTGCTTGACTGTCTCCTCCTCGGTGGAGAGGTGGGACCGGACCCGATAGGCCAGCCGGGAGATGTCGGGGCGCTGCTCCCACGCTTCCAGGACCGCGTAGGCACCGGAGAGGGAGACGCAGGCCCTGATACGGGCATCGAAGGCGGCCGCTCGCACCACGTAGTGCCCACCGAGGCTGACCCCCCACAGGCCGATCCGGTCCCCGTCGAGATCGGAACGGCCCTTCACGAAGTCGGCCACCGCCCCCACCGGCACCTCCCAGTCGTGGCGCATGGGCAGGTCGTACTCCGCCTCTCCCTGGCCGGGACCGTCGAAGGCCAGGGTGG
>JBOGFC010000208.1:0-10026 GCA_050742155.1 Acidimicrobiia bacterium
GCTCTCTCCCCAACCTCTGACCCGGCTGGCGCGGAACTCTGGGGGCTCCACATCACGAGATCTGGTTTTCGGTCGCCTCCAGGCGCCAACCCCGGGATGCCATCAACCCTCGGACCAAGCGGGGGAAGTCCTCAACCACCAGCATGGAGCACTCTACGGATTGCTCGCGAGAGCCCGCTGATCCACCGCTTCATCTCGAGGCAGGTCGGCGTCGACCGGCGCGGCCCTGTGCCGGAGGGCGTCGTTCCAGTGCTCCACCCGGATGCGCCGGCCGAAGAGGGGGTGGTAGTGACTGGCGCCGTCACCGGCCGCGATACTTGCCTCAGTTACGCGTCCGGTGGCCCGTGATCGGGCTTCCGGTCGGCGAGGGCGGCGAAGCAGGGCGAATCCCACCTCGGCGTTGAGCGTTCGTGAGAACCGGGAGATCCGGTCATCGATCGGAGAGGAGAGAGGATGAACATCACGCTCATCGGCCGGGGAAACGTCGGAGGCGGATTGGGGCGCCTCTGGGAGCGCGCCGGGCACGAGGTGACGGCCCTCGGCCGGGAGGGAGGCGGCGCCTCGGGCAGCGACGTCGTGGTCGTCGCAGTTCCGTCGGGCGCGATCGATGACGCCCTTGGTCACGTGGAGGCATCCAAGGCAAGCTCGCCATCGACGCCACCAACGCCTTCGGCGGTCGCGCCGAGGGGTTCGAGTCGTTGGCCCACCAGGTCAAGGCGCGTACGAACGGAGCGGTCGCCAAGGCGTTCAATGCCAACTTCGCTGCCCTGTACGACCAGATCGGCGATCAGCGGGCCCGGCCAAGCTGTCTCTACAGCGCCGACGACGAGGCGCGCCAGGTCACCGAGGAGCTGATTCGCGACGCCGGCTACGATCCGGTCTTCGTGGGCGGGCGCGACAAGGCGCGACCGCTCGAAGACTTCCTCGAGGTCTTCATGGGGATCGCGCAGTCGGGAACCGGCCCGATCTTCTACCGCTTCGGCAAGCCGGGCGAGCTCTGAACCGAGACGCCGGTGCTCATGCCCTCACCGAAGTGGTGCCCGGGAACCTCCCAGATCGGCTATCATATTTGCCAGCAGGGCGCACCAGGGCGGTGCGCCGGCGGGTAGCAAACCTTTCGATCGTTCCTTCGTCATCACGCGGAGCGCCTGAAGGAGGGCCCGCGACCACTCTGACGAAGGAGCAGCATGACCATCACCACGACCAAGGCCGCCGACTTCGCGGCCCTCGGGGTCTCCCCGGGCCTCACCGAAGTCCTGCGACGCAGGGGCATCACCGAGCCCTTCCCGATCCAGACCCTCACCCTCCCCGATGCTCTGGCCGGCCGAGACGTCTGCGGCCAGGCCAAGACCGGCTCGGGCAAGACGCTCGCCTTCGGCCTGGCGCTCGTTCAGCGGATCGGTCGCTCCGAGCTGCGCCGCCCGAGTGCCCTGGTGCTGGTCCCCACGCGGGAGCTCGCCCTTCAGGTGGCCGAGGAGCTCCGTCCCCTCGGAGAAGCGGTCGGCCTGCGAGTTCGGCCTGTTTATGGCGGAGCGCCGATCGGCTCCCAGAAGAAGCAACTGCAGCGGGGGGTGGACGTGGTGGTGGCCACGCCCGGTCGCCTGATCGACCTCTACGAGCGGAGGGCCGTCGACCTGTCGGACGTCCGGGCGCTGGTCATCGATGAGGCCGACCGGATGTCGGACATGGGCTTTCTTCCCCAGGTGAAGTGGCTGCTTCGCAAGATGCCCGAGGATCGTCAGACGATGCTCTACTCCGCCACGTTGGACTGGACGGTGGAGAAGGTGGTCCGCCACCACATGTCCGATCCGGTACGGCACGAGGTGATCTCCGACCGCATCACCGTGGACGAGATGGAGCACCGCTTCTTCCTGGTCCACCAGATGGACAAGGCCCAGGTGGCGGCCTCGATCGCTCGCGCAGCCGGGAAGACCCTCGTCTTCACCCGCACCAAGCGAGGGGCGGACCGTCTGGTCCGTGCGCTGCGGGAGGCGGGCATCGACGCGGGAGCCATCCACGGTGACCTGCCCCAGCGGGACCGGGAGCGGCGGCTGGGCCGTTTCGCCTCCGGAGAGATGCCGGTGCTGGTCGGGACCAATCTGGCCGGACGAGGCTTGCACATCGAGGAGATCGACCTGGTGCTCCACTACGACCCTCCGGAGGACCACAAGAGCTACCTGCACCGCTCCGGCCGCACCGCCCGGGCGGGCGCAGCCGGCATGGTCGCCACCCTCGTGCTGTGGGACCAGGAACGAGAGGTCAAGGAGCTCCAGGATCTGGTGGAACTCAATCAGCCGATCATCAAGGTCTTCTCCAACGACCCCCGGCTGGCCGACCTGGCCTCCTTCGCACCGGGCCCCTCCTAGTGCAGCGACCCGGAAGTACGACCGGCATCTCGCCGGCCCTCGGCGATATATCCGACCTACTTCCGGGCCCCTCTTAGTTCCCACCTTCTCCAGGTCTACCTAGTAACGTCGAGCACCCGGGGCAGTATGCGCTCGAGGCCGACGACGCTCCGTTGTCCGAGCCCCCGCAGCTCGGCCACCGCGCAATTGCAAGTCACCCAGCCGCTGAAGCAGCCCGCATCTCGTCGGGTAACGTGACCGGCGGCTCCGTCCGGTCGGCCCAACCGGGCTCGACCGCCGAGCCGCGCCGTCGGACGAGGAACAAAACATGGCCCGTTTCGCCCTCAAGACCCAACCCCATCACGCCCGCTGGAGCGACATCCTCGACATCTGGCGGGAGGCCGACCAGATCGAGCTGTTCGAGTCGGCCTGGACCTTCGACCACTTCTACCCCATCTCCGGCGACCCGACCGGTCCCTGTCTGGAGGCGTGGGTGACCCTGTCGGCGCTGGCTCAGGCCACCTCCCGGCTCCGGATCGGCTGCATGGTGCACGGCATGCACTTTCGCCATCCGGCCGTGACCGCCAACATGGCAGCGGCGCTCGACATCGTCTCCGGGGGACGGCTGGACCTGGGGTTGGGCGCCGGTTGGTACGAGCTGGAAGCCGATGCTTACGGTCTTCGGCTGGGCTCCGTCTCCGAGCGGATGGACCGCTTCGACGAGGGGGTGGAGGTCATCGCCCGCCTTCTGTCTCAGGAGACGACCACCTTCGAGGGCCGTCACTACCGCCTCCAGGAGGCCCGCTGCGAACCGAAGGGCCCCCAGCGACCTCGACCCCCGATCGTGATCGGAGGCAAGGGAGAGAAGCGGACCCTCAGAACGGTGGCCCGCTGGGCCGACATGTGGGACTGTGTCCAGATCGAACCGGACGCCTGGAGGCGGAAAGACGAGGTTCTCCGCGCCCACTGCGATGAGGTGGGCCGGGACCCGGCCGAGATCACCCGCAGCGTCCACGTCTTGTGGTCGGCCGAAGACGAGCCCGCCGCCCTGGCCGACCGGGCGGTCCGGTTCTTCGAGGCCGGCGCCGAGGTGGCCGTGTTCAGCATGCGCGCCCCCTTCGAGGCGTCCATGATCGAGCCGCTCGCTTCGACGTTGTCGGACCTGTGAGAGCTACCCGGTGGGCCTGGTGAGGATGCGTCGAGTTCGGATCCGGACCGGCTCGACGGAGGAGCGATGGCCCGGGCCGTGAGGCGACCGGGCTCAACGCTCGATGATCCTCCCGCGGCGCAGCTCCAGCACCCTTTCTTCTTCGAACCGGGCGGCAGCCGAGAGATGCTCCCTCGCCCACCCCGCGGCCCATGCCTCATCCTCGGCGCTTTCCGAGCGCAGCCACCCCTCTCGTTGCAGGGCATCGGCGAGCAGTTGCCCGAACGCCCCGCCATCCAGATCGGGGAGATCGCGCACGGTGAAGGTCGTGGTAGCACGCGAACTGGACAGGCCCGCCATGGCCCGATCACAACCGCACCCGGGACAGTTGCACGTCACGCCGGGGAACCGGACCAGCTCCCCTTCCACCGTCCAGCAGAAGTCGTCCGGCCGGCGGCCTTGGGTGCGGGCGGTGGCAACGAACACCTTCACCCGGCCCAATTTACGAGGTGGGTGTGACATTCTGACCACCGCCAAGACCTCATCCACGCCCGGACCCCGGAGCTCAATGGTCGCGGCGTCCGGAGACCGCCTGCCTGACGCCCGGCACCACCTCTTCCCCAAACAGATGGAGCTGCGCTTCCGGCTCCTTCCTCGGCCAGAAGACGAAGGTATCCATCCCCTGGTCCACTACCAGGCCGGCCAGCTCCTCGACCCACTGGCCGGAAGGACCATCCAGGAAGCCCCCCACCGCCCCGTCGGTGATGCGGCCGGCCACGTTGTAGAGCCGTTGGATCTCGTCGGGTGCCCGGCCCGCCGCCTCAGCCGCTTCGTCGATCCGCTCATGGGCGGCACCCAGCCGCTCCGGAGCCAGATAGGGAAAAGAGGGGATCCAGCCGTCGGCTCTCCGACCGATCAGATCCAGCATGCGAGGGCGGTAAGCACCCACCCAGATGGCGATCTGCCGCTCGGGCACCGGGCCGGAGTGAATCCCGTGCAACCCATAGTGCCGCCCCTGGTACTCGATCCCCCGCTCGCCGCTCCAGAGGAGGCGGATGACGGTGAGGGCCTCCTCCAAGGCCTGGAGCGCCTCGGGCCCCCGGCGCCGCGGACCGCCCATGCCCTCGATCGCATCCCAGAAGCTCCCGGCGCCGATGCCGAGCTCGAAGCGCCCTCCGCTGGCCAGATCCATCGAGGCGGCCGCCTTGGCGATCATGGCCGGCGGGCGGAGGGGCAGGTTGGCCACGTCGGGAAAGAGCCGGATCCGGGTGGTGCGGGGGATGAGCAGGGCGAGGAGGGTGAAGGTGTCCAGAAAGCGGCGCTGGTACGGATGATCCTGGATGCCGAGGTAGTCGAGGCCGAGCTCATCCGCCAGCCGGGCCTGGCGCAGGAGCTGCGGGAGCTGATCTGCCTGAGGAATCAGGAAGAACCCGAACCGGACCGCTCGCCCGTAGTCCATGTCATGCCGCCCGAGCGCCGATCATGACACCGGGATCTTCTTCTCGGGGTCGACGAACGGCATCGGCGTGACGGTGGCCAGCCGTCGACCCCACTCGGTGTCGACGGTGACCGTCTGGCCCGGGTGCGAGCTCTCGGCCGGCAGCCAGCAGTAGCCGATGTTCTGGCCGAGACGGGGCGAGTAGATCGCCGAGGTGACCTTCCCCACCCGCCGGCCGTCGAGGAAGGCGGGCCACTTGGTGTTGTTGAGGTCGGGAAAGGGCTCT
This sequence comes from Acidimicrobiia bacterium, assembly GCA_050742155.1. Taxonomy (GTDB): domain Bacteria; phylum Actinomycetota; class Acidimicrobiia; order Spongiisociales; family JALYHC01; genus JBOGFC01. Next base: position 5,217 of record JBOGFC010000208.1, read on the forward strand.
CCGTCGAGGACCACCCCGTTGATCTTCCGCCGGACCCCTTCCTCCTGTATCCGCCGGTAGGCGGCGATGGAGATGCAGGCCGAGTCGGGCAGGTCAAAGTCGATCAGGCGGTCCAGCCCCAGCTCGAAGGCGTTGTTCTGATAGGTCATGTCGGCACCCCAGTTGAAGATGGCCCCCTCGATGCGGCGGATATCGGATGGACCGGTGGGTCGCAGGCCATAGGCTTCGCCGGCCCGCATGATCGCCTCGAACACCTCGGTCCCCTTGGAGGTGTCGGTGAGATAGACCTCGTAGCCGACCTCGGAGGTCCAGCCGGTCCGGGTGATCACCACCGGAGCACCGGCGATCTCGGCCGGCCTCCAGTGGTAGTACTTGAGGGTCCGGATCTCCTCCCCCACCAGGTCGGCCATCAGCTGCTTGGACTTGGGGCCCTGCACCTGCAGAGGGGCCACCTCGGCTTCCGTGATGCTGACCTCGAGGTCGGGGTAGGCGTTCTTGAGGCCGCGGGCGAACAGCAGCGCATCGGAGGAGGCGATGGCAAACCAGAACGTGTTCTCTTCCATCCGGGTGAGGACCGGGTCGTTGATGATGCCGCCGTCCGAGTCGCAGATGAGCACGTACCTGGCCTGCCCCACCGCGCATCTCGTCAGGTTGCGGGGGGTGAGTAGCTGGGCGAAGCGAAAGCCGTCCGGCCCGGAGATCTCCAAGCAGCGCTCCACCGCCACGTCCCACAGGGTGACGTCGTGCAGGAGGGCCTCGAACTCCTCCTCGAAGGTGCCGAAGCAGATGGGGAAGTACATGTGGTTGTAGACCGTGAAGCCCTTCGGTCCATACCGCTGGGTGGCCTCGTAGTAGGGAGTGCGCCGGATGCGCGCCCCTCTTTGCACCAAGCCCATGTCGAACGGCTGGGTCATACCTGATCCTCCCCCGGCCCATCGTAAGGCGACGCCGCCCTCATCGCTCGGCCGGAGCGAGCCTCTGCCCTTCGCCGCTGACTTCGCGCTGGCCGGCGTTCCCGTGGGCATGATTCACCAAAGTGGCGTTACAAAGCGTCAGCCGATGGAACTCGGCATCCGGGAGCTCCGCGATCAGCCCTTGCTCCCACTCCTCGTCGATGAGAGCCAACTTCCCAGGTGGCCGGTCGGCTGTGGGATACCTCGGACCGGGTGGCATCGGTGCGACTCGGTCGGCGCTCCGTTTCCGCCCGGCCACCTGATCCCTAACCGGCGCCGGCCGACTTCAGCACCCGCAGCGCATTGAGGGTGATCATCTCGTTGGGCCCCGACCGGCCCCAGTCGACCACCTCCACGTTGCCCCCAACGGACCCGGGAGGGCTCCACCAATAGCCGCCCGGTCGCCACCGCCCGTCCCTGAGCCGGCGACGTTCGAGGACCTCGAGGGCCTCGGCCGCCCCCGGGTCTCCGGCCAGCCCCATCTGGGAGAGGACCAGCAGCGCCTGAAGCAGGTCGTAGTGCCAGTAGGGCGGGTAGTGGAGGGCCAGCCAAGAGCGGTGGACCACCTGCCCGGTGGAGAGGGAGCGAAACAGCCGGTGCTCGAGGAAGAGCTGGGCGGTTCGGCGGGCGGCCTCCACCGCCCTCGGCTCCCCGGTTGCTCGTCCGTACTCGATCAGACCCCAGCAGGCAGGGAGGGACTCGTGGAAGGAGGAGCGGCGGCCGCTGGCCCGCACGTCGCAGTTCCATCCCCCATCCGGCCATTGCCACTCCACCAGCGACTCGGCCAGAAGCTGCACTCGCCGGTCGCCGGCCAGCCCGAGGCGAGAGCAGACCGCCAGGGCGTTCCCCTCCTGGGAGGCGCAGCGGCGGACCAGCCCGTCGATGGTGGGGATCGCCGAGCGGTGCCGATCGGAGGTCAGCCACTCGAGGACCGGCTGGGCGGCCCGGACCGATCGCGGCTCCCCCTCGGGCACCGCCAGCTCCACCAACGAGACGAGGCGCCAGTGGGCCCCGGTCCACTTCCGGTAGGGGTGCATACCGAATCCCCCCTCGGGCCGCTGTCCGGCCAGGAGTGTCGCCACCTTCGGCCCATCGAGGATCCGCCGGGCGTCCTCGGGGGCCTCCTCGCCGAGCAGATCCCGACGGGCCAGGAATCGGATCGCCGGCTCCTCCGAGACCAGCAGCCAATCGAGTGCGGTGCGGTTCACAGTCTCCACGATGCGCTCCATTCTGGCCCAAGCTGGGTCAGCTGGTGGAAGGCGGGCCGTTTTCATTGCCCGCCCGGCCAGCCCCGGGACTTACCCCTCCAGGCTCGGGCCACCGCGGCCGCCACCACGAACAGCAGCACGGTCCCCGCCCAGCCAGGGCCATAGGAGCCGGTCGAGTCAACCGACAGCCCGAAGACCACCGGACTGGACATGAATCCGGCCAGAAAGCCGAAGAGGACCAACCCGGACGCCCGGCCGGTGTGGCGCGTCTCCGCCACGGCCACCACTGCCAGCATCCCGACCGCGTTCCAGGCCAGGAGGGAGATCCCCGCCGCAAAGGCTCCCACCCACAGCAGGGGCACCGCGGCGGCGGACCCCCAGATGGCCAGAGTGGCAACCACCGACAGGAGGGCGATGAGAAGGAGGGGGGAGGAGAAATGGCCCACCCGCTCGCTCTGGCGGCTCCAGATTATCCGGGCGGGAACTCCCACCAGGCCGGCGAAGGCGGCCACCCCGCCCGCCGCGGTGACCGACAACCCCAGCACCTCGTGGGCGTACAGGGGGAGGTAGCTGACCACCCCGGCCACCCCTGCACCCATGAGGAAACCGTAGACGGCCAGCCAGCGGATGGCCGGGGTGTACCGGTAGGGCCCGGCCCCGGCGGGAGAAGGGGGCGCCGAGGGTGGGTCGGGGGGGATGAGGCGGTAGGCGAGAGTCATGACCGCACCCACCACGGCGGCGGCCAGCCCGACGGCCGGACGCCATCCCAGGACCAAGGCTCCGGTCGGGAGCAGGGCCGCGGCCAGGACGTACCCTACTTGGACGCCGGACTGCTTCACCCCGGTGATCAGCCCCCGCTGGCCGAGGGAGAGGTGGACGGCCAGGAGCTTGTTGGTGGAGGGGTTGCAGGCGGCGTTGCCCACCCCGGCCACCAGCGTCGCGCCCATGGCCCAGGGAAACGAAGGGGCCAGCGCCAGGGTGACCAGCCCCAGGGTGGCCGCTCCAAAGGTCCCCGCCAGTACTCTCCGGCCCCCCAAGGCATCGGTCACCCGGCCGGCCGGAAGCGAGGCGACCGCCCCCATCCCTGCCGAGGCGGTTACCAGCAGGCCGAGCTGGGAGCGGCTCAGCCCCAGGTCGGCGATGAGGAAGGGGGCGAGGACCCCGATCACCTGGACGATCACCGTCCCGGCGGCCATCCCGGCGGCCAGGAGAGCAGCGAACCCGACCTTCCAGGCGAGGGAGCGGGCGAGGGTCTCGGAGGTCACCGGGGGGAGCTTAGGAACACCATCAGGACACATCCCAGCCATAGCTCCTCTACACAACCCCGGGCTTAGACGGGGCGGTCAGTCCAGGTTCAGCACCTGCCGGATCGGTACGATCGGCGGCCATGACGGACCAGACACCCCTTCTGATCGAGAAGCGAGCCTCCTACCTGGAGCTCTTCTTCGACCTCGTCTTCGTCTTCGCCATCACCCAGGTGTCCGCCCTGCTTCATGCGAAGCCGAACGCGCAAGGGCTGATCGAGGGCGGCTTGCTCCTCTTCATGCTCTGGTGGACCTGGTCTCTCTACACGTGGACGACCAACTGGACCGGCACGGAGAGGCTCGGCCTGCGCCTGGCCCTCCTGGGGGCGATGGGAGCCAGCCTGCTGATGGCCAAGTCGGTGCCGGATGCCTTCGGCGACGGGGGTACCTGGTTCGCCTGGGAGTACCTGGCGGTGCGCCTCTTCGCCGGGGCCATCTACTGGATAGGTTCCCGCCACAGCCCGACGCAGCGGGCCGCCCTGCTGACCTTCCTCCCCTTGTCCGTGCTGGCCCCGCTGCTGGTGGTGGCCGGGGGCTACCTGGCCGGCTCCGCCCGGCTGGGCATGTGGGCGCTGGCCATGGCGGTCGACTTCGCCAGCGCCGCCGCCGCCGGCCGGGGGACCTGGGAGGTGGACGCCGGCCACTTCGCAGAGCGGAACGGCCTCTTCGTGATCATCGCCCTCGGCGAGTCGATCGTGGCCATCGGGCTCGGCGCCAGCGGGGCCGAGCGCACTGCCGGGCGGCTGTTCGCCCTGGTGGTGGCTTTCCTGGGGGCGGCCGCCCTCTGGTGGTCCTACTTCGATCGGGCCGCCCGGGCGTCCGAAGAGTACCTGAAGGAGGTGGAAGGCCAGGAGCGGGGCCGCTTCGCCCGCGACGCCTACACCCTGCTCCACTTCCCGGTGGTGCTGGGGATCGTCCTCTACGCGGCGGGGGCGGAGGAGGTGGTGGCCCACCCGGAGAGCCCGCTCGGAGCCGAGTTCCGCTTGGCCCTGGCAGCGGGGGTGGGCCTGCTCATGGTGGCGGTGGTGGCCGGCACCTACCGGGCCTTCCGCCGCCTCCCCGTGGAGCGCCTCGTCCTGGTGGCGGTGCTGATCGCCCTGGCGGTACGGGGGGGCGGACTCCCCGCCGCCCTCTTCGCCGCCTTCACCGTGGTGGCGACCGTCGCCGTCCTGGTGCAGGAGGGGCGCCACTCCTGGCCGCAGCGGCGGGTGGCCGATGTGTGAGGCCGACCTGACCGCAAGCGCGGGCGGCCTCTGACGTCTGCGTGGTCAGGCGGGTGAGGGATGGCGGGGTTCGTAGACCAGCACCTCGACGCCCCCCGGCAGCACCACGGTGGTCCCTACGC
>JBOGFC010000209.1:0-6162 GCA_050742155.1 Acidimicrobiia bacterium
GGGGACGGCCGCTACCTGGAGCGGGACCTGTGCCAATACCGGGTATAGGGGTAGACGGCCCCGGGGTTGAGCCGGCCTATCTCGAGCCCGAGATCTAACGGCGCACGAAGTCTCTCACTCCCAACGAGGGCACGAATTGGGGGGCATGCCGGGCCTTTGTGCCCTGCTCGAAGGCAAAGGTCAGCTTGATGAGGGTGGGCTCGCTCCAAGCCCGGCCCATGAACGACATACCGACCGGGAGCTCCTCGTGGGAGAACCCCGCCGGAACGGTGATGTTGGGATACCCGGCCACGGCCGCCGGAGACGAGCTCCCGAACAGGAAGTGGTCTCCGTTGATGAGGTCGATCGTCCACGGCGGGCTCCCGGTGGGGGCCACGATGGCGTCGAGCTCCAACTCGTCCATGACCGTGTCGATGCCCTCCTCCCGCGCCAACCGGCGGGCGGTGCTCAGCGCTTCGAGGTAGGCGGGATCGGTGAGCGGGCCCTTCTCCTGTGCCAGCAGGAAGATCTCCTGGTCGAAGAAGGGCATCTCGATGTCGGCGTTCTCCTCATTGAACTCGATCACCTCCTGGAGCGTGCGTACCCTCGAGGATTCCAGCCCGGCCAGGTAGGCGTTGAGGTCGGCCTTGAACTCGTAGAGAAGCACGGTGAACTCGGGCTCTCCGAGCTCGTCGGCATGTGGGATGTCGGCGGGATCGACGACCGTCGCCCCCAGCCGGCCGATCTCCCCAATTGCCGCCTCGGCGATCTCGTCTGCTTCCGGGCTGTTTCCAAAGACACCCTGGCGCCACACCCCGATCCGTGCCCCCCGCAGCCCCTGCGGGTCGAGGAATTGCCGGTAGTCGGAGTGAGCCTTCCCTTGGCTCTCCTCCGTCACCGGATCGAGCGGGTCCACGCCGGTCAGCGCCCCCAGGACGGTGGCGGCATCCGCCACGGTGCGAGCCATGGGGCCGACCACGTCTTGGCTGTGGGCGATGGGGACCACGCCGGAGCGGCTGGTCAAGCCCAAGGTCGGCTTGATGCCCACCAATGCGTTGGCGGTGGACGGGCACACGATCGACCCGTCCGTTTCGGTGCCCAGCGAGGCTACGCCCAGGTTGGCGGCGATCGCCGCGCCGGACCCAGAGCTGGAGCCGCACGGGTTGTGGTCCAGGACGTAAGGGTTCAGGCACTGCCCGGCCCGGCCGCTCCAGCCGCTCGACGACTGGAAGGATCGGAAATTGGCCCACTCGCTCAGGTTGGTCTTGCCGAGGATGACGGCACCCGCCTCGCGCAACCGCGACGCCATGAAAGAGTCTCTCGGGGGTCGGGAGCCCAGCAGGGCGAAGGAGCCGGCCGTGGTCTCCATTCGGTCTGCCGTGGCGATGTTCTCTTTGATGAGCACCGGAATTCCATGGAGGGGCCCTCTCGGCCCCTTCGACTGCCGCTCGCGGTCGAGCCGGTCGGCGATCTCCAGCGCGTCGGGATTGATCTCGATGACCGAGTTGAGCTGCAGCCCGGCCAGGTCGATCCCTTTTATGCGATCGATGAATGCCTGGACCAAGCGGCGTGAGGTCTGACGACCGGCCTCCATCGCCGCTTGCAGCTCGGCGATGGTGGCCTCCCCGAACTCGAACTGCTGGGCAGGCAAGGCGCGCCTGGCGGTGCTCAAGCCGGGGAGCGCCGGGGCCGCCGCCGCCAGGGCTCCGGCAGATGCCGTGTACCGAAGGAACTCTCGACGCGAGACCTGTTGGCGCGCCGACCGATACAGCTTGCGTGGTGCGTTCATGGCCCCTCTCCTCTGCCCGCCGCCGATGGTACTTCCGGAGTCCTGGCGAGTGTCGAGAGCGCGAAACGCGGGCGACGCCAACCGACCTGCTCTCGGGGGGAGGGTAGGGTGGGGGCATGAGCACCATCACCCACTGGATCAACGGCAAGCCCTACGACGGGCCCGCCGAGCGCTACGGCGACGTCTACAACCCGGCCACCGGAGAGAAGAGCGGGGAGGTGGCCTTCGCCACCCCCGAGGTGGTGAACGAAGCGGTGCAGGCCGCGCAGGAGGCCTTCCCGGCCTGGCGGGACACCTCGCTGGCCAAGCGCACCTCGATCCTCTTCGCCTTCCGGGAGTTGGTCGAGCGACACAAAGAGGACCTGGCCCGCTTCCTCACCGCCGAGCACGGCAAGGTACTCTCCGACGCCATCGGGGAGGTGAACCGGGGCCTGGAGGTGGTCGAGTTCGCCTGTGGCATCCCTCAGCTCCTCAAGGGGGACTTCTCCGAGAACGTCTCCACCTCGGTCGACACCTACTCCATCCGCCAGCCGCTCGGCGTGGTGGCCGGGATCACCCCCTTCAACTTCCCGGCCATGGTCCCCATGTGGATGTACCCGATCGGCATCGCCTGCGGCAACACCTTCGTGCTCAAGCCCTCCGAGAAGGATCCCTCGGCGCCGGTCTTCTCGGCGGAGCTGTTCGCCGAGGCCGGCCTCCCGGACGGGGTCTTCAACGTGGTGCACGGCGACAAGGTGGCGGTGGACCGTATCCTCGAGCACCCGGACATCAAGGCGGTCAGCTTCGTAGGCTCCACGCCGATCGCCCGCTACGTGTACGAGACCGGCACCCGCCACGGCAAGCGGGTGCAGGCCCTGGGCGGCGCCAAGAACCACATGATCGTCCTGCCCGATGCCGACATGGACCTGGCCGCCGACGCGGCCGTGTCGGCCGCCTACGGGTCGGCCGGAGAGCGGTGCATGGCTATCTCGGCGGTGGTGGCGGTCGGCGATGCCGGGGACCGGCTGATCCCCAAGGTGCGGGAGCGGATCGCCCAGCTGAAGATCGGCCCCGGCCTCGACCCGGACTCGGAGATGGGGCCATTGGTCACCAAGGACCACCGCGACCGGGTGGCCTCCTACATCGACAAGGGCGTCGAGGAAGGCGCCATCCTGGTGGAGGACGGGCGCGGGTTCGTGGTCGAGGGACATGAGGATGGATTCTTCCTGGGGGTGAGCCTCTTCGACGAGGTCACCCCGGAGATGACCATCTACCAGGACGAGATCTTCGGTCCGGTGCTGGTGGTGCTGCGCAGCGACACCTACGACGAGGCGGTGCGGCTGGTCAACGAGAACCCCTGGGGGAACGGCACCGCCCTCTTCACCAACGACGGCGGGGCGGCCCGGGAGTTCCAGTTCGACGTGCAAGCCGGGATGGTGGGGGTGAACGTCCCCATCCCGGTCCCGATGGCCTACTACTCGTTCGGCGGGTGGAAGAGCTCGATGTTCGGCGACAGCCACATCTACGGCCCCGAGGGTGTCAAGTTCTACACCCGCGGCAAGGTGGTCATCACCCGCTGGCCCGACCCCCATCAGCGCGGCGTCGACCTCGGTTTTCCGCAAAACCGCTGACGTTGAGGACAACCTGAGGTTGTAGTTGTAGCCCACCTGTGGGGTGGAAAAACGCCCAATGTTTGGGCCCGGGCCGAGCTAGCCAGCGGCGCCGCGAAGGGGCGATCGTTCCAAAGTTGTCACACCTGTGCCCGATGATGTGGGCATGGACAGCTCGCGGGAACGGCGAATTCGCTCGATCGGCGAAATACAGCACGGCATGGTCACGAGGGGCCAGCTACTGGCGCTCGGTATGACAGACCGGATGGTCGAGTTCCGTCTCCGTGCCGGCCTGTGGGACCGCGTGGTGCCCGGCGTCTATGGATTGCCAGGCCGTGTGAAGGATCGCAGGTCGTCATTGGCCGCAGCCACTCTCGCTCTACCAGGTGCAGTGGTGTCGCACGAGTCGGCGGGGATCGTCCACCAACTGCCCGGCGTGCCCCACGTGGCGGCCGTCACCGTTGCTTACAGGACCACCCACTCCTTCCCGGGAGTGGTGGTTCACCAGTCCACCGATCTGACACCCGCGGACATCGTCACTCACGACAGGTTGCGGGTCACCTCTCTGAGCAGGACGATCCTGGATCTCGCTAGGGTGCTTCGGCGCGAACGGCTCGAACGCGTCATTGACCATTGCCTGACGGCTCGGCGAGTCGACATCGCTGTGCTGCGGACGCAGCTCGACTCGGTAGCCCGCCGGGGCAAGCCTGGCATCCGGCTTCTGCGGGCCGTCCTCGACGAGCGGGGTCCGGGATACGTGGCGCCGGAGAGTGAGCTCGAACGCCTAGCGATGGAGGTCTTGACGACGGGTGGACTGCCCGAACCGGAGCGCCAGGTCACCCTGCTGTGGGGGAGCAGCGAACCGCACAGGGTTGATTTCGCGTACCCAGAAGCGCGGCTGGTCATCGAGGTCGATGGACGTAGGTGGCACACTCGCGATCTGGACTTCGAGCGTGATCGTCGGCGGGACAACCTCGCCACGCTCGCCGGCTGGCGAGTACTGCGGTTCACCTGGGGGCAGCTGCAAGAGGAGCCTGCTCGAGTGTGTTGGGCGGTGAGGCAGGCCCTCGGAAAGTGAGCACGTAAACTTTGGACGAAATTCCACCTCTCAGGTGGGCTGGAACCTCAGGTTGGCGGACAAGAGTATGGATTTCGGCGTCGTGTTACAGACCGATCCGCCGGCGTGGCGGGTGGTGGAGCTGGCCAAGCGGGCCGAGCAGAACGGCTTCACCTATGGCTGGACCTTCGACTCGCACGTCCTCTGGCAGGAGCCGTTCGTCATCTATTCGCAGATGCTGGCGGCCACCGACGGGATGATCATCGGGCCGATGGTCACCAACCCGGGCACCCGGGACTGGACGGTGATCGCCTCTTTGTTCGCCACCTTGAACGACATGTTCGGGGAGCGCACCATCTGCGGGATGGGCCGGGGCGACTCGGCCCTCCGCTACATCGGCCGCCGGCCCACCACCCTGGCCACCATGGAGGAAGCCTGCCGGGTCATCAAGGACCTGGTGGCCGGAAAGGAGGTGGACTACCGGGGCTCCAGCCTGCGCATCGCCTGGGCGAAGGGGTGGGACCTCCCCATCTGGATGGCCGGCTACGGGCCCAAGGCCCTCTCGCTGATCGGCCGCCAGGCCGACGGCTTCATCCTCCAGCTGGCCGATCCCTACCTGGTGGAGTGGACCACCAAGTACGTCCACGATGCCGCCCGGAAGGCCGGCCGCCGGCCGGACGAGGTGAAGGTGTGCGTGGCCGCCCCCGCCTTCGTGGGCGCCGATCTCCCCCACCAGCGGGACCAGGTCCGCTGGTTCGGAGGGATGGTGGGGAACCACGTGGCCGACCTGGTGGCCCGCTACGGGGAGGACCCCGACAAGGTCCCTGAGGTCCTCTCCGACTACATCCGGGCTCGGGAGGGTTACGATTACTCGCACCACGGCAAGGCCGACAACCCCTCCACCGAGTTCGTCCCGGACGAGATCGTCGACCGGTTCTGCGTGCTGGGCACGGTCGCGGACCACCTGGCCAGGCTGACCGAGCTCCGGGAGCTGGGGGTGGACCAGTTCGCCATCTACCTCATGCACGACGCCCAGGAGGAGACCCTCGACGCCTACGGGCGGGAGATCATCCCCGCCTTCGGGTAGGCAGGCCCTCCAGGAAGCCGGCCAGCTCCTCCTTCGACATCTTGTACGTGTGCCGCTCCTCGGGGTAGGCCCCGGAGCGCACCTCCGCCACGAACCCCTCCAGCGCCTTGAGGGTCTCTCCTCGCAGGTCGGCGTACTGCTTGACGAAGCGGGCCGGGCTGGCGAACAGCCCGACCACGTCGTGGTAGACCAAGACCTGCCCGTCGCAGTCGGGGCCGGCTCCGATCCCGATGGTGGGGATGGCCAGCGCCGCGGTGACCTGGGCCGCCACCGGGGCGGGGATGGCCTCGAGGACCAGCGAGAAGCAGCCGGCCTCCTCCAAGGCCAGGGCATCCTCATAGAGGCGACGTGCCTGCTGGGCGGTGCGGCTCTGCGCCTTGAGCCCGCCCAGCTTGGTGGCCGACTGCGGGGTGAGCCCGAGGTGGCCCATCGCCGGGATGCCGGCTCCCACCAGCGCCCCCACCCGTGCCAGGGTGGGCCCGGCCCCTTCCACCTTGACGGCATCGGCTCCTCCTTCTTTGAGGAAGCGGATGCCGTTTCGCACCGCCTCCTCGTCGGAGACCTGGAAGGAGCCGAAGGGCATGTCCCCCACCACCAGCGATCGAGGGGCTCCCCGGCTGACCGCCCGGGTGAGGACCAGCATCTCCTCCATGGTGACCGG
>JBOGFC010000210.1:0-1821 GCA_050742155.1 Acidimicrobiia bacterium
CCCTTCCGGTTCGAGGTGGAGCTGCGGGCGGCCTGACCCGGGCCCCGAGCCACTTCCTCCCGGATGTCCCGGACTGCCAACGTCCGTCTAGGCGCGGATCGGACGGTGTCTCCACAGGACTGGTCCACGGGTGGGCACTGGGCCGGGGAGGGCGTGCCCATCCGGTTCGTGGGCGCCAGTCGGCCGTGCGGCCTAGTGTCTGTGCGGGGCGACGCGGGTTGGTGGAATTCCCTTTCCCTCGCCGGCATCGCTCCTCGGCCGGACGGTGGGAGTCGTGGCTGGCCTCACACACCTGCCTGGCGGTTCGCCGTCCGGCCGCCAGCGGCGGATCGGACGGGTACCATCTCGGCCCCCGAGTGATGACAGGGCCGCAAGGATCGCGCCGACAGCAGGCAGGGGTCGGTGTGGTTCATTCCCGATCGGCCAACCATGCCCTGGCTCCCAGCCGTCTTCCGGTGCCAGGCGCCACATTCCACAGAAGAACGACCTCGAAGCCTGAACGGAACCGAACGGCTCCTATCCGCTCGCCACACTGCGCTCGGTGCGATCCGCTCCCACTGAGGCCGCCAGTCGCATAAGGAAGGCCCAGTTCCCCCGGTCGCGCACCAGCTCGAGGTCTCCTCCCGCCAGGTTGGCAAGGAGGCGAGCCTGGCGGAGCCCGAGGCGAGTCCCCATCCCTCGGGGCATCACGTCCGAGTCTTCACCCTCGCCCCACTCCCCGAACAGAACCTCCTGGCCGAGGGCCGGGTCGGGACCCTTCCCGGCGTCCGAGACCCGAAGCTCGACCCGATCGCCTCGTCGCCGCCAGGCCAAACGAACCGGCGGAGTCCCGAAGCGATGTCCGTTATCGAGGAGCTCCCGGAGCGCCAGGGCCACCGACTGGGGGTGGCAGCGCGCCGCCTCATTCGCGTCCCCCAACAGCTCCACCCCCACCAGCACCTCCGGGGCCACCCCTCGCAGCTCCTCGAGGAGGTCTCGCATCGCCACGTCGGTGCTCTCCCGGCCCACTTCGTGTTGGAGGCGGACCACCGCCGCCATCCGCTCGAAGAGGCGCTCCAGGCGCCGTCCCGCCCTATGGATCGCCTCGGCGGCCTCGGCCAACTCCCCCTCACCGAGTTGCCCTGCCCGGAGGAGCTCGGCGTAGCCGATGATGGGGGTGAGGGGGGTGCGCAGCTGGTGGCTGGCCAGCTTGAGGAAACGGCGCCGCTCCTCCCCAACCGTGACCTGGGCGGTGACGTCCTCCGCGCACACCACCGCCGCCACCTTCCCGTTCAGCCGATGGGGAGTAGCCAGCGCCCTGAAGTACCGACAGGCCGCCTTGGAACCGAGCGCCAGCAGCTCCGGCCCGACCGCCTGCCTCTCCTCCTTGACCTGACGAACCAGGCAACCGAGCGCCTGGGTCCCCTCTTCCTCCTCATTGGCTGCGAACAAGCGCATGGCGTGGGCGGTCTGGTTGGCATAGAGCACCCGAGGGGGCTCTCCGCCCACCACCGCCAACCCCACCGGAGCCGCCCAGAAGGCGTCCCGGAGGAGTCGGCCGGCTCGCTCCGCCTCCGCCTCGTGCTCTTCGAGACGAAGCCGCCCCACCACCAGGATCCCACAGAAGGCGACTAGCAGCCCCAGGCGGGCCAGGCTGGCTGAGGTGACGTCAGGGACGGCCAAGACCACCCCCAGGTAACTCGCCACGGCCACCCCGGCGAGAAGCCCCAGCTGCGGCATCGGACGCAGGAGGGCCTGCCAGGCCAGCAGGATGAGCGGCCAGAAGAAGAAGGGGCTCTCGGTGCCCCCGTCGGCCGCCATCAGGGTGGCGGCCAGCACCAG
>JBOGFC010000211.1:0-10130 GCA_050742155.1 Acidimicrobiia bacterium
CTGGTGGACCGGCTGGAGGAGCGGGCCCCCCTCCCGGCCGCTCCGACGACCTGACACGCGCCCCGCTGGCCACCTCGAACCCGGCCCAGAGCAGGGCCGCCCCTATAAACAGCGAGGCGGCGAAGGCGGCCGCCAGGCTCACGAACGCCTCCACCGTGCCGGCCACCGCCGGGGCCAGCACACCCAGCACGATCAGGACGTTTCCGCCCACCAGCCGGCGGTTGGACCTCCAGAACCGCACGATCGTATAGAGGGCCAAGCCGAGCAGGAGGACCGTCCCCACCACGTTGCCTGCCAGCGCCCAGATGCGTGGGCCGAAGAACGTGAGCACCTCGCGCCCCGAAGGCAACCCTTCCGCTGGGAGCGGTTCCACGAAGCCGGCTCTCACCGTCACCACGGCGGCCGCCAGACCGAAAGCGGCGAAGACCGAGAGGAGGACCCGTCCCACCCGAGCTCCCAGCACCAGGTAGACGGATCCCAGGGCCAGGAAGGGGACGTTGACGATGGCCCCGAAGTAGTAGAAAGCCTTGAAGACCGCCGAGCTCCAGCCGAGCGCCAGCCCGGCGAAGAGCGCCCAGGTGGCCAGCGCGTACATGAGGATGGCCACCGTCCAGGCCGCCAGGTGCGGCCGGGGGCGGGAGCGATAGCTCGAGCCCAGCCTGACCAGGAACCCGGTCGCCACCAGGCCGGCCAGCAGGGCGAGGATGGCCGCCATGGATCAAGACGGTACACGGCACTGCTAGACACGCCGCATGGCCGACCTCCGCTTCGGGCCCCGCACCAGCGCCTTGGCCTACCTGACCTTCGGACGCCTGATACTCAACACGGCCGCCCGCTTCGTGTTTCCCTTCCTGCCGGCCATCTCCAGGGGCCTGGGGGTATCGCTCGAGCAGGCCGGCCTGCTCATCTCGGTTCGCTCGCTGGCCGGCCTGGCCACCCCGGTGGTGGTGGCCGGGGCCGGGGAGCGAAGGCAGCGCCTGGCCGCCATAGGTCTGGCCTTCTTCGTGATCGGCGCATCTCTCACCGCGGGGGCCGTCGGCTATGGCTGGGCGCTGGCCGGCTTCGCCCTGATGGGGGTGGCCAAGCCCGCCTACGACATCGCCTCCCAGAGCTACCTGGCCGACCACACGCCCTATGAGCGGCGCGCCCGCTACCTGACCATCACCGAGCTGACCTGGTCGGGCTCGCTGCTGGTGGGCGCCCCGGCGGTCGGATGGCTGATCGACCGGTCCGACTGGCAAGCGCCCTTCTGGGCCTTGGCCTCGCTGGGCGTGCTGGCTCTGGCCATCCTGCCCCGGGTCGTCCAGGACCGGTCTGCAGGGGTGGCTCCTCGCCCGGGCCGCCTATCCCTCGACCGAAGCGGCGTCGCCCTGTTGGGAGCGATGGGCATCATCGCCTTCGGCGCGGACGTCAGCTTCGTGGTGTTCGGCGCCTGGCTGGAGAGCTCATTCGGCCTCTCCCTGCTGGCGCTGGGCGGAGCTGCGACCCTGCTGGGCCTGGCCGAGCTGACCGGGGAAGGAGGCACGCTGGCCTTCGCCGACCGAATCGGCAAGCGACGCTCGGTGGTGCTGGGGCTGGTGCTTTCCTCGACCGGATACGCCCTGTGGGCGGTCGCCTCCTCGCACTTGGGACTCGGGCTGGGGGTGCTCGCCGTAGCGCTGGTGGGGTTCGAGTTCGCCATCGTCTCGGCCCTTCCTCTGGCGACCGAGATCGTGCCCCACGCCCGGGCCCGCTTCCTGGCCCTGGGCATGGTGGCCTTCGCGGTGGCGCGCGCCGCGGCGACGGCCATCGGCCCGGCCCTCTTCGAATCGGCCGGGGTGGTCGGCAATGCCATGGTGTCGACGGCCGCCAACCTGCTGGCGCTCGGGCTGGTGCTGGCGGCGGTCCGCCATCATTAGCGGGCCGCGACGCATAGAGTTCCCCCATGCGCACTCCCGTCACACTCAAGGGTGCCAGACGGCTGGTGGTGGCCGTGGTCGGCGGCACGATAGTCCTGGTCGGTATCGCTCTCTTGGTAGTCCCCGGCCCGGGCCTCCTCTTCATTGCGGCCGGCCTGGCCCTGCTCGGCACCGAGTTCGTCTGGGCCCGTAGCCTCATGTCCAAGATCAGGAGGCAGGCGCAGCGAGTCAAGGAGAGGGTCGGGTGAGCCGGGCGCCGATCTCCCAGATCGATGTCAACGTCCCGCGCTTCTCGCAGGGGATGGTGGCCCTGCTCACCGGCCTGGCCTTCGTCTTCCAGCTCGCCTGGCTGGTGACGTTCACCTTCCTCCTGCTGATCTTCTCCTGGGCCTTCGGGCCACGGCTGGCGCCCCTCGCCCAGCTCTACCGGCGAGTGGTGGGCCCGCGCCTCCAACCAGGCGGGCCCACCGAGTTCGAGGACGCCCGGCCGCCCCGCTTCGCCCAGCTGCTCGGGGCCGCCGCCTTGGGAGCGGCGACGGTGGCCTTTTTGGTGGGGGCCGAGCTCGTGGCGTGGATCCTCACCCTGGCGGTGACAGGGTTGGCTACCCTGGCCGCCGCCACGCGCATCTGCGTAGGATGCGCCCTCTACCGGCACCTGGCCGGCTGAGGTCGCTACTGTGTGCACCGACCACAAGACAGCAAGGAAGGAATCGGCCTGATGCCCAAGAGGATCTACGTTGGCAACCTCCCCTATTCATTCACCTCGGCGGAGCTCGAGGAGCTCTTCGGCGAGTTCGGAAGCGTGGAATTGGCCCAGGTGATCTCCGACCGCGACACCGGGCGCTCGCGCGGCTTCGGTTTCGTGGAGATGGCGACCGATGAGGAAGCGGCTGCCGCCATCAGCGCCCTGAACGGCAGGGACGTGCAGAACCGGGCACTGGTCGTGAACGAGGCGCGGGAGCGAGAGCCGCGCCGGGGCGGCCGGGAGGGCGGCTTCCGGGGGGGCCGGGAGGGCGGCTTCCGGGGCGGGCGAGACCGCCGCTAAGCCCTAGGAGGATCTTCCCCTCCCGCTACTGCGGGTAGACCCCCGACTCCTTGGACTCGTCGGTCTTCCAGAAGATGTCCGAGATCTCCCCGATCATGTCGATGAGCTTCTTGGCCACCGCCGGGTCCATCGACTTCTTGGCTTCGCCGGCCTGCTTGATGGCCTTCCAGAACACCTCGTGGAGGTTGGGGAACTGCTCCACGTGATGCGGCTTGAAGAAGTCGGTCCACAGCACCGACAGGTGGTGCTTGACCAGCTCGGCCCGCTCCTCCTTGATGTGGACGGCGCGGCCCCGGAAGACCGGGTCGTCGGAGTCCTCGAACTTGGTGCAGGCCTTGAGCACCGACTCGGCCTCGATGCGTGCCTGGGCCGGGTCGTAGACCCCGCACATCAGGTCGCAGTGGGCATGGGCAACTCGGATCGGCTGGAACCAGCGCATGCGTACCTCCAGGTGGGCGACTCGTCCCGCACCCTACACTCGGCCGGGTTCTTATCGGGAGTCGCGGTGCCGGCGAGAAAGCTCTGGTGGGGCGTGGCGGTGGGGACGGTAGCGGCCCTGCCGCTCGGACGCCTCCTCTTCCGGATCGCCGAACAAAGCATGGCACCGGCCCTCCTGCCCGGGGACTATGTGCTCACTCTGCCGGCGCGCAACCGCCTTCGGCGGGGGGATGTAGTGGTCTTCGAGCACCCGCTGCGGCCCGGCTTCTACCTGGTCAAGCGGGTGATCGGGCTTCCCGGCGACACCCTGGACGGAGAAGATCGCGGGCAGCTCGGTCCCGACCAGGTGTTCGTGCTCGGCGACCAGGGAGCTTGGTCGGCCGACGATGGAAGGACGCTGGGCCCGTTGCCGAGCCGGGCATTGCGCTGGAGAGTGGTGCTGCGGGTCTGGCCCCCCCACCGAGTGGGCCGGCCCAGGCCTTAGGAGCCTGGACGATCAGAACACCTCGGGTGACCAGGGCGCCGGGCTCCAGGAGAACATCAGGTCGGCCCGGCGGACCGCCTGGTCGTCGCCCTGGACCCTCCCGGCCTCCCGAAGGACCGAAAGCGGAGTCCCTCCCAGATAGGCGGCCCCCAGCTCGGCGGCGCTCAGGACGATCTCGGGGGCGGCTCGGGTGGTGCGGCAGCTGGCCCCTTCCGGGCCCCCCTCCAGCAGGTAGGTACCTTCGTTCCAGGGGCAGAAGGCGTCCCGGACCTCGACGATCAAGCTCCCACGAACCGAGTAGCGCCGGCCGGCCAGGGCGGTCGGTACATCGACCAGCCGCGCCCAGAGGGCATCCGAAGGGCGTCGTTGCAGCCGGCGCGGGTCGGCCAGCATCCAGCGGAGCGGCTCGTCCGGCGGGCGGCGCCGCGCCTCGATCTTTCGGATCAGGTCTACTCCCAAGACGTACTGCCACAAGCCGACATAGCTCTGCGGCGTGGTGGAGATCAGCTCTCCCACCGCCAGCTCGCTCCCCGGCAGGCCGCCGGGCCAGTCGTCCTTGATGCGATAGCGGACGTAGCCGAGCGCCCGGCCGCCCTCCTCGTAGACCGCCAGGCGGTTGACGGTGTAGCCGTCGCGGTGGTGCTCGGGGTCGTAGAGGGTCTCGTGGTCCCACCACGCCTCGGTACGGTTCACCGCTCCCGGCCGCTCACGCCGGGCCCGGTCGTAAACCTCCGGCCAGGTCTTGAGGGCCTCGTCCCGCTCGACCAGGCGCACCCGGCCGGGCACCTCCACCGGGTTGGCCAGGCGGGCGTAGGTCCGCTCCAGCTCGAAGGCCAGACCGTCGGCGGCGATCCCATACCCGTAGCGCCCGTAGATGATGCTCTCCAAGGCCCACAGGATCGCCAGGGGCTCGCCCCGTTCCCGGACGTCGTCGAGCTGGTGCCGCATCATGCTGCTCAGGATCCCCCGCCGGCGGTGGGTGGGAAACACCGAGACGGCCGTCACCCCGGCGGCCGGCAGGCTGCCCCCCGGGACGGTCAGCTCGTAGGAGAAGGCCCCCGCCGTCCCCACGATCCGGTCCCCCTCGAAGGCCGCCAGCGTCCTGTCGAACTCGGTGATGGCCCGACTGTGCTCCAGGTCCTCCGGACGGGGGTCCCAGCTGAAGGCGGCTCCCATGACGGCCACAAAGTCCTCGAACTCCTCGGTTCCGATGGGGCGCAGCTCGATATCCATGGCCGCCGAAGTGTACGAGCCCACTCCGACGGGAGCGGCCGGATTTCCGCTGATGGGGACGAGCCGCTACTAGAAAGGGGGCATGAACTGCTCCTGGTGCGGCCGGGAGATGGGCTATGTGCACGGGCACGGCGCCTGCCTGGAGGGCGGTTGTCCGATGTTCGGGCTCAACCAGGCCGAGTGCTGCGATGGGGTGACGGCGGCCTCCTGCGGGCCGACCGGCGTCCTGCGGGCGGCGCCTGAGACGCCCAGCGATGACCACTCCTAGTCCGCTCTCCCTGACACCTCGCCAGAAGCAGATCCTGATCGGCCTGGGGATCGGCTTGGGGGTGGTCCTGCTGGCACTCCTCATCGTGGGCCTGGGACGGGAGAGCCCGCCCTCGCCTATCACCACCGCCTTGGGGACCTCGACCACCACCTCCACCACCCGGCCGATTACCACGACCACCACCACCAGCACCACCACCACCTCGATCCCGGACACCACGACGACGTCTGAGGCCACGACCACCACCGCCTCGACGACCACGACCACCGCCCTCACCGCCGAGCTCTTCACCCTGCGGGGCGACGGCCTGGACGTGGTCGACTTCGGGGACCCTCCCGAGCTGGTGATCGCCGCCCTGACGGCAGCTTTCGGATCGCCCGACGAGGACAGCGGCTGGATAGGCGCCGCCACCTCACCCTACGGGGTCTGCCCCGGGGAGCAGGTGCGAGGGGTGCGCTGGCGGGACCTGTTGGTGCTGTTCAGCGACGGGGACACCCCGTACGGCACGGCCGACCCCATGGGACACTTCTTCTCCTACGTGGACTCGATCTTCTTCGACCAGCAAGACCTGCTCGGATTGGAGACGGAGGAGGAGATCGGGCTCGGCTCCACCCGTGCCGAGCTGGAGGAGGCCTACGGCGACCGGGTGACCATCACCGAGGACGAGGTGTTCGGGGTCTTCTTCGAGATCGAGGTCCCCGACCCGGCCGTCCTGTGGGGCCACCTGGAGGACGCCTCATCCGGCGCCCCCATCACCGACATCCGGGGCGGCTCCGGCTGCGGGGAGTGATCGCTCGGTTTTGGCGCGCCAAAGTCACACCATAGTGTGAAGTTTGCGCGCCAGAACGGCTGAAGCACAGATTCCATGACATCCACCCTCGAGCCGCTCCGCATCCGGCCGTTCCGGGCGCTCTGGCTGGCCTCCATCTTCTCGAGCATGGGCGGGTTCCTGCAGATGGTGGCGGCCTCCTGGCTGATGCTCGAGCTGACCGGCTCGCCTCTCTGGGTGGGCCTGATGGCGGCCTCTCCCACCCTTCCCCTCTTGGTCCTGGCCCTTCCGGCCGGGGCCATGGCCGACCTGGTCGATCGCCGCAAGGTCCTGGTGGCGTCCTACAGCCTGATGGGGCTGGCGGCGACCGGGATGGCGGTCCTGTCGTTCATGGGCAGGATCACCCCGGTGGGGCTGCTCGGCCTGGGCCTGTTGCTGGGGATCGGCCTGGCCATCAACCTTCCCGCCTGGCAGGCGATCGTCCCCGACCTGGTGCCCCGCCAGCTCGTGGCGGGGGCGGTGGCCCTCAACTCCGCCTCCTTCAACGTGGCCCGGGCGCTCGGCCCGGCCCTGGGAGGAGCGATCGTGGCCGGAGCCGGCCCGGGGACGGCCTTCCTGCTCAACGCCGTCTCGTACCTGGGAGTCATCGCCGCCGTGTCTTCTTTTCGGGGGGGCGGGTGGAAGGGGGACGAGGAGTCCTCGATGGCCAACGCCATCGCCCTCGGCGTCCGTTACGCCCGCTTCACCCCGCAGGTGCGGTGGCTGCTCTTTCTCACCTCGCTCTTCGCCCTCACCTCGGCGGTGGTGCAGGCCATGCTTCCCAACCTCACCCAGGAGGCACTGGGAGGGGATGCCCTGGCCTACGGGCTGCTGCTGGGAGCGATGGGAGCCGGAGCCCTGCTGGGAGCGTTCACCATGGAGCGGGGCCGCCGCGTCCTGACTGCCCGTATGGTGCCGGTCGGGGTCACCGCCTTCGGGTTGGCCGGCATCGTGGTGGGCCTCTCCCGCCTGCCCGCCCTCACCGCCGCCGGCCTGGTGGGGGCCGGGGTGGCCTGGGTGTGGACCCTTTCCACCCTCAACGCCACCATCCAGCTCCTCTCTCCGGCCTGGGTGCGCGGGCGGGTGATGAGCCTCTACACCCTCGCCTTTGTCGGCTTCCTCCCGCTCGGGTCGATGCTCTCCGGAGCGCTCGGTGACGCGATGGGAGTCCCGCAGACCTTCGTCATCCTCTCGGCGGCCGGGGTGGTGGTGGGTTTGCTCGCCTTCCGCATGCCGGTCCCGGTCCTCGGCGAGGTGGTGGTCCCGGAGGAGCCGATCGACTGGGAGGCCCCCGCCCATGAGGATCAGGTGCCGGGGAGCCCGGTGATGGTGGCCAACATCTTCATCATCGATCCCGGCGACCTTGCCGAGTTCCTGAAGGTGATGAACGATCTCCGCCAGATCCGCCTCCGTACCGGGGCCTACCGGTGGCGGCTCTACCGGGAGGCGCACGATCCGCGGCGGATGACCGAGGTGTATCTGCTCCGCTCCTGGGAGGACCATGTGCGCCAGCACCATCGCATGGACGCCCAGGACGTGGAGGCGGTCCGCCGGGCCCGCCGCTTCGACCGGGCCGACGGTCCCCTCAGCCGCCACCTGGTGGCCGTGGACGTGGTGGAGGCCCGGCGCCCGGAGTGGGAGGACCTGATGGCCCGGCACGCCGACCTCCATCAGGCCGACGGCTCCTTTCCGCTCGAGCGTCGGCCCGCCTCCCGATCCGAGGGCGTATCCTGAGGGCGATGGTCACCGAGTTCACCCTCAAGCTGGCCAACCGGCCGGGACAGCTGGCTGCCCTGGCCGAGATCCTGGGCTCAGCCGGGGTGAACATCGAAGCGCTGGCCGCCTTCGGGATGAACGAGGAGGGTCACGTGAGGATGGTGGTGAGCGATCCCGAGCTGGCCCGGCGAGCGCTCGACGAAGCAGGCTTCACCCTCGAGGAGCGGGAGATCCTCTCGACGGTCTTGCCCAATCACCCGGGGTCCTTCGCCAAGATGGCCCGCTCCCTGGCCGAGGCGGGCGTCAACATCGATGCCGCCTACCTCCTGCGCACCGGCCCCGACGGCCACGAGTTCGCCATCGCCGTCAGCGAGCTGGAACCGGCCCAGCACCGCCTGCTGTGATGGACATCGGGCTCGGCTTGGTGAGCTGCCAGCGCTTCCCGGGCGACCCTCGCTCGTGGTCGGAGCTCTACGCCGAGGCGCTCTCCATCGCCGCGGAGGCCGAGCGGCTCGGGTTCGCCTCTCTGTGGACCACCGAGCACCACTTCGTCGACGACGGCTACATGCCTTCCCTGCTGACCTTCTCGGCCGCCATCGGAGCGCGCACCTCGCGGATCCGGATCGGCACGGGGGTGCTGCTGGCACCTCTCTACCACCCCCTCCGCCTGGCCGAGGACGCGGCCACCGTGGACCTGATCTCGGGCGGCCGGTTGATCCTCGGGTTGGGGCTGGGCTGGTCGGACATCGAGCTGGCCGCCCTGGGCCCCGATCCGCAAGAGCGGGGGCGCGCCATGACCGAGATCCTGCAAGTCCTTCCTCAGGCGTGGGCGGGCGTGCCGGTCCGCCACCAGGGACGGGTGTACGAGCTGCCGGAGGTGGCCGTGCGCCCCACCCCGGAGGCTCCC
Organism: Acidimicrobiia bacterium; assembly: GCA_050742155.1. GTDB lineage: Bacteria > Actinomycetota > Acidimicrobiia > Spongiisociales > JALYHC01 > JBOGFC01. The sequence goes on from JBOGFC010000211.1 coordinate 8,798, forward strand.
ATCCCCATCTGGGTGGGGGGCGGGGCCGACCAGGCGGTGCGGCGAGCGGCCCGGCTGGCGGACGGCTTCTACTCCAACCAGCCTCCCGAGCGCCTGGCCGAGCAGGTCCGGTTGGCGAGAAAGGAGCTGGAGGCCGCCGGCCGAGACCCGGAGGCCTTCGACTGGGCCTACCACGCCATGGTCTATCCCTGCGATGACCCCGACCGAGGCTGGAAGGAGATCGCTCCTTACGTTCACTACTTGCGGTGGAAGTACTCGGACATGAACGCCTCCGCCCACCGCGGCCTCGAGGAGCTGCCGAGCCCACCCGGTCCCGATGCCGCCACCGAGGAGCGGCTTCGCCGGGCCACCATCCTCGGTCCGCCCGAGCAGGTGGCCGAGCGCATCATCGAGGTGCAGGAGCGAGCCGGGGTGCCGCTTCACTTCATCGCCCGCTCCTACTTCCCCGGTATGCCCCTCGACCAGCAACTGGAGACGATCCAGCGGGTCGCCAAGGAGGTCATCCCGCTCCTGCCGTAATGCCGCTCGGGCGCGGCAAACCTGAGGTTCCAGCCCACCTGAGGGGTGGAAATTCCTCCAATGTATGGGGTGCGGCAATGCCGCCCGGGCGCCGGCTCCTCGTCTACCCTCCCCCCGGTGCAATTTCGGTCTCTCCTCTGCCTGCTCCTCGTGGTGACGGCCTGCGCGCCAGGAGCGGCCTCCGTCCCACCCACCTCGACCACCACCAGCACCTCGACCACCACCACTTCGACGACCACTTCCACCCTTCCCCCCACCACCACGACCACCTTGGGAGCGGTGTCGCCACTCAACGGGCTGGCGGCCGGGGACCCGACCCTCCTCGAGCGGCGGGTCATGGCGGTCAAGATCGACAACCACTGGAACGCCCGGCCTCAGTCCGGGCTCCAGGAAGCCGACGCCGTCTACGAGCTGTTGGTGGAGGCAGGGTTGACTCGTTTCATCGCCCTCTTCCACGACGCCGACAGCTCCTTCGTGGGCCCGGTGCGCTCCGGCCGCCCGACCGACCCGACCGTCCTCCGGCCGCTGGGGGCCACCTTCGCCATCAGCGGCGCCCAGGATTGGGTGATCGGCCTGATCCTCTCCCAAGGGGTCCCCTTGCTGGGCGAGGGAGCGGGCACCTACCGGATCAGCGGGCGCCGGGCGCCCCACAATCTCTATGCCGACACCTCCGCCCTCCGCCGGACCGCCGACGGGCGCGGCTACGACGACCAGCCTCCGCCTGCCGACCTGTTCACGTGGGGGGAGATCGAGCAGCCCTGGCGCGGCAGCCGCGCCTTTCGGGTCGAGTTCCACTGGTCGTCGAACTACAGCA
>JBOGFC010000212.1:0-3277 GCA_050742155.1 Acidimicrobiia bacterium
CTCGGCGAACACCAGGCCTCGGGCGGTCTGCAGGTCGACCACCAGGTCGGAGCGGCCGACGAAGCGCAGCCGATCCCCACCGTGGAGGACCGTCTCGGGAGACACGGGGGCGATGAGGTCACCGTCGCGTTCGACGGCCACCAGGAACACCCCCTGCAGGTGACGCAGGCCGCCACCCGCCACGGTGCGGCCGTCGAGCGGCCCGCCCGCCACCAGCTCCATGTCCACCACGAACTCGCGGGCCTCCTCCTCGAGGTCCCGGCGGGCGGCTCGCCGGGCGGGAAGGACCAGGGGGGCCATGACGATCACCAGGGCCAGCCCCACCACGGCCACCGGAAGTCCCACCCTGGTGAGCTCGAACATCCCGATGGGGGCCTGCCCGGAGGCCTGCAGGAGACCGGAGACCACCAGGTTGGTGGAGGTGCCGATCAGGGTGATCACCCCGCCGAGGATGGCGGCGAACGAGATCGGCATCAGGTAATGGGAAGGGGACCTCCCGCTGCGGTCGGCCCAGTCGGCCACCTGAGGGGCCAGGATGGCCACGATGGGAGTGTTGTTGAGGAAGGCCGACGCCCCGGCGGTGGGGGTGAGCAGGCGGGCCAACCCCCGTCGCCGTCCGCCGGTGCCTTCCAGCACGCTGGCGAGGATGGGCTGCAGCGCCCCGGTCTTCTCCACCGAGCGGGCCAGCACGTAGAGGGCGGCCACCGTGATGGGGGCCGGGTTGGAGAAGCCGGAGAAGGCCTGCTCGGGGGTGATCACCCCGCTCACCAGCAGCAGCACGGTGGCCCCGAAGACCGCCGTCGCCGGGCTGAAGAGGTCCCGGGCCAGCGCCACAATGGTGGCCGCCGCCACCACCAGGGTGAGCCAGGCCTCCCAGCTCATCGCGGCTCAGACGGCTTCATCGGGAACCCCGATGTAGCCCTCCCGCTCCAGGTGGAGGATGATCTGCTGGGCACTCTCCTCGGGAGAGAGATCGGTGGTGTCCAGCACCACGTCGCCGTCGAGGGGCTCCTCGTAGGGGTCTGACACGCCGGTGAACTCCTCGATGAGGCCGGCCCGGGCCTTGGCGTAGAGGCCCTTGCGGTCGCGGATCTCGCACACCTCGAGCGGGGTGGCCACGTGCACCAGGATGAAGCCGCCCACCTGCTCGACCATCTCCCGCACCGCCCGCCGGGTGCGGTCGTAGGGGGCGATCGGGGCGCAGATGGCGATCCCCCCGTTCTTGGTGATCTCGGCGGCCACGAACCCGATCCGCTGGATGTTGAGGTCGCGGTGCTCCTTGGAGAAGCCCAGCTCGGAGGAGAGATGCTTGCGCACGATGTCTCCATCGAGGAGGGTCACCGGCCGGCCTCCCATCTCCAGGAACTTGACGAGCAGCACGTTGGCGATCGTCGACTTGCCGGAACCCGACAGGCCGGTGAGGAAGACCGTGAAGCCCTGCCGGTGGCGGGATGGGTAGGTGCGGCGGAGCTCGTCGGCCACTTCCGGGAAGGTGAACCAGGACGGGATCTCCCGGCCGTCGGCCAGCCGCTCCCGAAGCTCGGTGCCGGAGATGGCCAGGACCCGGGCGCGCGGGGGGACCTCGTCGTCGGGCAGGTAGGTGTCGAGATCCTCGACATAGACCATGTCACGGAAGGGGACCATCTGCACCTCGAGCTCCTCCTCGTGCTTGCGGAGCAGCTCCTGGGCGTCGTAAGGGCCGTAGAAGGATTGCCCGTCCCGACGCTTGGGCCCGGCGTGATCCCGTCCCACGATGAGGTGGGAGGCCCCGTGATTGCGGCGGATGATGGCATGCCAGACCGCCTCGCGGGGCCCCGCCATCCGCATGGCCAGCGGCAGGAGGGCCAGCTTGGCGGTGTAGGGGGGGTAGTGCTTGAGGAGGGCCTGGTAGGCGCGCACCCGGGTGTAGTGGTCGACGTCCCCCGGCTTGGTCATGCCCACCACCGGATGGATGAGCAGGTTGGCCTCGGCCTCCCGGGAGGCCCGCAGGGTCAGCTCCACATGGGCCCGGTGCATCGGGTTGCGGGTCTGGAAGGCTACCACCCGCCGCCATCCCAGCCGGGCGAACTCGGCCCGCAGCTCCGCCGGGGTCAGGCGCAGCGCCCGGAAGTCGTAGTGCGAGGGGAGCTGGGCTCCCTCCACCCTCCCGCTGGCGTAGTAGGGATGGGTCCGGTGCAGGAGGTAGGCCACCCCCGGGTGAGCCGGATCGGTGGTAGCGAAGACCTTCTCGGCCTCGGCCTCCCGGTCGGGGTGCCACAGCTCCTCGACCCACAGGGTGGCCAGCAGCACGCCCTCGGGGTCCCGCAGGGCCAGCGGCGACCCGATCTCCAGGCCGGTGGCCAGCTCCCCGGGGAGATCCAGCACGATGGGGATGGGCCACAGCCGGCCGTCGGCCAGCCGCATCGACCGGCAGACCTCCTGGTAGTCGGCCCTGCCCAAGAATCCGGGGAGAGGGGAAAAGCCCCCGTTGAGGAGGAGCTCCAGGTCGCAGAGCTGGCGGTCGGTGAGGTCCCAGGAGGGCCAGTCCCGGGAGAGCGACTTGAGCTCGCCGAGCCGGGCCTCGCCGGCCAGCGGATCGGCCAGCGCGCCTCCATAGGGTGCGATCAAGCTGTCGGTCACCGCTCCACTCCTCCTGCTCCCGGCTCGCCCAGTGTAGGCCGGCGTCTCCTCTCGGCCACGTTGCGTGGTTTATTGCTCTCAACCTGTGGGAAAAATCGCGTGCACCGAGAGCCGGCGGATGATAGGCTATAGCAGTGTCGGGAGAGGATGGGGTCGTGCAAGGGGAAGCGGCTCGGGGACTGACCCGTAGGGAAGCACTCAAGAAGGGCGCCCTCTTCGGAGGAGCCCTGGTGTGGACCGTACCTGCTGTGCAGGTGATCGGCATCGGCCGGGCCTTCGCCCAGACCACCAGCCCGCTCGTCACCCCACCCAGCCCGCCTCCTCCTCCTGGAGGCGGCGTCACGCCTCCTTCCCCGCCGGGGCCTCCCGGCGTGGTGACCCCACCCAGCCCTCCCGGAGCGGTGCCGACCCCTCCCGCCGACGTGGGCGGAGGCGTCGTTGCACCCGGAGCGCCCGGGGCGCCCCCCAGCCCGGCCGCCGCCGGGCCGGTGGCCGTCGCTCCCCAGCAGGTGGCCGCGACCGCTCCGGCGGCCGTCGCTCCCCAGCAGGTGGCCGCGGCCGCTCCGGCGGCCGCCGCCCAGGAGGCGCTGCCCAGCTTCGCGGCGGACGTACTGGCGGGCGATGGGCGCCCGGCTCAGGTCGCCCGCCGGATCGCGGC
>JBOGFC010000213.1:0-2781 GCA_050742155.1 Acidimicrobiia bacterium
GTCCGGTGGACGTCCAGGCGCAAGGCCGACGCGGTGGTCCGGCTGCTGCGCGGCGAGGACCTGGACGAGCTGTCCAGGGAGCTCCGGGTGGAGGCCCATCGCCTGGCGGCGTGGCGCGATGAGTTCCTCACCGGAGGAACCGAGTACCTGAAGGCACGGCCGGCCACACAGGAGGAGCGCCGGCTGAAAGACGCCGAACGCAAGATCGGGGAGCTGACCCTCGAGGTCTAGATCCTGGGGGCGGCAGCCCGAAAAAGGGGGCTCCAGATCCCGCCGCCGAAGCGGCCGAGGTAAGCGGGGAGACGGGAGCGGCGATCGCCGTGGTGTGCCGGGTGCTCGAAGCTCCCCGCTCGACGATCTACGCCCGCAGAGACGGGGAGGTGGACCGACCGCGAGCCAAGCGCGGGCCGAAGACCAAGCTTTCCGACGCCGAGCTCACCGGGAAGATCCGCGAGGTCATCCGCACCTCGCCGTTCTCCGGGGAGGGCCACCGCAAGGTCACCGCCCGCCTCCGCCGCGAGCACGACATCCACGTTGGCCGCCAGCGGGTCCTCCGGCTGATGCGCGAGGCCAGGGCTCCGGACGATCGTTCCCGAGGCGCCCAACCTTCTGTGGGGCACCGATGCCACCATGGCCTTCACCAGGGACGACGGGTGGGTGTGGGCGTTCATCGCCATCGACCACTACACCGCCGAGGCGTGGGGCGAGGTGGCGGTCCGGGGCGACCGGTTCGCCGCGGTGGAGCCGATCTACGAGGCGGTGCAGGACCGGTTCGGCGAGATCGGCCCGGACGTGGCCAGGGGCATCTCCAGCCGCCACGACTGGGGACCGCAGTACACGAGCGGGCACTTCCAGGGGACGCTCCGGTGGCTGGGGATCGAAGACTCACCGGCCTTCGCCGGCGAGCCGCCCTGCAACGGGTGCGCCGAGCGGTTCATTCGCACCCTCAAGGAGCAGTGCATCTGGACCAGGGCCTGGGACTCGGTGGAGGAGCTCCGGGCCGCGGTCAACGTGTTCATCCGCCGCTACAACGACGAGTGGCTGATCGAGCGCCTTGGCCACCGGACGCCGCGAGAGACCTACGAGGCCTGGCTCACGACGCGGGAGGAAGCGGTTGATGGCGAGGCATCTACCCCTCCGCGACCCGCGAACGGGTCTCTATGAGGCTCTCAGCCCCTCGTTCTCTGAGCGATCGCCCCGTCCGGAGGATCGGGAGGCCGACGCGTGCCCTCAGAGACGCTACGCTCATGTCCAACAAGCCGACGGGCTGTCCAAAGAACCGGGTCCGGGAGGCGTCCATGTCGAGCACGAACGGGCGAGAGACACTCGACTTCAGACCGTCGATGAGACAGACCATGGTGATAACCAAGAAGTCGCTAGAGACCGACGGGGCGATCTCCCGGGTCGAGATCGCCCTGGAGGCGGGTCAGGGCGGCCCTCCCGCCCACATCCATCCCCGACAACGAGAGATCTACACCGTCGACGCGGGAGAGCTGGTCGTAGTCATCGATGGCGAGAGCCACGTGATCACTGCCGGGGAGTCCATTGAGGTTCCAACCGGGTCCGCCCACAGTTTCGCCAACCAGTCCGACCAGCTGGCGCGGTTCTCCGCGGAGCACCTGCCGGCGCTGCAGTTCGAGGAGTACATCCGACTCGTCCACCGGACTGTCGAAGGTAAGAAGGCCACCTTGCCAGTGATCTTGCGCGTCGTTCGCATCGAAAGTTCCTATGGCGACACCATCGTGGCCCCGCCCGGAATGCCTCGAATGATCGGCAAGATCATGTCAGGTGTCGGGAGGCTCGTCGGCTACCCCACAGGCAAGGAACTGGCGGCCTCGCTCTAATAGGCGTCGAAGCGAGCCCTCCCAGTAACCGGCAGCCCAACGGGCCGAGCGGCCAGCCAAGAGCCGGTCAAATGACCAAGAAAGCCAAGCGGCCAGCGCAGAACGCGCGTCGCCCACCGCACTCGAGAAGCCGATTAGACGCCCCCGATCTGGCATTCTGCACTCCCTGTCCGCCGGGCTCGCAGCCCCGGGGTCACGGGTGAAAGGAGTGCCAAACCGCTGAATTGGAAGGGTGCGGAATTGCAAAGGTGGCACTGGCGATACTGCCTGACAGCGGTGTCAGATCAGAGGGGCCGACCGAACCGAGCGCAGTCGTGCCGATATTGAGCATCTCGCAAGAAGGGTGTTCTGGATCCAGATTGGGTGATCTGGGCGGTCCTGACTCGCAGGTCTCGACCCGCATACGGGCGCGGTCTCCTCAACCATCGGCGGGTTCCATGTCTAGCCCACGGGTGTAGCGGTTTGGGTAGCCATGAGTCGGGCCCCGACCACGATCCAGGCGAGCGCAGCCAAGACCGCCCCACCCTGCTCGGCTGTGAGAAAGAAGGCCAGAACCCCTCCCGAGATCACCCAACCCACCCAATGGGAAACGGCTCGGGATCTGGCCAGAAACACGCCGAACACCACCGTCGACATGACTCCGATCAGCAGCCCCGAGACGTAGAGGCTCCGAAGCTCTCCAGGTGGGCACAATGTTCGATCCCGTTGGCAACTCCGGCCAGGACGGATCCCGCCGCGGCGACTCGCCCTACGGTGCGCCCCGCTGTTGACAGCCGGTCTCCGCAGATCCGGATCAGGAACAGCACCGCAAGACCCATGATCCCGTATTTGAGGAGATCGATGATGTTGGCGAGGTACGCGGCTCCTGAGATGCACGCTACGTCGTCCGTCTCCGGCGCGATTCTCGTCAACGCCTCGCCGGCGACAAACATCGCCC
>JBOGFC010000214.1:0-7263 GCA_050742155.1 Acidimicrobiia bacterium
CTACAAGACCGAGCTCATCCGCCGTCGCGGCCCCTGGCGCGGCCTCGACGACGTCGAATACGCCACCCTCGAGTGGGTCGACTGGTTCAACCACCGCCGACTCCTCGAGCCGATCGGGAACATCCCACCAGCCGAAAAGGAGGACGCCTACTACCGTCAAACGAGCCCAGCCACCGAGGCCGGACTCACAACACCGAGTCTCCGGTGAACCCGGGGCGGTTCATTGCGCCGCTGTGTCGTGACTTGGGTTGTCACCACTCTGATTCTGGTCAGTTGCACCTCCCCACATCTAACCGAGAGCAAGGAATACCAGGACCTTCTAGTCCGGCTGGAGCAAGCTGAGCAAGACCTCGGTGCCGCCCAAGAACAAGCCCGAAGCGCCACGGAGCGAGCAGAGCTTCGTGTTGAACACCTGGAGCGGCGCATCACCGGGCTGGAGAAGGAGCTTGCAGCGTCTCGGGAGGCGGCAGCCCAGGCGCAGACGCTAGCTGATGAGCTCGGATATCGGCATGATCCAGCCAGGTACGCGCGCACCCACGCTCTTGTGAACACGTGTGAGCGTGCCATATCCGGCGGGCCAGGTACCGGCAATTGGCGAGAGAACGCCGTCGTCCAAGGCTCGCTGGCGTTTATCGGCCTGGCCGACAGCGATCCGAGGAAGTGGGTAGCTCTCGACAGACCCCACCAAGGCCGATATGAAGCCATCAAGTCGCCAGTCACGCTTGAAGCTGGAGCAACGGTCACCGTGGTAGTCCCAGACTCCGAACGAACCAGCCTTGCTCTTCTATACGACCCGGAGGCTCGGGGATCTGGGATGTACTCAGTGGAGGAAGGCCAGGGGGCGGTAACCTTCCAAGCCTGCGAGGGGCGAGAGACGGCGTGGGCCGGTGGATTTGTGGTGGCCGGCCGGCGCTGCACCACGATCGACCTTTACTTCGAGGACATCGACGAGCCATCCGGCGTTGTAATTTCGTTCGGTGCAGGCGATTGCCCTTAACAAGAACAGGGAAGTTGCAACAGGGCTCGCCAGAGTCGGGCGTGCGGACACGGGCCGACCGGGGCCTCGCCCGCAGGATCATGGGCGTCCCCCCATCGGTTCTGAGCATGGCTCGTGACGCTCGGCCAATTCCAGACCGCCCCCCGGCAACCGGGGAGTGTGAGTCTTGACACTTCCGGTCTCGTCGCCTTTGAACGCTGAGCATACGTGCACCGCGCGGTCCGGTCGCAGAGTGTCGCCCGCCACCAGCATGGGACCACCCTTCCGCCAGTGATGGGACCACCCCGGGTCCACCAGCAGCGGTGCCGCTGCCGGTGGACTCGCCGCTATCCGGTCAGCGACCAAGGAAGGCGGCGATGGCATACCGGGAGGTTCCAGTGTTCGAGGTTCGAGAAGTATTGCGCCTGTGGCTGGCGGGCCACGGGTTCCGGGCGGTCGAGAGGCTGTCGAGGGTGAACCGAAAGACGGTGCGGCGCTACGTGAGTGCCGCCGAGGAGTTGGGTCTGGTCCGCGACGGCGGCGAGGGCCAGCTCGACGACCTGTTCGTGGGGATGGTGGTGGAGGCGTCCGCCCCCATCGTTGCGACGGCCACGGCGGGTCGTGGCGGGCGCTGGTAGCCCATCACGACGAGATCCAGGGGTGGCTCGACGCCGGCCTCACCGCGGTCAAGGTGCACGACCTGCTCACGAGGAAGGGCGTGGTGGTGCCCGAGCGCACGTTGCATCGTTACGCCGCGGCGGAGTGCGGGCATGGGCGTGGCCCCAAGCCCACGGTGCGAGTGGCCGACGGTGAGCCGGGCGGTGAGCTCCAGGTCGACTTCGGGCGGATGGGCCTGTTCTTCGATCCGGAGACCGGCCGCAACCGGGTGTGCCACGCCCTGATCTTCACCGCCTGCTACTCCCGCCACTGCTTCGTCTGGCTGACCTTCTCCCAGACCACCACCGCGGTGATCGAGGGCTTCGAAACCGCCTGGGTGTTCTTCGGCGGGGTGTTCGCCACCGTGATCCCCGACAATATGAAGGCGATCGTCGATCGGGCCGACGCCACCGACCCCCGGTTCAACCAGGCTTTCGTCGAATACGCCCAGGCGAGGGGCTTTGTCATCGACCCGGCCCGCATCGGGAAGCCCACCGACAAGGCGAGGGTGGAGCGGACCGTGCCCTTCGTGCGCAATTCGTTCTTCGCCGGCGAGACGTTCGTCGACCTCGCCGATGCTCAGCGCCGGGCCGAGGAGTGGTGCCGGGAGCGGGCCGGGAGGCGGATCCACGGCACCACCCAGTGCCGCCCCGCTGAGCACTTCGCCCTCGAGGAGGCCGACAAGCTGCTGCCGGCGCCCGCCGAGCCCTACGAACTGCCCGTCTACGCCACCGCCAAGGTGCACCGGGACCACCACATCGAGGTGGGACGGGCTCTCTACTCGGTGCCGGGCAACCTCATCGGCGCCACAGTCGAGGTGCGAGCCGACCGGTCGCTGGTGAAGGTCTTCGCCAAGGGCCGTCTCGTCAAAGTCCACCCCCGGATGGCGCCGGGGCGCCGCTCGACCGACCCCTCCGACCTGCCCTTGGAGAAGACCGCCTACGCCATGCGCGACCTCGACCACTTGCGCCGCCTGGCCGCCTCCCACGGCGAGGCCATCGGCGCCTACGCAGCCGCCGTCTTGGACCACCCCCTGCCTTGGACCAAGATGCGTCAGGTCTACGCCCTAGTGGGTCTGGTCAAGAAGTGGGGGGCTGAGCGGGTGGAGGCGGCCTGTCGCACGGCCCTGGCTGCCGAAGCGGTCCACGTCCCCCTGATCGCCCGCATGTTGGAGCGAGGCATCGAGTCCCGGGGGGAGGTCCCGCCCCCGGAGGCCAGGGCGGGGAGGAGCGCCCGCTTTGCCCGCCACCCCTCCCACTTCGCCCTCAGAAACGGAGATCGGCGGGCCTCCGTTATCGGACCCCACCCGAAACAGGGCACCGAGGGGATCGCGGAGGCCGGTTTCCACCCAAGGTCGGCCGATTCGGCCGCTGGAGGACACAGATGAGCGCCCCGACACCGGTGATCACCCCCGAGCTCAAGAGCCTGCTGCGTCAGGTGAAGCTCGGCCGTTGCCTCGACACCCTCCCCGAGCGTCTCGCCCTGGCCGCCACCAACTCGCTGCCCCACGCCGAGTTCCTGGAGCTGGTGTTGGCCGACGAGGTGGTACGAAGGGAGTCCACCTCGGCCTCGCGGAGGGCCAAGGCGGCCGGGCTCGACCCGGCCATGACCCTGGAGCGCTGGGACCCAGACACCAAGGTCACCTACGACCGGGCCACCTGGCACGAGCTGTGCTCGCTGCGCTTCGTCGACGCCGGCCACAACGCCCTCATCATGGGCCCGGTCGGGGTGGGCAAGACCTTCCTGGCCACTGCCCTGGGCCACGCCGCGGTGCGGCGCCGCTACAGCGTGCACTCCGAACGCACCGACGTGCTCCTCAAACGCCTCCGGGCCTCCCGGCTCGACAACAGCCACCCCGCCGAGATGCGAAAGCTGATCCGGGTCGACCTGTTGATCCTCGACGACTTCGCCCTCCAACCCCTCGACACCACCGACACCGCCGACATCTACGAGTTGATCGTGGAGCGGCACCGGACCGCCTCGACGGTGGCGACCTCGAACAGGGAGCCCATCGAGTGGCTGGGACTCATGGCCGACCCGCTCCTCGCCCAGTCGGCCATCGATCGGCTCCAGTCGGCAGCCTATGAGCTGGTCCTGGAGGGCGAATCCTACCGGCACCGGCAGAAGCCGGTGGTCGGTGGCGCTGACGTCGAGGCGCGCCGTCGAAAGCGCCGCTCTTGACCGCCGCTCAGTCCGACGCGATCATCTCCCCGCCGACGCTGGTCACCCCGGAGCCGGTCCCATGACATTGGCGGAAGGGTGGTCCCATCACACTGGCGGACGACACAGAGCATCTCAGCAGGGTGAATGTGCATGAATGGCACCCGAGAGGGGCTCAGGCGGAAGGGTCTCCCCGCCCGTTGTCAGGCTCACGATATCCCCAGGACCTTCGCCATCGTCGGTAGGAGACCCCGCTAGTCGCCGGAGACATCACCCTGCGAAGTCCTCGCCCGCCTCGGCGACCTCGTCGGCTGCCATGGCGGCAGCCTTGGTCGGGATATACGCGCCACCCAAGAACAGGTCGTAGCCCAGGTCCTTGACGTCCATCTCGTCCTCGGTGAAGTCCTGGGCGGCGTCCTCAGCCATCTCTTCGGCCTGATCGGCGATCTCCTCGGCATTTTCGGCCAAGTCGGCGACGGCCATGGCGGCCGCCTTGGTGGGAATGTAGGCGCCTCCGAGCAGCAGGTCGTGGGCCAGGTCCTTGGCGTCGAGCTCGTCTTCGGTGAAGTCCTCGGCGGCCTGCTCGGCCACCTGCTGCGCAGGGGAACCCTGGTCGCCGCCGTCCTCCTGCTCGGTCTCCTCAGGCTCCTCAATCCCGGTCGCTGCCACACCGACCCTCATCGCCGCGTCCCTTATCGAGCGCGGCTGGCCCTGGAGTATCTGCGTGGACTGAGATGCCTCCTGGTCCCCGGTCTGCGAGTCGTCAGCCTGCTGTTCGGCTTCCGACTGCTCCTGAGTCTCGGCGGCGGCGGCCTTGGTGCCTGCGGTCTTCGCCTTCCCCCGTCCGGTCGCCCTCCTGCGTGCCATCCCGACCCTCCCTCCTCGACCTCCCGTGGGCAACCACGTGCCCCAGGAAACGTACGCGCCAGAGGAGAGCAGTGTCAAGAAGGTTCCTGGGGCCCCGTCCCCATGAAATTGCCTCAACCTGTGCGGGAACGCGTTGACAAACCGCACCGCGGATTGATATAATATATAAGGTTCCTATATGACCCCGTATGGCGTATGAGAGCCCTCTGCGAGAGGCCCAGGCCGCCCAGACGAAGGAGCGCATCCTGGACGGGGCAATCTCCGTCTTGGCCACCGGGATCGCCAATTTCACCATGCCGCCCCCTCGACCAAATCAGTGCGCAAAGAGCCACGATCGCCCTAGGACCGAATCCAGCTTTTAAAGCTGGGAAGAAAAGGAGAGCATATGACTCCTGCCCACGAGCCGTCGACACCCACTTCGCTCCTCTGGCTGTCGTTGACTCTGTTCCTGATCGCGGCGGCTGTAGTGGCCGGCCCAGGCCCAGTTCTAGCCTACCAACCAGGAGGCGAGGGTCTGTCCCTGCCAGACGTGGCGCCGCTGGAAATTGACGACCCGATCGGCGAAGCGGAGCTTCAAGACTTGGAAACGCTCGCCAGCCAATCGGGCATATCTCTCCAGGCCGCCATCGATCGGTATGCCTGGAACGACAACTTCGCCTTCGCGATCGCACGAATCCGCGAAACGGTTCCCGGAGCTTTCGCCGGAGCGCAGATCGTGGACGCTGAGAACGCGTGGGTCGCGTTCGCGGGTACCGCCCCCGAATCAGCACGCGGCATGATCGACACTTTCAGAAGCCATCACAGTGGTGTTTCCGTCGACTTGCGCACGAACCTGGGCTTCGCTGAGGTGGAACTCCAAAGAGCGATCGAAGAAGTCCATTTCGCCGTGCTTGCAGCGCCTGACGTCCGCAACGCCTCCACCTCGTTCGAGTTCGAGACAGGTCAAATTACGACGACGGTCGTACTCGAGAGCACAGCCTCTGACTCCTTACTCAACGATCTCCGGGCTGTCGCGACGAAGAACCTCGCTGATGCGGGTGGAGCGGACATCCTCAATAACATCACAATCTCCGTCGTCCGATCGAATAGCCGGGTTCTAGGCGATAAGACGAGCGGCACTGAGCATCTTGGTGGCGAGGCACTCAGCACTTGTACCTCTGGGTTCGGGACGAAGACGTCAAGCGGCGTGAGAGGTATTTCTACGGCTGGACACTGTGACGACTCTCAAAGCGATGACGGATCAAGTCTCACCTTCAAGGCGGGACATGAGGGCGAGCATGGCGACTTCCAGTGGCACACGGGACCTCAAGCCGAACCTGACGACTTCTACTCGGGCAACAGTTCGTCAACTGAAGTAAATAGACGCGATGTCTCTGGCGTCGGATCTCCTGTCGTGGGTCAATCGCTGTGCCAGAATGGGAAGACGACCCACAAGAGCTGTAAGGAGGTCCGGAAGCTCGACGTCTGCTATGGAAATGCGTGCAGCTTAGTACAATTTGGGAACCGGACAGTTCAGAGTGGCGATAGCGGCGGATCAGTTTTCTACAGCAATACTGCATATGGCTTGATATATGGCTGGCATTACGACCCGTTCTGGCCGTATGACCGGGATCTCTTTTCCCGAGCCGATCGCATCGACAATGCCCTAGGCATCTTCATCGCCACAAGCTGATCCTCCAAAGGCCCGGGTGCGTTAGATTAGATTGCCATGGCGGACCCGGGCCAAGTCACAGGTCTTCCCCTTGCCATTTGGAATGCCACGATTCGGCCCCGCCCAATGGAGACGCTTATGACCTATCAGTTCTCTGTGCGGAAGGTCTTGACCAGCCGTCTAAGACGGGTGATCGTCGCAGTCATAGTCCTCGCGTTGGCGGGTTTCGTGGCCTGGTTCGTCCTCGGTGGCGGCACCTGGCGCGGCGAAGTGACTGTCATGGAAGCGGAGTTGCGGTCTCCCCGCAGACTCGCACTCATTGTCGCCTCATGCCAAGGAGATCCAGAAGTATCGGTGTTGCGGGAAACGGACCGACAGGTCCAAGTTTTGGTGATCGCCTCCTCGGCGCCCTTCCGAGGTGGTCCCGCTTGCCAGGACCTCGTGGCAGTCGAACTTCAAGAACCACTTGGAGATCGGGTCCTCATTGACCTCCACTCCGGACAATCAGTCGATGTAAGCAAGATCAGTCCATAGCCGGCCTCAACCCAGGCTGCCACCCACCGCCGAGCATCCCAAGACAATGGACAATGATCGTGGAGTTTCTCGATTTCTAACGCTCGAGAGGATGGCCCTGTCAGGTAGTCATCAGCCACGGCATGGATCCGGGGACCTCCTTGGAGGGATGTTCACGACCGACCTGCCGGCGGAGCTGCATTGGGTCCGGATGCTGTCGGCCACCGTCATCCTGCGCGGGGAACCTAATCATGGTTCCGGGATCGGGCTCGGTCGGGGAGCCCCTTCGAGGCGGTCGGTTCGGGCAGTGAGCGGGTCGACGACTACCGAGGGTTCGGGCCGGGAACGGCGAGCGGGGGCTCGATGACCATCTGGGCGATGAGCATGCCGCTCATCCTCTTCGTCGACGTCGCCTTCGGTAGCGGGTGCCGCTACAGCC
>JBOGFC010000215.1:0-4311 GCA_050742155.1 Acidimicrobiia bacterium
GGAGTGGGACGGCGAGATGGCGGTGGTCAGCTTCACCGACCGCTCACCGGTGGTACTGGCCAACGGAGACGTTCTCAGCCGCCCGGAAGTGACCGGAACGGCCAGCCTCCTCCGCCGGCCCGCTCCATCGAGTGCCCCGCTCCCGCCGGTCGTGGCCGCCACGCGGGACACGATCCGGGCGGCCGCCGAGGCCGGGGACCTGGGACGACTGGTAGGCCTGGCCCTGGCCGGAGGCGACTCCTTCACCTACAGCTTCGGCGGGAACAACCCACCCTCCCGGGAGGAGCTGCTGGAGGCCTGGCAAGACCCCGAGGTGATGGCGACGGTGGTCGCCCTCCTCGACCTTCCCCACACCGAGCAAGATGGGATCTACGCCTGGCCTTCCGCCTTCTCCGCCAACCCCACCGACGAGGACTGGACGGCGGTGGAGGTCCTCTACTCGGAGGAGGGGATCGCCCAGATGAAGCAGTTCGGCGGCTACACCGGCTATCGGATCGGGATCACGGCCGAGGGAGACTGGATCTTCTTCGTGGCCGGGGACTGACCCGTCGAACCGCGGGCGGTTACGTACCGGAGAGGCGCGCAGGAACCCTGGGTTCCACCGGCATCAGGTGGTCAGGAACTCCTTGAGCTTGTCGAAGGCCACCTCCAAGTTGGCGAGCGCCACGCTCTCGGTGACCTGGTGGGCCTGGGCGGCCTCGCCGGGCCCGTAGTTGACGGCCGGGATGCCGTGCTCCCCCAGCCGGGCCACGTCGGTCCACGCCTGCTTGGGCCGGCGGGGAGCCTGGGTGATCGCCTCCAGGCGCTCCAGCTGCGGGTTCCCCTCCGGGATGGCGCCGGCCAGCGCCCGGTCGACCACCTCCACCTCGTCGGCGTCCGACGCTACCTCTCGCACGGCGCGCTCGGCTTCCTCCAGGGACTTGCCGGGGGCGAAGCGGTAGTTGAGGTTGAGATCGAAGCGACCGGGGACGATGTTGAGCGCCACCCCCCCACCGGCCATGGTGACGGTGAACACCTCCTGGAACTCCAGGCCGGCCACCGTGACCGGCTCCGCCTCTCGTCCGTGCAGCCCGGCCAGCCACTCCCCGGCCTTGGTGACCGCGTTCTCCCCCAACCAGGGCCGGGCCGAGTGAGCCGGCTTGCCGAGAAACGTGACCCGGGCGTTGATCACCCCCAGGCAGCCGAGCTGGAGCTCCAGGTCGGTGGGCTCCAGCACCACCGCCAGCTCGCTCTCGGCCAACCAGGCCGCCTGCCCGAGCACCGGCTCCAGCCCGTTCGCCTCCGAGGGGCCCTCCTCCCCGTCGTAGAAGATCCCCACCACGTCGTAGGGACCGGCCGCCACCTCCTCGTCCTCGAGCAGGTGGACCAGCACCGCCACCCCCGCCTTCATGTCCGAGGCGCCCAGCCCGTAGAGGCGGCCGTCCTCCACTCGGGACGCTCCCTGGCCCTGTTCCGGGACGGTGTCGATGTGACCCACCAAGGCGATCATCGGCTTCTCGCTCCGCCGGGCCACCAGCAGGCTGTTGCCGATCCGCTCCACGGAGTCCATGCCCCAGGTGGGCAGGAGGCGCTCGGCCAGGTAGGTGCACAGGCGACCTTCGCTGCCGGTCACCGAGGAGATGTCGACCAGCTCGGTCAGGGTGGCGGTCAGGTTGCTCACTGGGCCCCCTCCCTAACCCTCCCCCGAAGGGGGAGGGAAGACCTCGAAGATCCGCAGCGCCTCGTTGAGCGAGGTCCGGCGGTCGGTGGACTCGGACCGCCGACCGATGATCAGCCCACAGGCCAGCTGATACGTGCCGGCGGGAAACTGTCGAGGTCGGGTCCCGGGCACCACCACCGAGCGGGCCGGCACCCGGCCCCGGTACTCCACCGGCTCCTCGCCGGTCACGTCGATGATCGGGACGCTGGAGGTGAGGGTGACGCCGGGGGCCAGCACCGCCTCCTCCTCGACCAGCACCCCCTCTGTCAGAACGCAGCGGCTGCCGATGAAGCAGCCGTCCTCCACGATCACCGGCCGCGCCTGGAGCGGCTCGAGCACGCCCCCGATCCCCACTCCCCCCGCCAGGTGCACCTCGCGGCCGATCTGGGCACAGGACCCGACCGTCGCCCAGGTATCCACCATGGTGCCCGAACCCACTCTCGCCCCGATGTTGACGTAGCCCGGCATGACCACCACCCCCGGCTCACAGAAGGCCCCGTAGCGCACCGTCCCGGGGGGGACCACTCGCACCCCCGCCCCGGCCAAGCCCCGCTTGGGGGGGATCTTGTCTCGGAACTCGAGTGGGCCCGCCTCCCAGGTCTCCAGGCCGGCCAGCCGGAAATAGAGGAGGATGGCCTGCTTGACCCAGGCGTTGACCACCCACTCCCCGTCCACCTTCTCGGCCACCCGGAGCTCCCCGCGGTCCAGGGCGGCCACCGCCTCCTCGACCGCCGGCCGGGCTTCCTCCAGGAAGTCCAGGTCGGCGTAGGCCTTCTCGATCAGCTCTCGAGACACGCCCGCAGCACCTCGACGGCCGCCTCGCACTCCTCCAGGCTGGGCACCAGGGCGAGGCGCAGGTAACCCTCCCCGCCCGGGCCGAACACCCTTCCCGGCGAGACCACCACCCCGGCCTCCAGGAGCCGAGCAGCCGTGGCGGCGTCGTCGCTGGCCTCCACCCAGAGGTAGATGCCCGCCTGGGACCCCACCACCTCGAACCCCATCGCCTCGAAGGCCTTGCGCAGCACGGCCCGCTTGGCGGAGAAGACCGCCCGCCGCTCGGCCACGTGGGCGTCGTCGGACCAGGCCGCCGTCGCCGCCAGCTGGATGAACTCCGGAGACCCCACCCCCACCGAGGAGCGGAGGGCACGCAGCGCTTCGATGGCCCGGGCGTCGCCCACGATGGCCCCGCTGCGGTAGCCGGTCATGCCGGAGCGCTTGCTAAGGCTCAGGTAGATGAGCACCCCTTCCGCGGAGGGCCCGGCCACCTGCAAGACGGAGGGGGGCGGCTCGCTCTCGTAGACGTCCAGGTAGCACTCGTCGGAGAGCAGGAGCACCCCGGCCTCCCGGGCTCGCTCCACCAGCGCCCGCAGGTGGCCGTCCGACACCACCGCTCCCGTGGGGTTGTGGGGGTAGTTGACCCACAGCAGCCGGGCCCGCCTCCAGGCCTCCTCCGGGATCTGCTCGGGCCGCAGCACGAAGTCCCCTTCCAGACGGACGGCGATGCCCTCGGCGCCCCCGAAGCGGGCGCCCCGCTCGTACACCGGGTAGGCGGGAGCGGCCCAGACCACCGCCTGGGCCGAGCCACGCTCGATGAAGGCCAAGGGGGTGGAGAAGATGGCCTCCTTGGAACCAGAGGTGGGGAGCACTTGTGATGCGGCGTCGACCGTCACCCCGAGGCGGCGCGTCAGGTAGTCGGCGATGGCCCGGCGCAGCTCGGGAAGTCCGGCCACCGTCGGGTACTGGGAGATCGCCGGGACCGCCCTCCGCAGGGCCTCCCGGATGAACTCGGGGGTGGGCTCGATGGGATCGCCGATCGAGAAGTCGATGAGCGGCTGCCCGGTCGCCCGCATCGCCCGGGCCCGCTCCTGAAGTTGGGCGATGGGGTAGGTGCCCAGCTCCTCGAGGACCGGGTTGGTGCGCATTCCGTCACGCTACTAGTGCGGTGTCCCGGAAGTAGGTCGGATGTATCGCCGAGGCCTCGGCGCCATCCGGCAAGGACGCACGACGAAGGCGCAGCCTGGCGCTGCGTCGAGGAGGAGGACGCAGCCGGGGGTGTCGAGGGCCGGCGAGATGCCGGTCGTACTTCCGGGTCGCTGCACTAGGGGCCCCGGCGGGCGGCCGTAGTATCCCCCGGGTGGACGACACCAGATACCGGCTGGTCTACGTCGGGCTCGCCCTGGCGCTGGTAGCAGTGGTGGCGGTGGCCTGGGCCTTTGGGTCCCCCCAGGGCCGCGATGTCGGCCTCCCCGAGCCGCTGGAGGCGGTTTCCCCCATTCCCGGCGAGACCGCCCTCCGCCAGGCCCGCATCGAGGTCGATCTCCCCGTCGGGTACCGGGTGGAGCTCTTCGTGGACGGCCGGCGGGTGCCCGAGTCGGAGGTCACCCACGTGGCGGCCACCGGCGTCTACTCCTGGGAGCCGGGGCCGGGCCGCATGCTCCCCGTCTGGAGCCCGGGCGAGCACACCGTCCGGGTCACCTGGGACGCCGGGGGCGGCCTTCCCGACCCCGGCCAGTTCGAGTGGACCTTCCGGGTCTTCTAGGACCCCCAGTTCGTTTTGGTATGCGAACTTCACACCAGGGTGTGATTCTTGGATACCAGAACGGGCTGTGTCA
>JBOGFC010000216.1:0-24667 GCA_050742155.1 Acidimicrobiia bacterium
ACCCGTCGGGGATGACGCCCCTCCTCCAGCGCGAAGGACTTGGTGTCCACCCCGTTGGGGACCAATCGAGGCTCGAGGCCCCAGCTCCTGGGGGCCTGGGCCGCCACCTCGCTCACCGCGGTGGCCACCGCCACCCGTCCGGCCAGCGAACCGGCCGCCCGGTAGGCCAGCCAGGCCGCCCGTCCGAGCGGGGCGTGGAAGGTGGCCACTTTCGGCGGCGTGCCACCGGCCAGGGCGGCCAGCGACACCACCGGCACCAGCGGCTCATGGATATGAACCACATCGGCTTGGGCGGCCTCCCGCAGGACCCGACGGGCCGCCCGCGGGTCGAGAGAGATGGGGGCAACCGAACGATTGAAGGGAATGCCGACCGTGCCCCCCACCAGGATGGCTTTCTCGGGTCCCTCCCGGCCGGGGGCGACCACCCACGCCTGATGGCCGGTCGAGGTGAGTCGCCGCGCCAGCTCCACCGCCTGGTTCTGCACCCCACCGGGACGGTCCAACCCGTAAGGGCAGACCACGGCGATTCTCACCGCGGCTCCCGGTCGGAGGGCCAGTTGGGCTGGACCAGATGCCACTGGGTGGGGGCGGCGCGTATCAGGCTCTCCAGGGCGCCGGCCACGGCCTGCATGCCGGCCTGGGCCCGCTCCTCCTTGAGCCCCGAATCGGACATGGTCAGGGGCGGGCGCACCACCAGGTGGTGGCCCCTGCCCGGGCGGAAGTAGACCGCCACCGGGAGGACCGCCGCCCCGGTCCGCTCGGCCAGGGTGGCCGGGCCGGCCGGAAGGGTGGTCTCCTCGCCGAAGAATCGGACCCGCACTCCTCCGCCAGCGATGTCGCGGTCCGCCAGGAGGGCCACGGCCCCGCCGGTCCGCAGCAGCCCGACCAGCGTCCGGGCCGTCTCGCCCCGGCCCCGGGTGAGAACCACGTGCATCCCCAGCCCCTCCCTCAGTCCGACGAACCACTCGGTGATACGTCGATTGCCAAGCGCTTCCGCCACCGCGCTCAGCTCCAGGCCCTCTTCGGCGGCCACCGTGGCGGCTACTTCCCAGTTCCCCACGTGGGGCAGGGCCAGGATCATTCCCTTGCCCCCATCCCGGGCAGCCCGGACGTGCTCGATGCCCTCCACGGTCAGGTGCCGGCGGATCTCCTCCACCCGCCGGGGACGGACCCAGAACACCTCCGCCCAGTAGCGGCCGTAGTTGGCGAACAGTCGGCGGGCGGCGGACCGGGCGCCCTCCCTCGCCCCCAGCACCCGGGACATATGACGCTCGGCGAGGCGTCGTCGCTCGTCGGCCCAGAGGAAGGCCAGGCGGCCCATCGCCGCGCCGAGGCGGGGAGCCAATCCGCCCGGCAGGACCCCCACCAGGGCCGACGCCGCCCGGTAGGCCAGGTAGCCGGGGAGATCGCTCACACCGGCAGCCGGCGCCAGATGATCCGGAACCGCTGCCCGGCGGTGAGGATGGTGAGGAGCGCCATCGCCCAGAGCATCGGGCCCACCAGACCGGTCGCCAGGCCCAGCACGTAGAGCACCACCCGCTCGGTGCGGCCCATCCATCCTCCCCGACCCTCCACCCCGGCCGACTCGGCCTTGGAGCGAAGGTAGGAGATCAGGAAGGAGGCTCCCAGGGCCACCGTGCACAGTGCCACCGCCCAGGGCTGTCCGGCCAGGTGATAGGCGAGCCCGACCCACATGGCCGTCTCACCCAGGCGGTCGGAGGCCGAGTCCAGCAGGCCTCCCCGTGGATTCATGGTCCCGGTGGCCCGGGCCACTGCCCCGTCCAGCAGGTCGAGGGTGGCTCCGGCCAGGATGACCAGGCTGCCCCAGAGCAGCCGCCCGCCCGCCACCACGATCGCCCCACCCACGGTCACGGCCAGGCCGCTGACCGTCAGCACGGTGGGGCTCACCCCCAGCCTGCCGAGGCCTCGCCCGACCGGGTCGAGGATGCCCGCCACCCTGCCCCGAACCAAGAGATCGAGCATTGCGCGGCGCAACGTACCACAGACGTGGTAGCCCGAGGGGGGTGGGAGCGGCCCACTAGAATCGCTGGCAAGCCGCCCGTGAAGGAGGTCGTCCGGCGTGGTCCCCGAGAAGATTCGCAACGTCGTGCTGGTCGGTCACGGGGGGAGCGGCAAGACCTCCTTGGCCGAAGGACTGCTCAACGTGGCCGGGGTCACCACCCGCCTCGGTCGGGTAGAGGACGGGAACACCGTCACCGACTTCGATCCCGAAGAGGTGGACCGGCAGATCTCCCTCGGCCTGGCGGTGGCTCCCTTCGAGTGGCGGGAACACAAGATCAACCTGATCGACACGCCCGGTTACGCCGACTTCATCGGCGAGGTACGGGCCGCCCTACGAGCGGCCGACCTCGCCCTCTTCGTGGTCTCGGCGGTGGACGGAGTCGAGGTGCAGACCGAGCTCATCTGGCGGATGGCCGAGGAGGAGGGCCTGGCCCGGGCGGTGTTCATCTCCAAGCTGGACCGGGACCGCGCCTCCTACTCGCGTGTGCTGGAACAGCTGCGAAGCCTGTTCGGCATCGGCATCGCCCCCCTGCAGGTCCCGGTGGGGTCCGAGGCCGACCTGCGGGGGGTGGTGGGCATCGCTGCCAACGAGGCGTTCCTCTACCAGCCCGGCGAGCTGCGGGGAACCGCGGCGGCGGTGCCCGACGAGCTCAAGGACCAGATCGAGGAGGTCCGCACCGCCTTGGTGGAGGCGGCGGTGGAGACCGACGACGAGCTCCTCGAGCGCTACCTCGAGGGACAAGAGCCCACCACCGACGAGCTGATCGGCGCCTTGCGAACCGGCGTGGCGGCCGGGGCGACCATCCCCGTGCTGTGTGGCGCGGCCACCAAGGGGGTGGGGCTCGACCGGCTGGCCGACTTCATGGTCGACTTCGCTCCGGCTCCCACGCAGCGAGCCACTCCCCCGCTGGACGAGGGGGATGGCTTGGTGGCCGATCCCGGCGGCCCGACAGCGGCCTACGTCTTCAAGACCCTGTCCGACCCTTACGTGGGGCGTATCTCTCTCTTCCGGATGTTCTCCGGGACCGTCCGCACCGACCAGGAGCTGGAGAACCCCGCCCGGGGCATCACCGGGCGGCTCCACAACCTGTTCGCCATGCGCGGCAAGGAGACTCTCCACGTCGATGAGGTCCCGGCTGGGGACATCGCCGCCGTGGCCAAGCTGGAGACCACGCTCTCGGGGGACACCCTGCGCTCCCCGGGCACCTCGACCGTCATCCGGCGGGTCCACATGCCCCCACCGGTGATGAGCCTGGCGGTCAGCCCCAAGACCACTGCAGACGAAGAGAAGCTCTCCACTGCCTTGCAGCGGCAGGCCGACGAGGATCCCTCCCTGGTGGTGGAGCGACGCACCGACACGCACGAGACCGTCATCTCGGGAATGGGCGACACCCATCTCGATGTGACCGTCACCCGCTTGGCGCGCAAGTTCGGGGTGGAGGTGGACACCTCGACTCCGGTCGTCCCCTATCGGGAGACCATCACCGCCACGGCGGAGGGGGAGGGCAAGCACAAGAAACAGACCGGAGGTCGGGGACAGTTCGGGGTGGCCTTCGTCCGCTTCGAGCCGTTGCCCCACGGAAGTGGGTACGAGTTCGTCGACAAGGTCGTGGGAGGGGCCATCCCCCGTCAGTACATCCCCGCCGTCAACAAAGGCATCCAGGAGGCACTGGAGCGCGGGATCACTGCCGGCTTTCCCGTGGTCGACATCCGGGCCACCGTCTTCGACGGCAAGTACCACTCGGTGGACTCCGACGAGCTCTCCTTCAAGATGGCCGGCATCATGGCGCTGCGGGCGGCCGGCCAGGACCTGCGGCCGGTGCTGCTGGAGCCGGTCATGAAGGCCACCATCCGGGTTCCCGAGGACTTCATGGGGGACGTCATCGGCGACCTGAACGCCAAGCGAGGGCGGGTCCTGGGGATGGATGCCGATGGAGACCTGCGGGTGGTGACCGCCGAGGTACCGATGGCCGAGATGCAGCGCTATGCCATCGATCTGCGTTCCATGACGGGCGGGCGGGGCTCCTTCCAGATGGAGTTCGACCATTACGCCGAGGTTCCTCCGCATGAGGCGCAGAAGGTGATCGCCGCCGCCCAGAAAGAGGAATGATCGGATGGCCAAGGATCGGGTAGTGCTCCGCTACGACGGTAACGAGGTCGAGCTTCCCCGGGTCAGAGGGACGGTGGGGGAGGTGGCCCTCGACATCGGCGGCCTGCGGCGGGAGACCCAGCTGATCACCATCGACAACGGCTTCATGAACACGGCGGCCTGCGAGAGCGCCATCACCTACGTTGACGGCGAACAGGGGGTTCTGCTCTACCGGGGCTATCCGATCGAGGAGCTGGCCCGGGAATCGACCTTCCTGGAGGTGGCCTACTTGCTCCTCTACGGCGAGCTTCCCAGCCGCGGGCAGCTGGACGACCTGGCCGAACGGATCACCCACCACACCCTCTTGGTAGAGGACATGAAGCGGCTGTTCGATGCCTTCCCCAAGGACGCCCATCCGATGGCCATCCTCTCCTCGGCCACCCGGGCCCTCTCCTCCTTCTACACCGACTTCCTCAACCCCAACGACCCGGAGGCGGTGGAAGAGAGCGCCCTGCGGCTGATCGCCAAGCTGCCCACCATCGCCGCCTTCGCCCACAAGAAATCCCTCGGGCAGCCCTATGTCTATCCCCGCAACGACCTCTACTACACCGACAACTTCCTGCACATGATGTTCGCAGTGCCTTCCGAGCCGTACGAGATCGACCCGCTCGTGGCGAGGACGCTCGACGTACTGCTCGTGTTGCATGCCGACCACGAGCAGAACCTCTCCACCTCGACGGTGCGGATGGTGGGGTCGGGTGGCGCCGACCTGTTCGCCTCCATCGCCGCCGGCATCGACGGGCTCTCCGGCCCGGGCCACGGCGGGGCCAACCAGGCGGTGGTGGAGATGCTGGAGCGGATCCACAAGGACGGCGGCAACCACCAGAAGTACCTCGACAAGGCCAAGGACCGGAGGGACCGGTTCCGCCTGAGCGGGTTCGGGCACCGGGTCTACAAGAACTTCGACCCCCGCGCCGAGATCATCAAGGAGCTGGCCGACCAGGTGATCGACAAGCTGGGCCGTTCAGATGCCCTCCTGGAGATCGCTCGCGAGCTGGAGCGGGCCGCCCTGGCCGACGACTACTTCGTGGAACGGCGTCTCTATCCCAACGTCGACTTCTACTCCGGGATCATCTATCGAGCCATCGGCTTCCCGATCCGCAGCTTCCCGGTGCTCTTCGCCATCGGCAGGCTGCCCGGATGGATCGCCCAATGGCGGGAGATGAAGGCCGACCCCTCCACCAAGATCGGCCGCCCCCGCCAGCTCTACACCGGCCCCAAGCGCCGCGACTACGTCCCTTTGGGGGAGCGGTAGGGCCTCATCCTCCCTCCCCCTTTGGGGGAGGGTTGGGGAGGGGGTCTCCCGGCCGGGCGACCTCCTCCACGTAACTCTCCAGCACCCTGCCCTCCAAGGCGTCCACCCTCACCAGCCCCCGCCGGGAGGGAGGATCGTCGGCCGAGAAGACCAGCACGTTCCACACCGGCCGGGACCGCAAGCCGATGAAGCCGAGGGTGGCCGAGGCGTGGCCGACCGGGAACCCCACCCGGCGGTTGGCCACTTCGAGAGCGGTCCGCTCCCGGATGCCCAACTCCCAAGCGGTTAGGAAGTGATACAAGCCGACCAGCGCCAGGCCCGCGGCCACCCAGAGCATGCCGGGGGGGAGTCCGGCGGCAGCCGAGCCGGCCGCGCTTGCCCCCCCGGCCAGAAAGACCCAGCCACTGATCCGGCGCCGCCGGGGAGAGGGGATCCGGTACGGCCCCCGGACCGAGGAATCCAGATCTTCGGGAACTCCCTCGGCGTCGGCGATCTCCCGGGGGATCTCTCTCATGGCGGCCCGCCCCCTCCCCGACCCTCCCCCGGTGGGGGAGGGAGCAATGCCTTGCGCAGCTTGGCCCAGGTGTCGGGGAGGGCTTCCGGCATCACCCGCACCGAGGCCAGGGAGGTCATGAAGTTGGTGTCCCCCTCCCAACGCGGCACCACATGGAGGTGGAAGTGATCGGGCACCCCGGCTCCGGCCACCCGGCCCAGGTTGGCTCCCAGGTTGAATCCTTGTGGGCGGAGCGCCTCGCCACAGGCCCGCTGCCCTCGTACCGCCAGCCGCCACAGCTCGGAGCGCTCGTCCTCGGTGAGGTCGCCCAGCTCGGCCACATGACGGTAAGGAGCGGCCACGAAATGACCGGTCGTGTAGGGGAAGAGATTGAGGACCGAGAACCCTCGCTCGCCCCGCTCCAGGATGAAGGTCTCCTCATCGGGCCCCAGCTGGGGAAGGCGGCAGAACAGGCACTCCTCCGGGTCGTGCTCGCCGCTCACATAGGCGGCCCGCCACCCGGCCCAGAGGGCCTCCATCAGCGAGGCGGTCGGGCAAGTTCGGTCAGCTCCTCCAGCGCCGACCGGAGCGGCACGCCGCGCCGCTCGTCGTCCTCCGTGTAGAGACGCAGCCCAACGGTGCGCTCTTCGGCGTCCCGGTCGCCCACCACCAGCACGGCCGGATGCTTGTGGGTGAAGGCCCGGCGGATCTTCTCCCCGACCGTCTCGTTGGTCTCGTCCACCACCACCCGCAACTCACCCAGCGCGGCGGCCACCTCCCGGGCGTAGTCGAGGTGGCGGTCGGCGACCGGGAGCACCGTCGCCTGCACCGGGGCCAGCCAGGCCGGGAGCGCCCCGGCGTAGTGCTCGACCAGGATGGCGAAGAAGCGCTCGATGGAGCCCAGCAGCGCACGGTGGATCATCACCGGACGCTCCCGAGTGTTCTCGGGCGTGTCGTACTCGAGGCCGAAGCGTTCCGGCAGGATGAAGTCCAGCTGCAAGGTGGAGCACTGCCAGCGCCGGCCGATGGCGTCTCGGATGTGCACGTCGATCTTGGGGCCGTAGAACACCCCCTCTCCCTCCGCCACCCGATATTCGAGGCCGGCTTGCTGGAGGGCGGCCCGGAGCGCCTCGGTGGCCTCCTCCCAGAGCGCCTCCTCCCCCACGTAGTCCTCCGGCCGGGTGGAGAGGTCGGCCTCGAACTCGCGGAAGCCGAAGTCCCGGAACACCATCAACACGAAGTCGAGCAGGCGCTGCAGCTCGTCGGCGAGCTGGTCGCGGGTGCAAAAGATGTGGCTGTCGTCTTGGGTGAGGCCCCGTACCCGCAACAGGCCGGTCAGCACCCCGGAACGCTCGTAGCGATAGACGGTTCCCAGCTCGAAGAGCCTGAGCGGCAGTTCCCGATAGGACCGCCCCTTGGAGCGGTAGATGAGGATGTGGAAGGGGCAGTTCATCGGCTTCAGGTAGTACCGCTGCTCATCGTCGAGTTCCATGCCGGGATACATGTTCTCGGCGTAGAGCTCGAGATGGCCGGAGGTCTCCCACAGGACCGAGCGGGCCAAGTGGGGGGTGAAGACCAGATCGTAGCCGTGGGCCAGATGGGTACGGCGGCTGTAGTCTTCGATGGCCCTCCGCACCAGGCCGCCTTTGGGATGCCACAGCGCCAATCCGGCCCCGAGCTCTGGGGGGAACGAGAAGAGATCCAGCTCCACTCCGAGCTTGCGGTGGTCGCGGCGCTGAGCCTCCTCCAGGCGGTCCAGGTAGGCGGCCAGCGCCTGGCGGCTCTCCCAGGCGGTGCCGTAAATTCGCTGCAGCTGGGGCCGGCGCTCGTCCCCTCGCCAGTAGGCACCCGCCGAGCGGAGCAGCCGTACGGCCTGTAAGCCCCCGGTGGAGGGGAGGTGCGGGCCCCGGCAAAGATCCACGAAGCCGTCGTTTCGGTAGAGGGTCACCTGCTCCCCGGCCCCCACCTCGCTCTCCTCCACCGACTCGATGATCTCCCGCTTGAAGGGTTGGTCGGCGAAGATCTCCAGCGCCTCGTCCCCTCCCACCTCATGCCGAACGAAGGGCTGGTCCTCTCCGATGATCTCCCACATCCGGGCCTCGATCTTCTCCAGGTCCTCGGGAGTGAAGGGGCGGCCGATGTCGAAGTCGTAGTAGAAGCCGTCCTCGATGGGAGGCCCGATGGCGAAGTGGGCCCCGGGAAAGAGATCCAGCACCGCCTGGGCCAGCACGTGGGCGGCCGAATGTCGCAGCACCGCCCGGCCATCCTCCGTGGCCTCGGTGATGACCTCGAACCGCCCTCCGGAGGGGAGGGGCCGGCCGAGATCGAGCTGCCGCCCGTCGAGCGTGACCGCCACCGCCGCCCTTGCCAGGCGGGGCCCCACCCACTCGGCCACTTCCCGGCCGGTGACCCCATCCGGGAACTGGTGGGTGCTGCCGTCGGGGAACGTCAGCTCGATGGCCATCTCGACCGGCAGGGTACCCGGCGTGGGGCAGGGTTCCGGCCGTTTATCGGGCCACGAAGCATTGGTCGACGTGGTCGAGATGGAAGCCGAGGTGCTCGTACAGCCGCCGGGCCGCTTGGTTGGAAGCGTCCACGTAGAGCATGGCCGAGCGGGCCGCCCGCTCCTCGGATAGGTGGCGCAGGCCGTCCAGTGCCAGGGCCTTCCCCAACCCGGCACCCTGATGGGAGGGGGCCACGGCGATCACATAGATCTCCCCGACCGATCCCGGGTGGAGCTTGGTCCAGCAAAACCCCACCAGCTCATCTCCCTGCCAGGCCATCAGGAAGCCTTGCGGATCGAACCAGTCCTGCCGTTGGCGCAGGCGGAGCGTCTCCAGGTCCCAGGAGCCGTTCTCAGGATGCCCGGCGAAGGCGGCGTTGTTGACCTCCAGCCAGGCCTGCTCGTCGCCCCCGACTCGGAAGGCCCGGACGGCGACCCCCGGCGGATAGGCCGGCTCCTCGCCGGCCGGCAGCGTTTTGCGCAGTTGGCGCAGCTCCCGCTCCTGTCGGAACCCCAGCCGCCGAAGGGTCTCGGCGATCCCGGGGTGATAGGCCCACAGGTGCACCTCGCCCGGGGCCTCATCAGCGGCCGCATCTCTGGCCGCCGAGACCACCCGCTCGATGATCTCGGTGTGGCGCCAGAGGGGATGCACGGCCACCTCCAGCCCCCATACCTCGGCCCGCTCGTTGCGGGTCAGGTGCGCATAGGCGACCGCCTGTCTTCCTTCCTCTCCCACCAGCCCCAAGGTCGACTCCCCTCCCCCGCTGACCAGATCGAGGTACTTGTGCTCTCCGAGCGGGTCGTGGCCGTCGG
Source organism: Acidimicrobiia bacterium (assembly GCA_050742155.1). Taxonomy (GTDB): domain Bacteria; phylum Actinomycetota; class Acidimicrobiia; order Spongiisociales; family JALYHC01; genus JBOGFC01. The sequence goes on from JBOGFC010000216.1 coordinate 9,236, forward strand.
CCAGCCGGCAGGCGGCGAAGAGCGATTCCAGGGCTTCGAGGTCCTCCGGATGCCGGACGGGCCGGATCTCCACACCGCTCACCATATCGGTAGCCTCTCGGTTGGGAAGAAAGGACCCGTCATGGCGAACGGAAGGCTCGAGTGGGTGGAGGTCCCCGCCCCCGATGTGGAGGCGTCGGCCGCCTTCTACGAGAGCGTCTTCGGCTGGAAGCTGAAGCGGGATGGACAGTTCGAGGGCTACCTGATGTTCGAGGACGCCGGCGGCGCCATGGGAGGGGCCTTCACGGCCCAGCACCAGGTGGCGGACCAGCCGGGGGTGCTGCTCTACATCACCGTGGAGTCGATCGACCGAACGCTGGCTCAAGTCGAGGAGAAAGGCGGCACGGCCCTCGAGCCGCGCTCGCTCATCACCGAGGAGATCGGCTGGTGGGGCACCTTTCGCGACCCGGCCGGCAATGTGATAGGGGTCTTCGAGAATCCGGCCGGCTGAAGGGCCTGCGAAGCGGCGTCCCTGCGCCGGTATTACCCGGTTCAGGTTCTGAGGGTCGTCGGCTCCTCCAGCCGGCCTCTCAGCCGGGTAGGCACCCAGCTCCCCTCTCGCTTCACAGGCCCACCGCGAACCTTACCCCTGCCCTGAGACGGTGTCCACTGAAACGGCCCCTCTTGTTGGGCAACTCGGCAGGGCAGGGGCGGCCGGGTCCTGCGGACCACTAGGGTCGTCTCATGTTCGAGCTGGCGGTGCTCTTCGGGGTGGGGGCAGCCATCCTCTGGGTGCTCTGGAAGCAAGGCTCCCTCCTCCCGGCTGAGACCGCCCGGCTGATCTTCTACATCCTGGTGGCCGCCTTCGTGGTCACCTTGCTGCTCTCACTGGTCGGACGAGGCGACGGACCCCCCGACGACATCCCACCCGGCTGAACCCCCGATCTAGGCGGTGTGAGCTAGGGCCTTCCACAGGTCGGGTCCGTATCGAAGAACGATCCCCGCCGAGTCGACGTGGAGTTCGGCGACGAAGCTCCCCGAGGAGTACCGCCACCGCCGTTCAGCGAGACGCCGGTAGCTCTGCTCGGCGCTCTCGACGGTCAGCTCCGGGAAGCGGACCCAGGCGGCGGTGATCGATTCGGCCGCCCCGACCTCGAGTCCGAGGCGTCGGATGGGCAGGGTGTTGGTGGAGGGCGTCCATCCCAGATCGACGTCCAGACATCCGCCGAGGTCGTCCATGGCTTGGTCGTCCACCAGCCAGTTACCCGTGCCGTCGGCGACCATTTCCAGCCGACGCTCCCGGCCGCCCCGGGCGATAGCGATGTCGACGCGGCGGGTGCGCCACTGTCGGTCCACCTCGACCTTCGGCAGGGTCTCCTCCCACCGGAACCACGACCACCCCGGTGAGTCGATGGGCGGTGGGGAGGTCGGTCAAGATGCAGTGCTCGCTGCTCTGGAGCTGCGGGCTGTGCCACAGGACCTCGATCATTGGCTTCTCCGGATCGTGTCAACCATGTCACCCAGCCTATGGGAGACTTTTCGCCGTGACCGAGCGGATGCTGTCGACGAGAGCCCTCAACCGGGCGCTCCTCGCCCGCCAACTCCTGCTCGAGCGCTCGCCCCTTCCCATCACCCGGGCTCTCGAACGGATCGGCGGGCTGCAGAGCCAATACGCACCCTCCGCTTACATCGGGCTCTGGTCCCGCCTGCGGGACTTCCGCCGGGAGACGCTCACCAAAGCTCTGGAGAAGCGGCGGGCCGTGCAGGCGACACTGATGCGGGTCACCATCCATATCGTTTCCGCCCGCGACTATCCCCTCCTCGCCGAGGGGATCAGGAGCGCCCGCCGTCGGTGGTGGCTCGGGGTGCAGCGACATCAGCTCGAAGGCGTCGACATGGAGGCGGTCGCCGCGGTGCTGCGACGGCATCTCGCCGACGGTCCCCGACGCCAGGCCGAGTTGGTCGAGCTCCTCGAGGCAGCGGGCTTCCCGCGGATGGCCTGGTCGGGTGCCGGGCTCTGGCTCGACATGGTCCGCGTCCCCCCCTCGGGCACCTGGGAGCGGCGCCGGGCCGACTTGTACGGCTTGGCCGACGAGTGGCTCGCCCGGGCCAAGGCGACCGAGGCGGAGGGTCTGGAACTCCTGGTCCGCCGGTACCTGGGGGCCTTCGGCCCGGCCTCGGTGACCGACGCGGCCGGCTGGGCGGGAGTCCCGGTCGGCATGCTTCGCCCGGTGATAGAACGGCTGAGGCTCCGCCGGTTCCGGGACGAGCAGGGCGGCGAACTCCTCGACCTGCCGCGGGCACCACTCCCCGATCCGAACACCCCAACTCCGGTCCGGTTCCTCCCCACCTATGACGCCACGCTGCTGGTACACGCCCGGCGTACGCAGATCCTTCCGGAGCGCTACCGCAGCCGGGTCTTCAACACCAAGACCCCCCACTCGGTCGCCACCTTCCTGGTGGACGGAGCGGTCTCCGGCACCTGGCGGTACGAGCAGGAGCGGGTAGTGCTGGAACCGTTCGACCGCCTCCCCCGCCCCGTGTGGCGAGAGCTCGAAGAAGAGGCGGAGCGCCTGGCCGCCCTCCACACCGAGTGACCAGGATGTCACGTGAGCAGTGTTCTGGCTCGGTTGGCCCACTACCCGCCCATCGGAGAGAAACTGGAGCACGTGCCGATCCACGTCCGGCATGGAGCTGCACTACTACATCTCTCGTATGGGATTCCTCCCGAAACCCTCGAGCTCTTTCTACACCTGCCGTGAGAGTGGGTGGAAGTAGGGCCGGCCGAGGGCCTTGGCTAGTATGTAGCATGTCATGTCCGAGCCCGGCATCCCGCTCATCGATCGGCCGGACAGCCTCGCCCAGCAGGCCTACCGGTCGATTCGGCAGGCGCTTCGCAACCAGGTGCTGGTCCACGGGGAGTTCTACTCCGAGAGCGAGCTCGCCCAGTCCATGGGCATCTCCCGGACGCCGGTCCGGGAGGCCCTCATCGAGCTGGCCCGGGAGGGGCTGGTGGAGATCGTGCCCCAGCGGGGTTTCCGGCTGCGGCTCCTGGGCCCCGACGATCAGCGAGAGGTCTTCGAGCTGCGAACTGTGCTCGAGTCCTACGTGGCCGAGCGCCTCGCCCGGCAGGCCACTCCCGACCAGGTGGCCCAGCTCCGAGAGGTGCTGGCCCGCCAGGCCGGCTTGGTGGACGAGGCCTCCGAGTTCCTCGGCGTCGACGAGGAGTTTCACCTTCTCATGCCGCGCCTGGTGGGGCTGGAGCGCACTCACGAGATGTTGGCCACCTTGCGGGGAGCCATGTGGTTGATCGGCAGCACGGCCCTCTCCCTGCCCCAGCGGGGACCGGCGGTGCTGTCCGAGCACGCCGCTATCGTCGATGCCATCGCCGACGGCGACTCGAAGGGGGCGGCTCGGGCGCTCCGCCACCACATCGAACAGACCGCCCTGGCAGCCGTTGGCCTGGAGGAGCAATCGGCCCAGACTACCATGTAGCATGCTACGTACGATAAGAGGAGGCTGCTAAGTGACCACCAGCATCGATTCCCCGCAACCCATCACCGGAGAGACGCTCGACGAGGGCCAGGCGGAGGCCTTTCTCCCCTACCCGCCCATCGGGGACAACCTGGAGCACGTGCCGATCCACGTCCGGCCGGAGCTGCACTACTACATCTCTCGGATGGGATTCCTCCCCAACACCCTCAAGCTCTATCTGCACGTGCCGTGGGTGGCCGAGCAGCTCTTCCGGCTCAACAACGCCGTGATGCGGGACGAGCGAAGCGCCCTCTCCGAGCACTTCAAGTACCGGCTCTCCCTGATCGCGAGTCGCGACAACGAGTGCCGCTACTGCACCGCCCATCATGTCCTCACCCTCAAGCGCCGCTGGGGCTACCAGGACGACCAGGTCGAGGGGCTGCTCCATCTCGACCAGCCGGCCGATGAACGGGAGGCGGTGGCCATGGAGTTCGTCCACCAGGCGAGCCTCGACCCGGTCGGGGTGACCGACGAGCTGCGCCGCCGCCTCGCCGAGCACTTCTCCCCCCAGGAGGTGATGGAGATCGTCCTGGTGGTGGGGTTCTGGAAGATGTACAACGCCATGCACACCGCTATGGCCGCCCCGCTCGAGGATCCGGTGCTGCCTTTCCGGGAGTGGGTGGAGGTGCTTCCCAGGGAGCCTGATCCCGGAGCATGACCGACCAGATTCGGCGCTGGACCGATCGGGAGCTCGACCGGGAGGTGGAGGAGCGAAGCGTGGTGCTGGCCGATCTGCGGGCCGACTGGTGCTCGCAATGCGACCCGCAGGAGCGGGTCATCGTCCGGCTGCTCCCCGAGTTCGATGGTCGGGTGGCGATCGGCAGCGTCGACGTGGGTCTCTATCCGGAAGTGGTCGACCGTCACGACGTCCAGACGCTCCCCACCTTGCTGGTCTTCCGAGATGGGCTCCTCCACCGCCGGCTGACCGGATTCAAAAGGGCCCCGGCGGTCCGGGCGGCCGTCTTGGAGGCCCTGCGCCGCTCCTGACCGGGCTGCTCAGCTGAGCCGGGCCAGCAGGTCGAGCACTTCGACCGAGTAGGAGAGGTGGATGGCCCGCCCCAGCACCGGATCTCGCAACTCAGCGCGGAAGCGCCGGCTGGGACGGATCCCGCCGAGGGCGGCCACGGTCCCGGCCAGGAGGAGATACCGGTCGGGAGCACCCTTGAACGGCACCCGAGCCATCAGCTCGTCCGGCTGGAGCAGCGCGCCGGCTCTCCCTTCCTGGTACAGCACCTCTCCCGCTTCTCCCGCGATCCAGCTCCGCAGCTCGAGTCGGTCCCAGTGGTCCTCGACGTCCTCCAGCCGCCACGCCTCCTCGGCGACCACCTTCGGGCAGAGCAGCTTGGAGAGATGGATGTCGTCGGTCTCCGCCCGGCGGTCGGTGTGGTCCGAGGCGGTGGTCAAGTAGACGCAGTCGCCCGACACCGCCAGGGCGATCTCCACCTCGCCGGAGGTCTCGCCGTGCGTGACCGAGACACGCTCCCCCTGCGTCACCAGCGAGGGCGGCACCACGTAGAAGGCGGGCACGCGGCCGGGCACCGAGACCCCGGCGTCGACCAGCTCGTTCAGGTGGCGCTGCACATCGGCCCGGTCACGGCCGGTGAACCCGGCCACGATCACCGCCTCCGGATCGAACCTCAGGCTGCGCCCCTCCACCACCAGCTTCACCGGCTCCGCTCCCCCATGTAGGCCCCGAACAGGCGGGGGTCGGCGGACAGCCGCTCGGGCCGATCACGCAGCACCACCCGGCCCAGGTTCAGCACCAGCGCCTCGTCGGCGAACCCCAGCGCCCGGCCGACGTGCTGCTCGACCAGGAGAATGGTCTTTCCAGCCTCCCGGAGCAGCCGGAGCTGCCCGTAGATGTCGTCCACCACCTTGGGGGCCAGCCCGAGGGAAGGCTCGTCGAGCAGCAGCATCTGGGGGTCAACCATCAGCACCCGGCCCAGCGCCAGGATCTGCTGCTGGCCACCGGAGAGCTGCCCGGCCGGGGAGCGGGACCGTTCGGCCAGGAAGGGAAAAAGCTCCAAGACCCGGCCGAGCGCCCCCTCCACCTCCTCCCGGCCGAGCCCGAACCCTCCCAGGAGGAGGTTCTCCCGGACGGTCAGGCCCGGGAAGATGCGGCGGCCTTCCGGGATCATCACCATCCCCAGCCTGGCCCGCCGGTCGGCCGGCAGGCGGGTCAGGTCGTGCCCGTTCCAGCTCACCCTGCCTGCGGCCGGCCGGACCAGTCCTGCCAATGCCCGGAGCAGGCTCGACTTGCCGGCTCCGTTCCTCCCCAGGACCGCCACCACCGATCCCCGTTCGACCTCCAGGGAGACCTGGTGGAGCGCCCACACCCGGCCATAGCGGACGCTCAAGGCCTCCACCGACAGGTAGGACATCAGGAGACCACCTTGCCGGGAACCACGGCACTGCCCAGGTAGGCCTCCCGGACCCGGGGGTCCTCGAACACCTCGTCGGGGGAGCCGACGGCTAGCACCCGGCCGAAGTCGAGGACCACCACTCGATCGGCCATGCCGAGAGCCAGGTCGAGGTTGTGGTCTACCAGTACCACCGACGACCCACGATCGCGCAGCGCCTGCACCAGCTCGCCCAGCTCGGCCCGTTCCTCCTCGTTCATGCCCACCGATGGCTCGTCGAGGAAGATCACCCGAGGGGCAGAGGCGAAGGCCCTCCCGATCTCCAGGCGGCGCTGGTCGGCCAGGCTGAGGGCGCCCGGCAGGGCGTCGCGGCGGTCGGCCAGTCCGATCAGATCCAGCAGCTCCTCCACCGAAGCGGCGGCCCGCCCCCCGGCCGCCAGCCGCCCCAGGCGAAGGCACTCGTCCACCGTCAGGTGGCCCAGCATCCGCACCGACTGGAAGGTGCGCGAGACCCCCGCCCGAACCCGCCGCTCGGGTCGGAGACCGGCCAGGTCCTCCCCTCGCAGCCGCATGGAGCCGGCCTGACACCGGTGGCGTCCGGCCACCACGTCGATCAGGGTGGTCTTGCCGGCGCCGTTGGCACCGATGAGAGCCAGGATCTCACCCTCCCGGACCCCGAAGGACACCTCCTGGAGGGCCACCAGGCCGCCGAAGCGATGGGAGATGCCCTCCAGCTCGACGACCGAGGGGTCGGGTGGAGCCTGGAGGACACGGGGACCGCCCCGGTCGGCCGCGCGGCTCCGGCCCCGTAGCAACCAACGCCACGGGGCGGTGAGGCGCAGCGCCAGCCTTCGGCTGACCAGGCCATCCGGCAGGGCAGCCATGATCACCATGACCAGCACGCCGTACACCACGATCCGCCAGCCGGTGAGGAAGGCGAGAGAGCTCGGCATCCAGGAGACGTCCTGGCTGATGCGCAGGAACTCCAGCAGGTAGGTCACGAAGAAGGCCCCGGCCAGGGCGCCGAGCAGGCTGTGAACCCCCCCGATCAGGGTGAAAAGGGCGATCTGGAAGGAGACGATCACCCCGAAGTTGCGAGGTGCGATGAAGAGGAAGAACTTGGCCAGCAGGCCCCCGGCCACCGCCACGGTGGCGGCACTGATCACCACAGCCAGGATCTTGATCCGACGGGTGGCCACCCCGGCCGAGGCGGCCGCGTCCTCGTCGTCGAAGATCGACCGCATCCGTAGGCCCAACGGGCTGGCCATGACGAGAGCGGCCAGGGCGAGCACGACCGCCAGCGTCGCGACCACGGCCGTCAGGCTTATCGGGCTCTGGCCGGAGAATCCCTGTAGGCCGCCCACCGCCTCGACGTTGCTGATGGCCACCCGCACCACCTCTCCCACCGCCAGGGTGCCCATGATGAGGTAGATGCCTCGCACCCGGTTGGCCCCCAGCGCCACCGGGAAGGCCACCACGGCCGCCGCCAGCGCTCCCGCCGCCAGGCTGAGCGGGAGCGGCCATCCGTAGCCTGCGTCGAGCACTGCCAGCGTGTAGGCACCCACTGCCAGGAAGCCGGCTTGACCCAGGTTGAGCTGGCCCGTCACGTAGACCAGGTTCATGCCGACCGCGGCCACCATGTTGATGGCCAGCAGCATGAGGAAGGACTCGTTGGACAAGACCGCGGTCATGCCCCGGCTCGCACCAGACCCTGCGGGCGGACCAGCAGCACCACGATCAGCAACATCCAGGGCACCGCCGCCTGGAACCCGGTCAAGCCCAAGTAGGCCGCGAAGGACTCGATGAGCCCCAGGCCCACCCCGGCGATCATGGCACCCGGCAGGCTCCCCAGGCCACCGATCGTCATGATCGCCAGGCCCTTCAGCCCCACCTCCAGGCCGGCGAACGGGGAGACGCTCCCGGTGCGGATGGCGAGCAGGTACGAGGCCACCCCGGCCAGGGCGCCCGCCATGAGCAGGGTGATCAAGGTCAGGCGGCGCACCGGCACCCCCAGCAGCGCCACCGTCTCGGCGTCGTGGGCGAAGGCCCGCATGGCCATCCCCCACCTGGTCCCTCGGACGAACTGGTGGGTGGCGGCCAGTACCACCGTCGCCACCGCCAGGCTGAGCGCCTGGGTGAGCGAGATCAGCAAGCCGGCCACCTCCAGGTCCCCGCGCGGTATGGAGAAAGGTACCGCCACCGCCGTGGAGGACCCCCGCACCTGGAGGAGGGCGTTTTGGATCACCAGGGCGAAGCCGATGGTTGATACCGCTGCCGCGATAGGCCGCCGGTATCCGACCGGGCGGAAGCTGACCACGTCGGTGAGGGCGCTCAGCAGGGCGCCGACCACCACCGCGTAGAGCCCGGCCAGCCAGATAGGAGTACCCGAGGCGGCCAGGAGCAGGGCCACCAGGCCGGCCGCCATGAACACCTCACCGTGAGCCAGGGTGAGCAGGTGCATCACCCCGAACACCAGGGTGTACCCCAGCCCGAGCAGGGCGTAGTTGGCGCCCAGGAGAAGGCCGTTGATGAAGACCTGGATCACGGGGCATCGGCCCGGGTGCCCAGCGATTTCGAGGTGGCCGTCCGCCGGGTCGGCGGCCGGCTTTCCCTCTCACTCCAGGGGCTGGAGCTCGCCATTCACCACGACGTTCACGTAGACGGTCTTGATGGCGTCGCCGTTCTCCTGGAACGACGTCTCTCCGGTCACGCCCTGGTAGCCCTGCAACCCCAGGAACCCGTCGCGGATGGCCTGCCGAGCCTCCGAGGCGTCCCACGACCCGTCCACCCCGGCCGTCCGCATCACCTCGGCCAGCATCAGGACGATGTCGTAGTAGTTGGCGGCCTCGGGCACAGTGGGGGGTTCCTGGTCGACCGCCGCGATCGCCTGCACGTAGTCGGCTGTGACCGGGTCATCGCTCAGCGGGTTGAAGATCGAGGGCAGCACCCAGTCGTTGATGTCCGTCCCACCCTGCTCGAAGAAGGTGTTCCCAGCTTGAGCGGGGTGTCCGAGCACCGGCCGGGTCTCCCCCTGCCTGGCCAGCTCGCGGGCGATCAGGCCCGCCTCGGCCGGCGCCGACATGATGATGAGCCCGTCGGCCTGGCTCTCCGTTATCCGCTGCACTGTGGTGGAGAAGTCGGTCTGGCCGCGCGTGAAGGTGATGGGGGCGTCGGCGTTGACGATCTCCACCCCCACCTGCGGTGCCACCCCGGGGATCGAGAACTGGGCGGCGGCGGCGGTGACCGGTTCCTCCTCGTCGAAGACCAACACCGCGGTCTCTACCCCATAGGCCTCCGCCCAGGCGGGCATGGCCACCTGGTAGAGGGCTGTGTTGGTGGCCGTGTTGCGCAGTGCCCAGCCCTGCCCGGGGTCGGTGATGCCCTCCTTGTTGGCCGTCCCGGTGATGATCGGCACCTGGATCTGCGCGGCCTGCGGGAAGAGCACCTCCGCCTCGCCCGACGAGAGCGGCCCGCTCACCGCGAAGACACCCTGGTCGGCCAGCTCGCGATAGCCGACCACCGCCTGGTCGGGCTCACCGCCGGTATCGACCACCTCGACCTCCAGGGGAGATCCGTTGATGCCCTCCTCGTTGACCGCCTCGACCGCCAAGTTGGTGGCCGCCTCGATGTCCTTGCCGAAGCTCACGAACCGCCCGGACAGGTCGGTGATCAGCCCGATCACCACCGGGGGCTTCTCCTCGGCAGCCGTGGTGGTGGTCTCGGCTGGGGCGGTGGTGGTCGCCGGCTCCCCGGTGGTGGTGAGGGTGGTTTCGGCCGTCCCCGCCCCTCCGCCGCAGGCGACCAGGATGAGGGCGGCCACTGTCATCCACACGGCAGGAAATCCTTTTACTCGCTTCATCAGTCCTCCCGACCAGTGCCCGGACTACCATGTAGCATACTAACCACCCTCGGCGGGCCCGGCCTCGTGTCCCTGGAGCCCTTCCCACCTCCGTATCAGCCTGGCGTCGATGCCGAACTGATCGAGGATCTTGGTCACCGTGTGGTCGACCAGCTCGCCGATCGTCTGCGGGCGGAGATAGAAGCCGGGCACGGGGGGCAGGACCACCGCCCCGGCCTCGGTCACGTTCTCCATCAGCCGGAGGTGGCCCAGATGGAGGGGGGTCTCGCGCACCACCAGCACCAGGCGGCGGCGCTCCTTCAGGCAGACGTCGGCCGCCCGGGTGAGGAGCGTGTCGGCGTACCCGGTGGCGATGGCGCTCAGCGTCTTGATCGAGCAGGGTGCCACCACCATCCCGTCCGTCAGGAAGGTCCCCGAGGCCGGCCCGGCTCCCACGTCGGTCTCCTGGTAGACGCGATCGGCCATCGCCTCGAGGTCCTCCACCTGGTGCTCCGTCTCGTAGGCGATGGTGGCCCTGGCTCCCCGGCTGACGATCAAGTGGGTCTCGACTTCGCCCAGTTTGGAGAGGACCTCCACCAGCCGGGCCCCGTAAATGGCCCCGCTCGACCCGGAGATGCCCACGATGATCCGCTTCATGAGGCTGGCGCGTAACATACCAGACGTGGCAGGAGCTCCCGACCTTGACGTCCACGAGATCGTCCGCCGCAAACGACAGCACATGGAGATCGCCACCTCGGAGTCCGCCCAAGGGACGGCCGACCCCGGCTGGAACGACGTCCACCTGATCCCGTCCTCGGTGCCCGAGGTCTCGCTGACGGACCTCGATCTCGAGACCCTCTTCCTAGGGCATCGGCTGCGTGCTCCGCTGGTCATCTCCTCGATGACCGGAGGCCACCAGGCCGCCCTGGAGATCAACCGGGCGCTGGCCGGGGCGGCGGAGGAGCTGGGGATGGCCATAGGTGTGGGGAGTCAGCGAGCCGCCCTGGTCGACCCCTCCCTGGAGCCCACCTACGCCGTCGTGCGAGAGACGGCACCGGGGGCGCTGGTGGTGGCCAACCTGGGGGTATGCCAGCTGGTCGGGCAGGGCTCCACCCCGGCGCTGACCGCCGAGCAGGTGGAGCGGGCGGTGGAGATGATCGGGGCCCAGGCGCTTGCCATCCACCTCAACGTGGTGGAGGAGCTCATCCAGACCGAGGGGGACCGCCACACCTCCGGTCTGGCAGGGGCCCTCGCCGAGCTGGTGGAGCGGGTCTCGGTCCCCGTGCTGGCCAAGGAGACGGGGGCCGGGATGAGCCGGGAGACCGCCGCGTTGCTGGTCGAGGCGGGGGTGGCCGCCTTGGACGTGGGCGGTGCCGGCGGCACCAGCTTCGCCCGGGTGGAGGCCATCCGGGCTGCCGAGCGAGGAGACGGGCGGGGCGTCCGCTTGGGCGAGACCTTCGCCGCCTGGGGAGTGCCCACCGCCGCATCGATCCTCGAGGCGCGGGACCTGGGGGTGCCGTTGGTGGCCACCGGGGGGATTCGCTCGGGCCTCCAGGCCGCCAAGGCTCTGGCGCTCGGGGCGAACCTGGTGGGACTCGGCCGGCCGGCCCTGGTGGCGGCCCTCGAGGGCTCCGACCGGCTGCGGGAGGAGCTGGAGCTGTTCCTGGAGGAGCTGCGGGTCGCCATGGTGCTCACCGGCTCACGGTCGGTGGGCGACCTCCCACGGAGGCAGCCGGTGCTCACCGGGTTCACCCGGGCCTGGATCGACCAGCGAGGCAACCGATGAGCTCCCATCGACTGCGGGCCCGACTGGACGAGGCGCTGGAACCTCTCCCCACCGCCGAGGGCGGCATCGTGGTCGTGCTGGCCACCGCCGGCCCGCCCCCCGCCCTGGCGATGCTGTCCTCAGGCGACGTCTACGTGGAGGGCGATACCGTCCGAGTGGCCACCTATCAAGGCAGCTCGGCGTCCAATCGGTTGGGGGGGAGCTTCTCCCTCCTGGTTCCCGCCGGCGAGGAGGCCTTGCGAGTGGAGGTCGAAGACGCCGGGAGCCGACCGGCCGGCAAGCTGGCCCTCATCGAGGGACGCATCAGGGAGATCCGTCCCACCGCCGAGCCGCCCTGGGTCATGGAACTCCGCTTCCGGCCGGCCGGGGAGGGCGCCGGGGTGGAAGGCTTCCTCTCCTATTGGAGGGCGGTTCGCTCCTGGCTGGCCTCCGGAGCCACCGGAGAGCCCTCTGTCCCGGTGCCTCAGTGAAGCGCTCCCACCTCGATCACCTCGGTCACCTGATGGCGCACTCGCCCCTCGAAGCTGGGCAGCAGGTGGACCTCCATGTCCTCCCGGGTGCGCACCCGGGGCGCGGAGGTGATCGCCCGGCGCAGCTCGTCCAGCGAGTCGAACCTCAGTCGGGTCACCATGAAGACATCCCCCCCGTCCCGGCCCACGTGCAGCTCCACCCCCCGCAGCCCGGGGAGCTGCCAGACCAGCGGGACGTGCACGTCGCGGTAGTAGCGCAACCACTCCTCCGGTCGGTGGGGGCGCCCCTCGTAGATCACCAGGTAGGCGGCGCTCACCGAAACGCGTAGCGGAACTCGACCATGCGACAGCCCGACTCGCTGCGATAGGGCCCGTGCTTCATGCCGGGGGGTCGGCAGCAGTACATACCGGCCGTGAAGGTCTGCCCGAGGCCGAGGTCGGTGAGATCACCCTCGATGAGGTAGACCTCCTCGCGGAACTCGTGCACGATCACCCCGGCCGGGCTGGTGTCGGTGCCGGGTTCCATTTGGACCAGCCGGGTGTAGTCGCCGCTCTCGGGGTCGGTGGAGAGGATCTGCTCCCACATCCCCTCCACCCCTGGCATGGCCGGCCGCCACTCCCCCGCCGGCGGGTGGAACTCCAGCTCGGGCTTGGCCATCTTCTCCTCGGTGTCGCTCGGGCCCCTCAGCCGTCCCCCCTCAGGACAGATAGTCCTCCAGGCTCACCTCGCCCCAGTGCAGCGGCCAGGCCCGCTCGTAGTCCTGCCGCTCGGCCTTCCGGTAGGGCACCGGCTTGGTGGCGTCGATCCCCCACTTCCCCACCAGCGCCGGGAAGCGGCTGTCCTCGGTGTCGGGCATCGCCCCGATCACCGGCCGGGCGGTGGGGTCGAAGGGGAAGCCGCGGGCATTGCGGACGGTGATCACGTCCTCGCTCGGGTCCACCCGGACCGCCAGTGCATACTGGACGTCGCGGTAGTCGTAGATGTCGATGTCCGGATCGACCGCGATCACCATCTTCAGGTTCAGCCAGGTCGATCCCATCACCGACAGCAAGGCGTCGGTCACCTGGCCGTCGAAGCGCGGCTCCACCTGGATGAGGCAGCAGAGCGACCCGCCGCCCTGCGAGAAGTGGACGTCGCGGATGCCGATCCCCATGGCACGCAGCCGCTCGTAGATGATCGCCTCGTGGAACAGCCGGGGCATCTCTTGGTGGTCCGTGAAGGGAGTCATCTGGTGGTGTCGGTAGATGGGCTCCTTGCGCCGGGTGATGGCGGTCACCTCGAAGACCGGCTGCTGGGTGGCATAGGGGGTGAAGAGCATCGTGGGACCCGGCGAGGGGCCATCCTGGGCACGGCGGGCGGGGTCCACCAGACCCTCGATCACCAGCGAGGCATCGGCCGGGACGACCAAGTCGAGGGTTCGACAGCGGGTCACCTCACCCACGCTGCCGGTGATGGACTCAAAGAGCTCCAGCTCCCACCAGTCGTCGTGAGGATGGGAGTAGCACCCGGCCAGCTCCCAGGCGGGGTGGCAGCCGATGACCACCGCCTGGGGCATCTTCTCCTCCGCCTGCTGGTACTTACCGAGGATGCGATTGGCGGTGGAGGTCACGAAGGAAGAGACCATCTCGTTGCGGCTCAGCACGCCATTGCGGGGGAACATCTGGTTGTACTGCCCGGTCTCCGGATCCTTGTGGACCACGAAGGAGGTGGTGTAGGGGTAGGGGTCCAGGTCGGTGTGGGTGACGATGGGCAGGGTGGCCAGATCGACGTCGTCGCCGATCACCACCTCCTCCTGGCACGGACCCCCGTCCACCTCCTTGAGCGAACGGGGGCCCCGCCGCAGCACCTCGGCCAGCTCGCTCACCACCTCATGCGGCTCGCAGCCCAGCACCCGAGCCTGGGCCCTGCGATTGACGAACAGCTGGTCCACCAACCGCCATCCCGGGAAGCCCTCCAGGTTGTCGAAGACGATCGTCTCATCGGCCTCCGCCACCAGCGCCCCGACGTGATCGAGGGGAACCGGCTTCTCGATGTGGAGGTGCTCTTCGCGGTGGTGGTCGAGGAACGAGTGGAGGTCCAACATTGGCGGCTCCCGGATCGATGGCTACCGGTAGTGTATTACATGGCAGATGGCCGCCACCTGGCACGCCCTGAGAGGGGGAGGATGAGCACCGAAACTGATCGGGTGAGATTCAGGCCGCCCACTTCGACCCCGAAGAGGTGATCGCGATGGCCTGCACCCTCGGCTTCTGGTCCTCCTACAACCGCATCCACTCAGGTCTCGGCGTCCCCAGCGAGGAGCACCTACTGCGGGGATCGCGGTGGGTGGGCGTTCCGGCTGACTGACCCGCCGATGCGGGTCGGCCTCTTCGCTCCCCCATGGGGCCCCGGCGCCCTCCCGGATGACCTCGACGCCCTCGCCGAGTCGGCCGAGAGCCTCGGCTACCCGACGCTGTGGGTGGGGGACCACCTGGTGATCCCCCGCACCGTCTCCTCCCGCTACCTGTACAACGAGTCAGGGGTCGCTCCCTTCGACCCCGATCAGCCTCTCCTCGACCCGATCACCCTCATCGCGTATCTAGCCGGGCGCACCGCCCGGCTCCGTCTCGGGATCAGCATCCTGGTGCTGCCCCTGCGCAACCCGGTCGAGACGGCCAAGACCCTCGCCGACCTCCACCTGCTCTCGCGAGGCCGGCTGGTGCTGGGGGTGGGGGTGGGCTGGATGCGGGAGGAGTTCGAGGCCCTCCAGGCCGACTACGAGGAGCGGGGCGAAGTCACCGATGAGTACCTTGCCATCCTTCGCCACCTCTGGGACGGGAAGCGAGAGGGCTTCGAGGGCCGGCACTACCGGTTCGACCCACTGGGCTTCGAGCCGCGGCCCGGCCACATTCCGATCATCGTGGGAGGGAACAGCCCGGCGGCGACGAGGCGCGCCGCTCGCCACGATGGTTGGCACGCCATCCGCATGACGGCAGACGAACTGGCGCCGAGGATCGTCGCGGTCCGCAAGATGGCCGAAGGGCGGGACGGTTTCCAGATCGTGCACCGGGGGTCGCTGCTGGATTCGGAAGCCCTCCGAGCCGGTCCTGATCGGGCCGAGGCGAACCTTCCGGCGCAGGTCCATCACACCCTCGAGGCCTATCGCTCGATCGGCGTGGACGAGTTCATCGTCGAGTTCCCCGACGTGCCCACCGAGCTGCGGATCGCCTGGATGGCCTGGCTGGCCGACCGCAAAGAGATGTAGGTGTCCAAGGAAGGCCGCTGGCACGCTGATAGCGGCTCACACTCCTACGACGGCCACGATGCCGTCCAGGTGAAGGAAGTCCGATTCGTTCCTGGTGTACAGGGGGAGACCATGTGCGGCCGCCGTCGAGGCGATCAGGAGATCGGCGAGCCGGGTTCGACTCGAACGGCCGGCCGCCCGGGTCGCCGCGAACGCCCGCCCATAGGCTCGGGCGGCTTCG
>JBOGFC010000217.1:0-6156 GCA_050742155.1 Acidimicrobiia bacterium
GGCCTCTCGCGTCCGAAAATGATGCGCATGGAGCCGAAGGTGCACGCCCATGACCCCTACGAAGGGTGTGAGGATCGCTGCGGCCACGAGTTGGTGAGCGGGATTACCATCGCCGAGCTGCTGGAGGGCGACGGACCCTACCCCACCGCTCCCCTCACCGTCGACAGTCCCCGGGGGCGGGCGGTGCTGTTGGCCGGCGAGACGATGCGACCCAGGATGGTGGCCGCCGCTGGTTAGCTACGGCGGCGGGTGCGGGCTATCCCGGCCTTGCGCAGCACCTCGGCGGGAACCCCTTCCTCTCGCCAGGCCGTGTAGCTGATTCCTCGTCGATTCGAGTAGGCCTTGCCCACCTTGGTGAAGCCCCGCTCCAGCTCTTCGAGGGAAGCCACATTGCCGGCCGCCTTGAGGTCTCGCTGTGCATCGAGACGCTGTTGGCGAAGGATCACTCGGGCATTGGGATCGCTCTCCGAACCGATCTTCTTCTCCAAGCCGGCGATCTTCTCCTGGAGACGTTCTGGAGCGGCGCGGCGGCCCCGCTTCCGGGAGTTGAGCGCCTCCAGGTAGCGCTTCACGGCGCGAGACTCCCGGCGTCCCCGAGCAAGTGCTTCCCTATGCTCCTTCGACATCGGCATGGCTTACTTCCCCTCCAAGAGAGCGTTAAGAACTGTCTCTTTCTAGCACGGGAGCCGTCAACTCTCCAATGCCAGGGCGTACCCGAGCAGCAAGACGATATTGGCCACGAACAACCAGACCGCCAGGACCACCACTCCGACCAGGCTGCTGACCGCATAATGCTCCTCGAAGTTGGCACCCGCCAACAGGTAGGCGGTGAAGGCCAGCGAGAGCAGCGAGATTCCGGCCGCCGCCCAGGCCGCCCCCCGCCAGATAAGCCGCCAGCCGAGCCGGCGAGGCGAGAAGCCCCAGTAGATCAGCATCGGCGCCGCCACCGCCCCGACGAAGCCGGTCCCCAGCGCCAGCACGAACCCCACCGCCGGCCAATCCTGCAGGATCCGGGTGCCGGCCAACGAGGCAACTAGGCTCCCCAACACGAACAAGGGAAGCAACCCCACCAGTATCAATCCGCGGCCGCGCATCCCTCGCATCGGGCGGTCGGAGGTGGGGGAGAGACGTTGGAAGGAGCGCGCCAAACCGGCCCCATAAGCGGTGGCCGGCCAGAGGCCGGTGAGCAAGGCCACCATGCCGAGGCTGGTTCCGGTTTCCGCCACCTGCTCGAGCGCCAGGTCGGCCCCCACTTCCTCCGGCGCGAATCGACGAAATTGCTCGGCTAGCTGCTCCACCCGATCATCTCCCACCGCCAGGCTGGTGATCCAGAGCACCAGGATGACAAGCGGCGGTAAGGACACCAGCGCGTAAAAGGCCAGGCCCGCCCCCAGCAGGAAGATATCGTCCTCCCGAACCCGCTCCACGACCTTCCGCAAACGGTCGGGAAGCTTGCGGTAGAGGCGTCCGATCTCCGCTCTCGCCGCTGCCAACACCGATTCCATCTCCGCCATTATTCCCACCTGGCGGAGGCAAGCCGGGTCGCAAGGAGGCTTTAGGCCCCTCCGACCCCTGCCGATAGGGACCACGAGGACACCGACCAGGAAGGGCCCACCTTGTCCCTCAGCGGAACCATCGGTGAGGTCGGCCTCCCCGACATCGTGCGCCTGATCGCCAAGTCCGAGCGCTCCGGGCTGTTGCGGGTCACGGACGGAGCCGTGGAAGGCCAGATATACCTCCAAGAGGGGGCTTTTAGCTACGCCACCTCTCGCACCCAGGACAGCCTGCTCAGGGACCTGGTGCGCCTCGGGCTGGTCCAAGAGGAGGACCGAACCAACATCGAGCGGCGCAAGGCCAACATCGAGGACGTGCTCGGGGCCGACACCGACCGCGAGAAGCTGCGTGAGTTCCTCGAGGAACAGGTCACCGAAGTGCTGGTGCGCCTGCTCCGGATGGAGAAGGGCTCCTTCGAGTTCCAAGACGGAGTCACCGCCCGCTACTCCACCGGTCTCACCTTCTCGGTCGAGGCGCCACTCATCGAGGCCGAAGCCCGGTTGGCCAGGTGGAGCGAGATCGAGGAGGTGATTCCCTCCCCCTCCCACGCCCTTCGGATGTCCCCCGAGCTCGCCAACGGCATCGAAGAGGTGATCATCGATTCGGTGAGCTGGACCCTGCTGGCCGCGTTGGGAGGAGGATCCAGCGTCCAGGAGGTGACTCGGGCCCTCGGCATGTGGGAGTACCCGACCGCCAAGAACCTAGCCCGACTGGTCCGCCAGGGCTTGGTGGTGGTGGCCGAGGCGGCCTCCGGTCAGGTATCCCGCCCGGCCGCCGAGGGCCATCGGGTGAACGAGACCATCCTCCACATCTCCTCCCTCGAGGAGCAGGTCAGCCCGGGCGAGCACGAGGAGCGTCCCTCCGAGCCGGGGCCGATAGCCGGGGCCGATTCGATGGACGAACTGCCACAGCCCGACGAAGAGAGGCCGGAGCCTGCCTCGGATCTCATGCGGCGCTGGAAGCAGCTTCGCTCCCGCGACCGCAGCGCCGGCTGAGCTGAGCTCAGCCGGTCAGCCGGACCGCCTCGCCGACGGGCCGCAGCAGGTCCCCAGCCGACCGCAACAGCTCCCCGGCCGCCCAAGAGAGCACGAAGAGGAGAACCACCAGGACCGCGGTGGTGGCCATGGCCCGCCATCGATAGATGGTCAGCTGCTCGGGGTCCTCCAGGTACGAGACCGGGGGCGGCGGGGCCGGCACGACCCGTCCGGGTACCCCGGGCACAGGCGCCGGAGCCCGGGATGGCGCGGCGGCCAACCGTCCCCGTGGTGGGGCACTCGCCGCCCCTTCGACTGCCGACCCAGGTGCCATGTCCCGCCTCGGGTCCATGTTGCATCCACCCGCCCGGGCCGTCGAGAGGGGTTTCGGACGGTCACCGACGCACTAGCTTGCGCCGGGTGGAGCAACCCTGGCGGCCCACCCCGGACCAGATCCGGGCCGCCGACGGGCGGAAGGTGCCGGACGTGATCGGCCCGGATCTCAAGGTGCTCTTCTGCGGTATCAACCCCGGTCGGTACTCGGGGGCGGTTGGCCACCACTTCGCGCGGCCGGGCAACCGTTTCTGGAAGGCGCTCCACGCCGCCGGCTTCACTCCCCGGGTCCTCTCCCCGTTCGAGGAGCGGGCCCTGCTCGACTATGGACTGGGCGTCACCAACCTGGTCGAGCGGACGACCGCCTCGGCCGCCGAGCTCCGGGGCGAGGAGCTGGCGGAGGGTGCCCGTCGTCTAAGGCGAAAGGTGGGGCGCCTCCGACCGGAGGTGGTCGCAATGCTCGGCCTGACCGCCTTCCGGACCGCTTTCCGGCGCCCGGCGGCCCGGGTCGGCCGGCAGCCCGATCGGCTGCTGAGCTCCCTGCTGTGGATCCTGCCCAACCCGAGCGGTCTCAATGCCCACTATCAGCTGGGCGAGCTGGCCGGGCTGTTCGGGCAGCTCCGACAGGAAGTTTTCGAGTGAGCCCCCTCAAAAGCCGCTTGACAGCAATCACTCTACGCGCGAGATTTACCACTGAGGGCGGCTGGGCGAGGGAGATCGGATGCGGTTTTCCGGCCGCCTGCAGCTGCGTGAGGAGCCCGGACCCGGGCTGGCGGTGGTATTGGAGCTCGACGACCGTCAGCTGACGGTCACCGACGACTCCGAGATCCTCGGCACCTGGGACCTCGCCGAGGTTATCGCCGAACCTCTTACCCGGGATCGCTTCGCCCTCCACGTCAACGAGGAGAACCTGGTGTTCGTGGCCGCCGAGGCCGACCAGTTTGCGACGGAGGGCCTGGCTGCCATCAGCCAGGCCCGGGCACGCCCCGGGATGCTCGACCGCTGGCGGTCGTGGCTGGACGGCTGGGTGCCTCCCTCGACTCCAGAGGAGCCTCCGATCGAAGCGGCCCGGCCCCCCGACCAGCCCATCCCCGACCCAGCCGCCTCGGCCCTCGTCATGCCCCGGCTCCCTGCGGAAGAGTCGCCCCGGCCGGGCGGGTGCTTCGCCTCCCGCCGTGATGGGCGACCCTGCCGGTCCCCGGCGGTGGGGGCTTCGGGCTATTGCTTCGCCCACGATCCTGGGCGCGCCGCGGAGCACCTGGAGGCCTGCCGGCGAGGGGGACGGACCTGCTCGACCCGCGCCAAGCAACCCTCGGCCGGCGAGCTGACCGCTCTCTTCCAGCGGCTCGCCCTGGCCATCGAAGAAGTACAGGCCGGCACGCTCGATCCCCGCCGGGCACTCGCCTTGGCAGGCCTGGTGTGGGCCATGTGCGCCACTCTCCAGCTCGGGGGGCAGCGTTTCCGCTTCCACGGTCTGGCCGATCAACTCGGCAATGGCCGTCGGCGAGGGGAGGGGTGATGCGTTTCGGGGGACGCCTTCAGCTGCGCGAAGATCATGGTCCAGGACTCGACGTGATCCTCGAGCTGGACGAGGAGCACCTGCAGATCGCCACCGGGGGTGAGGTGCTGGGAACGTGGGGACTCGACGAGGTGGACGCCACCCGCATCGGCGACGACCGTTTCGCGTTGGTGGTGGCCGGGGAGCAGCTCGACTTCCTCACCCACGACCCGCTGGCCGTCATCGACAAGGGCCTGCCGGCCATCGAGGCCGGGCGAGTCCGGTCCCGCCAGGCGAGCCGGCGACGGAAGAAGCGCAAGGAGCGGCGCCCCGCAAAGCCCCCCGAGGCGCTCCAGGTTGCCGTGGAAGGGGAGCTCGTCGTGGAGACCGTTCCCCACAGGCTAGAGGAACCAGTGTCGGTAGGTGGGCCGGGTCATGCGGCCACGGCCAGACCCGAGTCCACCCTGATCGAGAGGGTACGACGGGCCACCACCCCGCTGTTCGACCGGATGCCGGGACGGGAGCCGATGCCGGCCGACCACCAGCATGCCTTCCAGGTGCACCAGCTTCCGGGTGGGCTGATCCGTCGGGTGTGTGGTGGCTGCGGGTCGATCTCGATCGACGTGAGCGACTAGGGGACGCCCAGCGTTCTCAAACCGAACTCCAGGCGGCCGGCCACCGCCTCTCCCATCTCTGTCGTGGAGGCCGCGCCTCCCAAGTCGGCGGTGAGGAGACGGCCCTCTTCGAGCACGTCTTGCACGGCCTCGAGCACAGCGGCGGCCGCCTCTCCCTGGCCGAGGTGCTCGAGCATCAGCGAGGCGCTCCAGATGGCGCCCACCGGATTGGCGATCCCTTGCCCGGCGATCTCCGGTGCCGAGCCGTGGATGGGCTCGAACATCGAGGGGAAGCTCCCTTCGGGATTGAGGTTGGCGCTGGCCGCCATCCCCAGGCCCCCCTGCAAGGCCGCCCCGATCTCGGTGAGGATGTCGGCGAAGAGGTTGCTGGCCACCACCACCTGAAAGCGCTCGGGTTGCGTCACCAGATACATGGCGGCCGCATCCACCAGGACGGTCTCGGCCTCCATCTCCGGGTACTCGGCCTGCACCTCCTCGAAGATCTCATCCCACAACACGGCGCTGTAGTTGAGGGCGTTGGCCTTGCTCACGCTGGTGACCCGGGAGCGCCCGGTGCGGCGAGCGTGCTCGAAGGCCCAGCGTACGATGCGCTCCACCCCCTTCCGGGAGAAGACCGCCGTCTGGAGGGCCACCTCCCGTTCGGTGCCCGCGAAGAGCCGGTCCCCCATCCCGGCGTACTCGCCTTCGCTGTTCTCCCGGACGAAGGCCAGGTCCAGTTGGGCGGGGCGGGCCAGCGGGGAGCGCGCCCCCCGCAACAAGCGGACCGGACGCAGATTGACGTACTGGTCGAAGCCGAAGCGGATGCGAAGCAGCAGCTGCCTGAGCGTGATGTGGTCGGGCACCTTGGGGGAGCCGACCGCCCCCAGGTAGATGGCGTCGAAGCCCCTCAGCTGCTCCAGCGCGTCGGGAGGCATCATCTCGCCATGCTGGAGGTACCACTCGGTCCCCCAGGGAAATTCCTTAAAGCTCAACCGCACGCGGCCTGCCTCGTCAAGTGTCCGGAGCACCCTGAGGCCCTCTGCCACCACCTCCGGGCCGATCCCGTCCCCGCCGAGGACGGCGACGTTCAGCGGCCGCCGGACCAGGGTGTTCAGAGGATGCCCTGGAGCAGCACGGTCAGCAAGACCCGGCCACCACGGTCGGTCCAAAGCGGGTTCCGACG
>JBOGFC010000218.1:0-1627 GCA_050742155.1 Acidimicrobiia bacterium
GGCCATCGGTGTCGCCGGATCCTCGCCGGACCGTGCTCGGAGCCCGGGCCTCGTCGGGATTCTGGCTGGACGTGCTGATCGGGGGCTGGACGCCACACCCACGTCGCGAAGCTGATCAGTCAGGTCGCGTTTGGTTGCCTGTGTGCAAATGGTCAAAGCTGCTGTGCCGGGACGACCTCCGCGGGTTGAAGGGTGACGATGTGGCCGAGCTTCGTGAGCTGGGTTACCAGACGGCGGGTCTGGCGCACGGTGTCCCGTCTGAGGAGCCAGTCGTCGCCGAGCTCCTGGTAGGTGACACCTCGGCTTAGCAAGTAGTAGGCCGAGACCAAGATGGAGTGGCCGACCGCTACGGCGGCCCGTTTCTTGCCGCGGCGGCCAGCGAGGCGAGCGTACTGGGAGCTGAGGTACGTCCCCTTCGCCCTTGCCGCGGCGTTGGCTGCCTGCACCAGGGTGTCCCGGAGCCACTTCGATCCCTTCCGGGTCTTCCCCGAACGCCGCTTACCGGCCGACTCGTCGTTGCCCGGACACATCCCCGCCCAGGACGCGAGGTGGCGGTGGGTGGGGAACCGGCTCATGTCGAGGCCGATCTCGGCGATGAGCGACTGTGCGGTCTTGTCATCCACGCCGGGGATCGTTTTCAGCAGCGCCACCTTCTCCTCGAAAGGGCGAACCGCCTCCTCCACCTCCGCCGACAGGTTCTCGATGGCCTCGTCGAGGTAGTCGACGTGGGCCAGGATCTGGCCCACGAGGAGGGCGTGGCGCCGGGAGAACCGTCCCTCGAGCGCTTCCTTCAGCGCCGGCAGCTTCTTGCGCAGGAGACCCCGGGCCAGCTCGGCGAGCACCTCCGGGTCGGTTGTGCCGGAGACCATGGCGTCGAGCATGGCTCGGCTTGAAATCCCCAGGACCCGCGAGGCCACCGACGACAGCTTGATCCCCGCGTCCTGCAGCACCTTGTCCAGCCGCTGCACCTCGCTGGTCCGCGCCTGGATCTGGGTCTTGCGGTACCTGGTGAGATCGCGGAGCTCGCGGATGTCCCTGGGGGGCACGAACGAGGGGCGGACCAGCCCGTGCTGGGTGAGCTCCGCCAGCCACCGGGCATCGTTGTCGTCGGTCTTCTTGCCGGGGACGTTGTGGAAGTGCCGGGCGTTCACCACCCAGGTCTCGAACTCGTCCTCGAGGATGTAGTAGATCGGTTTCCAGTACACCCCGGTGGCCTCCATCGACACGAGCGTCACCTCGTGGGCGCCCAGCCAGTCCCGGAGCACCAACAGCTGGGCCGTGGTGGTCCCGAACTCCCGGAGCTCCTCAAAGGGGTCCTGGCCCTTCCGCGCGATCCGGACGCATGCGGTGACCCGTTCCTTGTGGACGTCGAGCCCCGCCACCCGGCGGTAGAGCTTCCTCATGGCGCCTCCTTCCCCTCGGCGGACAGACGAGTCGCCCAGGGGAACCTGGCGTCGCAGAGTCTGTGTGGCGTGCTCTCGGCACAGTCCGGGGTGCCTCAGGTTCCCGCGCCATGCTTGGTGACGGCCTCTCCCGGCCAAGGCAGGTCGGCGATCTCAGGGCGACGCCGAATTTGTACTCGACCGTGGGTGGCGCCGCAGGCGCGATGGATTGCTTGGTGCAAACC
>JBOGFC010000219.1:0-10119 GCA_050742155.1 Acidimicrobiia bacterium
CGCAGCACGTTGCCGTGCAAGCCACCCTTGCCGAGCAGCAAGCCGCCCTCCCGGGTCCGCTCCATGACCTCGGTCGTCACTTCCGGGTTGGGGTCCTTTCCTCCCGGCCGCACCAGCTCCACCCCGATCATCAAGCCCTTGCCCCGCACGTCGCCGATCACCCCGGACTCCTCGGCCAGGTCGCGGATCCCGCTCTGCAGGCGCTGGCCAACCTTGAGGGCGTTGGTCTGCAGGTCCTCCTCCATGAGGTAGTCGAGGTTGGCCAGGGCCCCCGCGGTGGCCAGCGGGTTGCCGCCGAAGGTGGAGATCGAGTTGGCAGTCAGGCAGTCCATGATCTCCGCCCTGGCCACCACCCCGCCGATGGCCAGCCCGTTGCCGAGCCCCTTGGCGAAAGTGAGCAGGTCGGGGACGACCCCGTGCGCCCGGTAGCCCCAGAAGTGCTCGCCGGTGCGACCCCAGCCGGTCTGCACCTCGTCCGAGACGAAGAGGATCCCGTGCTCGTCGAGGACCTCCTTGAAGGCCCCCAGCAAGCCGTCGGGCGGGGTGACGAACCCGCCCACGCCCTGAATGGGCTCGGCGATCAGACAGGCCACGTCGCCCGAGGTGGCCACGTTGATCACGTCCCGCAGGTCCTCCACGCAGGCGGCGATGTACTGGCCGTTCGGCAGCCCGCCGAAGGGGCTCCGGTAGCGATAGCCGCCGTGCACGTAAGCCACGCTGACCGGGGAGAGGCTGGAGGCCGACCAGCTACGGGTGCCGGTGACGGCGATGGCCGTGAACGATCGCCCGTGGTAGCTGTTGCGCAGCGCCAGTATCTGGTTGGAGCGCCGGTAGGTGGTGGCCAGCAGCAGGGCGGTATCGATGGCTTCGGTGCCCGAGTTGGTGAAGAAGACCTTGGCGTCGGGGATCCCGGACAGCTCGGCGATCTTCTCGGCCAGCTCCACCTGCGGCTCGATCAGGTAGAGGGTGGAGGTGTGGAGCATCCTCCCGGCCTGCTCCCGGATGGCCTCCACCACCCGGGGGATGTTGTAGCCGGTCATGGTGGTGAGGATCCCGCCGAAGAAGTCCAGGTACTCCTTGCCCTCGGCGTCCCATACCCGGCACCCCTCCCCCCGCACCAGGGAAATGGGCTCCCGGTAGTAGAGCGCCAGCCAGTCCGGGAGCACCCCCCGGTGTCGGGCCAGGAGATCGGCGTGGGCGCCCATTACCTGTCCTCCTCCATCGGTCCCCCTCCCCCTGACCCCCTCCCGAGGGGAGGGGGAATCACGGTTCGACCAGGATGTCGTAGGTCTCCGGCCGGCGGTCCCGGTAGAACGCCCACTGCTGGCGTACCTCGGTGATCTTGTCGAGGTCGAGATCCCGCACCACCAGCTCCTCGTCGTTTTCAGACGCCGGATCGCCCACGAACTGCCCCCGGGGATCCACAAAATATGAGCTCCCGTAGAACTCGTTGTCTCCCAGCGGCTCGATCCCCACCCGGTTGATGGCCCCGATGTAGTACATGTTGGCCACCGCCGAGGCAGGCTGCTCCAGCTTCCACAGGTAGGCGGAGAGGCCCCGGCTGGTGGCGGAAGGGTTGAAGACGATCTCCGCCCCGGCCATGCCCAGCGCCCGCCAACCCTCCGGGAAGTGGCGGTCGTAGCAGATGTAGACGCCGATCTTGCCGGCCTCGGTCTGCCAGACCGGCCAGCCCGTGTTGCCGGGCCGGAAGTAGAACTTCTCCCAGAACCCCTTCACGTGGGGGATGTGGGTCTTGCGGTACTTGCCCAGGTAACTCCCGTCGGCGTCGATCACCGCGGCGGTGTTGTAGTAGAAGCCGGGCCGCTCCACCTCGAACATGGGCACTACCAGCACCATGCCGGTCTCCTTGGCCACCTCGCTCATCAGCCGGGTGGTGGGGCCATCCGGGATGGGCTCGGCGAAGCTGAAGTGCTCGTTGTCCTGCACCTGGCAGAAGTAGGGGCCGTAGAAGATCTCCTGGAAGCACATCACCTGGGCGCCCTGCCCGGCCGCCTCCCGGGCGTACTTGGCGGCGTTCTCGGTCATCGATTCCTTGTCACCGGTCCACTTGGTCTGGACCAGCGCCGCTCGCACGACATTGGCCATGGGAACCACCTCTCTATAGCCGCGGCCCCAACCTACCAGGGCGCCGGCGGTCACCGAGCGGGCGGTTCGGTCAGACGCGGCGGCGGCTGCCGAATCCCATGACGGCGCCGACCACCAGGAGGATCAGGGCGATGATCAGCACCCAGCGAAGCGCCTCGACGAACAATCCCACCCCACCCAGAAGGAGGGCCAGGATCAGCAGGATGATGACGAGTGTCATGTCGCCTTACCTACCCCGACCCGGTCGGTTCTCAAACCGGTCCCTACTCGCCACCCTCGGTCAGCTCGACCTGGGTGGGCTGGTAGGACTCCCCCCTCACGTCGAGGCCCTCCCCCTCCAGGTCGCTCACCGCCTGCTCGGCCAGGTCGGTGCGGTAGGTGTCCTCCGGCGGGGCCTCGTCGATGACGTTCTCGGAGGTGGCCACCTCGACGGTCTGGGCCCAGAGGGCCGGGTCCATGACGCCGATCCCGAGGGGCGACGGCCAGATCAGCTTGTTGATCTCGTTGAGCTGCCAGGTCTGGTGGCTGGCCCCCAACGTAGGGCCGTTGGCCAGCACGATCTCCACGCAGGCCTCGAAGTTGTCCCGGCAGAAGATCCAGCCCCGGAAGGAGGCCCGCAGGAAGCCGAGGGCGACATCCTGGTTGGCCGGGTCCTCGATCCAGTCCCGCCTCGCCCACACCGCGTCCTGCAGCATGGCGGTGCCGATGGCCGGGTCGTTGAAGTCGACCACGTTGAGGTCCTCCGGCTGGTAGAGCTCGCCCGTGTCGGGGTTGACCGCCTCCAGCACCTGGGCGTACTCGTTGTAGGTCATCGCCTGGGCCGCGTCCACCTCCCGGTTGAGGAGCAGCGACATGTCGAAGGGCTGCTGGACGATCTCCCCCACGTCGACCTCGAACTTCTCGATCGCCGCGGTGAGCTCGAACTCGTTGCCGAACCCCCAGGTGCCGACGATCTTGCCCTCCCAGTCCTCGGGGCTGTCGATGCCGGTGTCGGCCCAGGACACCTCCAGGGTCCCGGAGCGCTGGAAGACCTGGCCGACGTTGACCAGGCCGGCCCCCTCTTGGTTGGAGACCAGTGCCTTGGGCACCCAGGCCAGGCCGAACTCGGCCTCACCGGCCGCCACCACCTGCTGAGGGACGATGTCCACCCCGCCCTCCTTGATGGTGACCGCCAGGCCCTCCTGCTCGTAGAAGCCCTGATCGACCGCTGCGAAGTAGCCGGCGAACTGGGACTGGGTCACCCACTGCAACTGGAGGCTGACCGGAGTGAGCTCGCCGGCCGCCGCGGTTGTGCCGGTCACCTCGCCCGCTCCAGTGGGCGCCGCTCCCCCGCCGCAGGCCAGCGCCAGCACGGCGAGCACCACAAGACCCTTCTTCATGTGAAAAACCTCCTCCCGATCGCCGTCACGATAGTGGTCTCACTCGGCGGCTCGCAGCGAGACGTGCCAGGGCATCACCAGGCGCTCCACCGCCAGGATCACCAGGTAGAAGGCGATCCCCATGATGGAGGCCACCACGATGGCCGCCCATGCCTCGGCGAAGTGGAACAGGGCCGCCTGCTGGGAGATGTAGACCCCCAGGGCCTGCCTGGAACCCCCGAAGTACTCGGCGACGATGGCCCCGATCACGGAGAGCGCGGCGGCCACCTTGAAGGCGCTGAACAGGTAGGGAAGCGCATTCGGGAAGCGCACCCGGCGTAGCACCGCCCGCTCCCCGGATCCGTAGGACCGCATCAGCTCCAGGGCGCCCGCCTCGACCTGGGTGAGACCACGCACCATGTTGACCATCACCGGGAAGAAGACGATCACCGCCACCACGGTCATCTTTGAGAGCGGGTTGGTGATCCCGAACCACTGGTTGGTGATGGGGGCCAGGGCGATGATCGGGGTGGAGTTGGCCACGACGGCGAAGGGCAGCACCCCGTCCCGCACCACCGCCCAGCGGGCGGTGGCCAGGGCGGCCACGATGGCCAGCCCCGAGCCGATGGCGAAGCCGCCCAGCGCCTCCTTCATGGTGAACCACCCGGCCGGCCATACCACGGTCAGCTCGGCCAGGAAGGTCCGGCCGATGACGCTCGGCTGGGGCAGGAGGAAGCGCTCGATTCGGAAGACCGTCACCACCGCCTCCCAGACCACCAGCACCGCAAAAAAGGCCAGGGCGGACGGGAGGAAGCGGCGAAGTCTGCTCACTCGGCCAGCTCCCGGCGGCGCAGGCTTTCCCGCACCTCGGTGATGAGCTCGAAGAACTTGGGATCCTCCCGGGTCTCCAGGCCGCGCGGGTGGGAGAGGTCGATGGAGATCACCTCCTTGATGCGCCCGGGGCGGCGAGACATCACCGCCACCCGGCCGGAGAGGAACACCGCCTCGGGGATGCTGTGGGTGACGAACACCACCGTGGTCCCGGTCTTCTCCCAGATGCCGAGCACCTCGAGCTGCATGCGCTCTCGGCTCATCTCGTCCAGCGCTCCGAAGGGCTCGTCCATGAGAAGGATGGCCGGTCGGAAGGAGAGCGCCCGGGCGATGGCCACCCGCTGCTGCATCCCCCCCGAGAGCTGCCAGGGGTAGTGGCCCCGGAACTCCTCCAGCTGCACCAGCCGCAGCATCTCCCGGGCCCGCTCCTCCCGCTCCTGCCGCCGATACCCCATCACCTCCAGGGGTAGCTGGACGTTCCGCTCCACGGTGCGCCAATCGAAGAGGGTGGCCTGCTGGAACACGATCCCGTAGTCGCGGTCCAGCCGGGCCTGGTGGGCGCTCTTGCCGTTGACCCGCACGGCACCGGTGGTGGGCCGGACCAGGTCGCCGATGAGCCGTAGCAGGGTGCTCTTGCCACACCCGGAGGGACCGATCACGGAGACGAACTCACCGGCGTCCACGTCGAGGTCGATGCCCTCCAGGGCCAGGACCTGTTCCGGGCTCCCCTCGTTGAACACCTTGCCCACCCCGCGGATGGCCACCACCGGCTCGGGCATTGACTAGGCCTCCAGCCGCCGGCCGGTCGGCACCACCAGCCGCTCGGCCAGCGCCACCGCCCCCACGAAGGTGATCCCCAGCGCCCCGGCCACCAGCACCGAGGCGTAGAGCTTCTCCGGACCGCTCACGTAGAAGTACATGAAGGTGAGCAGCGACCGTCCCAGGCCCTGGTCGAGACCGGCCGGCAGCTCGCCGATGATCGCCCCGATAACGCTCAGGGTGGCCGACACCTTGAGGGCGGTGAACAGGTAGGGGAGGGCGGCCGGGAAGCGCAGTTTCCACAGCACCTCCCAGCCGGAGGAGGCGTAGGAGCTCATCAACTCCACCGCGGGGGGGTCGGGCGAGCGCAGCCCTCGCAGGGTGTTGATGGCCACCGGGAAGAAGGTCAGATAGGCGGCGATGATGGCCACCCCCCGCCACGTGGGCCAGCCCAGCCGGGAGACCCAGATCACCACCATCGGGGCGATGGCGATGATCGGCACGGTCTGGGAGGCCACCACGTAGGGCATCAGTCCCCGCTCCAGGAAGCGGGAGTGGACGAACACCACCCCGATGGCGAACCCGATGACGCTGCCCACCAGGAAGCCGACCAGGGCGGAGCGGAGCGTGAAGAAGGCCCCCTTAGCCAGGAAGACCACCAGTATCTCCTCGCTACCCCGCTGCCGCGGCTGGAAGAGGGCCCCCACGATGTCCCACACGTGGGGCATCGAGCGGTTGTCGGCCCTTACCGGCAGCCCCAGATTGGTCAAGGGGATGGTCCCGCCGCTCAGCTTGCCGAACAGCTTGTAGCCCTCCCACAAGGCGATGACAATCGCCAGTAGCGCCAGGAAGGAGAGGGCCCGGCCCAGCCAGCGGGGGAGCGACATGGGCTCACTGTACCGAACGCCTCCACCTCGTTCTGGCGCGCAAACTTCACACTATGGGCGGATCTTTGCGCGCCAGAACGTCCCGGGGGGCACTCGAAGGTGACGAGACGATCCCGGCCGCCGCCGGGATCCGAGGCGGTACGCTGACAGCCACTCGTGGGAGGTGTGCGGTGATCTGCCCCTCGTGCTCGGAGGAGAACGACCCCGGGCGCAAGTTCTGCTCGCAGTGCGGGAGCCGGCTGGCGTCGCTCTGTCCGGCCTGCGGGACTGCCAACCTCCCTACCGATCGCTTCTGCGGCGAGTGCGGCGCGGCCCTCGGCCAGGCAGAGGCCGCTCCGCCCCCGGAGCGTCCGGTTCCCCGCACCGAACGGCGGCTGGTGACGGTGCTCTTCGCCGACCTGGTGGGGTTCACCACCCTGTCGGAACACCGGGACGCCGAGGAGGTGCGGGAGATCCTGGGCGACTACTACGCCGTGGCCACCGAGGCGGTGGAGCGCTTCGGGGGAACGGTGGACAAGTTCGTGGGCGATGCGGTGATGGCCGTGTGGGGAGTGGGCCAGACCCACGAGGACGACGCCGAGCGGGCGGTCCGATCGGCCCTGGAGCTCGGGGAGGCGGTGGGGAAGCTGGCCGCCGAGCTGGGGATCCCTGAGCTGGCCACCCGAGTCGGGGTGCTGACCGGTGAGGCCGCGGTGGGCTGGGGGGATGGTGAGGAAGAGCTGGTGGTCGGGGACCTGGTCAACACCGCCTCGCGGCTCCAGTCGCTGGCCACGCCGGGCGCCGTGCTGGTGGGGGAGTCGACCTACCGGGCCACCAGCCGGGCCATCGCCTACGAGGACCGAGGCGAGCACCGAGTCAAGGGCAAGGAGGCACCGGTGCGGGCCTACCGGGCGGTGGGGCTGCTGGCCATGCGAGGCGGGGAGGGGCGCGTCACCGGGCTGGAGGCGCCCTTCGCGGGCCGCGCCGAGGAGCTGCGGCTCCTCAAGGACCTCCTTCAGGCCATCGGGCGGGAACGACAAACGCGCCTGGTGTCCATCGTGGGGATCGCCGGCATCGGCAAGAGCCGCTTGGTGTGGGAGTTCAAGAAGTACGTGGACGGCCTGGTGGAGGACGTCTACTGGCACGAGGGCCGCTCCCCAGGCTACGGGGAGGGGGTGACCTTCTGGGCCCTCGGCGAGATGGTGCGCCGGCGGGCCGGCATTACCGAGACCGAGGACGAGGCCTCGGCGACCGCCAAGCTGCGGAGAACCCTGGAGGACTACCTCCCCGACGACGAGGAGCGTCGCTGGCTGGAGCCTCGCCTGGGGGCTCTCCTGGGACTGAGCGAGCAACCGGCCGCCGACCGGAGCGAGCTCTACGCCGCCTTCCGGACCTTCTTCGAGCGGATCGCCGGCCAGGGCACCAACGTACTGGTGTTCGAGGACTTCCAGTGGGCCGACGCCGGGCTGCTCGACTTCGTCGACGAGCTCCCGGACCGCTGGCGAGACCATCCGATCTTGGTGATCACCCTGACCCGGCCGGAGCTCTTGGAACGGTGGCCCGGCTGGGGAGCGGGCCGGCGCAACGTCCTCTCCCTCCATCTGGGGCCGCTTCCGGAGGACGCCATGGCCGAGCTGGTAGGCGGCTTGGCCCCCGGCCTGCCGGAGCGGACTGCCCGCCTGGTCCGGGAGAGAGCGGCTGGGGTCCCTCTCTACGCGGTCGAGCTGGTGCGGATGCTCATCTTGGAGGGCGACCTGGTGCCCGACGCGGGGGGCGCCTACCGGCTGGAGAGGGAACCGGCCGAGCTGGCCATTCCCGACTCGCTGGTGGCCGTGATCAGCGCCCGGCTGGACCGGCTCGACCCCCAGAGCCGCTCGCTGCTCCAAGACGCCGCCGTGCTGGGCCAGACCTTCACCCCCCAGGCCCTAGAGGTCCTCACCGGCACTCCCCTGCAGGAGCTGCAACCGCTGCTGGCCGACCTGGTCCGCAAAGAGCTACTCATCTTCGTCACCGACCCGCGTTCTCCCGAGCAAGGCCAGTACGGCTTCGTGCAGAGTCTCATCAGGGAGGTGGCCCACGGCCGCCTGGGAAGGGAGGAGCGCCGTTCCCGTCACCTGCGGGCGGCTCGCCACTTGGAGTCGCTGGAGGACGAGGAGCTGGCCAGTGTGGTGGCCAGCCATTACCTGGAGGCCTATCGGGCCTCCGGGGAGGGCCCCCAGGCCGAGGAGCTGGCCGCCCGGGCCCACCGCGCCCTGCGAGGAGCGGCCGAGCGGGCCGCCGCCCTTCATTCCCATGAGCAGGTCCTGGCCCTCTGCCGTCAGGCCCTCACGATCCCTGGCGAGCCGGCCGAGCTGGCCCCCGTCTGGGAGCGAGCCGGAGCGTCCGCTCTTGCCCTGGCCCGCTTCGAAGAGGCGGAGGAGCAGGCCCTCCGGGCGGTGGAGGAGTATCGAAAGCTCGAGGCCCCCGCGGCGGTGGCCCGCAGCAGCCGGCTCTACGCCACCGTCTTCATGCGATCCGCCCGGCCGGAGCGGGCGGTCGAGATCCTGGAGGCCCAGATCCGGGCATGGGGAGAGGATGACACCGACCCAGCCCTGGCCGGGCTGCTCACCGACCTGTCCCGTGCCTACATGCTCAGCGGACGGCCCGACGAGACCCTCAAGGCCACCGACCGGGCGTTGCTGGTCGCCGAGCGACTGGAACTCCTCCCGCTGGTAGCCGAGGCGCTGGTCACCCGGGGCACCGTGCTGGGAGACCTGGGCCGTCTTCGGGAGGGCACGGCGCTGGTGCGAGAGGGTCTGTCCCTGGCCCGGCAACTCGACCTGACCGGGACCGAGGGCCGGGCGTACATCAATCTGGCCTATCTGCTCTTCACCGACGACATGATCGGAGCGATGGAGAACTCTCGGACCGGCCTGGAGCTGGCCCGCCGCCTGGGAAACCGGGAGGGGGAGCTGTTCAGCATCGGCAACGTCGTGGGCAACCTGATCTGGGTGGGCCGCTGGGAGGAGGCCCGCGCGCTCCTGACCGAGGCGGAGGGAGGCGAGATGCCCGAGCTGGCCCGACTGGGCTTCCAGCTGGATAGGGCCATGATCGATGCCTTACAGGGCGACTCGAAGGCCGCCGAGCGGAACCTGGCGGCCGTGTGGGACGGGGTGCTCGCCGAGACTGACCACCAGTGGCGCCGCGGCGCGGACGAGCGGCGGGCCTGGGTGAACCTGGCGACGGGTAAAGCCCCAGAAGCCTACCGCCTGGCCGCCGAGCGGGCCCGGCTCGATCCGGTCCACCATTTCGGTCCCGCCGCCACCGCCGCCCACGCCGCTCTTTGGTGGGGCGATGGGGACGCCTTGGCGGAGGTACGCGAGCTGCTCGAGGCCATTCCCCGAACGGGCCGCGTCGTCCGGGGTGTCCGCATAAGCGTGGACGCGGGGCTGGCCGCCGTCGATGGGGACCGGCAGGGTGCCCGGGCCGGTTTCGAGGAGGCGGCCTCGCTGTGGAAGGAGCTGGAGCTCCCGCTCGACCTGGCCCTCTGCCGGGCGGAGTGCGCCCGGCTGCTGGGTGAGGCCGCCCCCGAGGCCCGCGAGGAGGCGGTACGGCTCTTCGAGGAGCTGGGGGCGAAGAGCTTCCTGCGGTTGCTGGATGACGAGGGGGCGCCTTAGCCGGCTAACCGGCCCCTTGGGCCAGGAACCTGACGAACCACTCCCTCGCCAGGCGAGTCACTTCCTCCATGGCTCCCGGCTCCTCGAAGAGATGGGTGGCCCCCGGCACGATCTCCAGGGCCTTCTCCCCGCCCAGCAACTGGAGTGCCCGCTGGTTCATCTCCACCACCGTCTGATCCAGCTCACCGACGATCAGCAGGGTGGGGGCCGTCACCTCCGGCAGGTGTGCCTCGGCCAGGTCGGGTCGGCCCCCGCGGGACACCACCGCCGCCACCCGCTCGGGGAGCTGGGCCGCCGCCCGGAGCGCGGCGGCCGCTCCGGTGGAGGCCCCGAAGCAGCCCAGAGGCGGACCGCCCACACCCGGCTGCCGATCCAGCCAGGCGATGGCGTCTGTCAGCCGTCCGGCGAGCAACCCAATGTCGAAGACGTTGGCCCGGTCCCGGCCTTCCGCCTCGGTGAGCAGGTCGAAGAGCAAGGTGGCCAGGCCGGCTCCCCGCAACTCGGCGGCCACCGCATTGTTGCGAGGGCTCAGGCGGCTGCTGC
>JBOGFC010000220.1:0-1557 GCA_050742155.1 Acidimicrobiia bacterium
GGCCCTGGTGCCGACCCTGGCGCTCCTGGAGCACCGCTGGAGCCAGGGGCTGGTGACGGCCGCCTGGCTGGGTCTGGGCGCCTCGCTGGCCGGCTTCCCCACAGTGGGCTGACCCAGGGGCCCGGGCGCGACAAAGCCCCTCCACCCCGAGGGGCGAAGGGGCTTAGAACGGCTGATACCTGGCTTGTATCAATACGGGGTCCGCTCCTCGCGGGGCGGCGGCCACGTAGGGTGGTCTCGGGAGGGATCCCGGCAGAGACGATTTTCGGCTGGGCTTGGAGGCCCGTGAAAGAGATAGTCGCCGGGGTCCGTCTTCCGAGCGGACCCGATTGAGGGAATTGATGGTGTGCCCGTTCCGGCGGGCCGGGCATCGGATGACTCACAAGCTTGGGTGGCCTACGGTCGCCGATCGGCATTGACGGGGTGGTGTCGGGAGACAGCCTGACGGGGCGCGCCCGAGGGCTCTCTCGGTAGTGATGGCGCGGCCGGCGGAGAGCGTCTTGGCGAGTCCCTCGGTTGGCCGCTCGACGAATGGAGGAGCCCTCGTGCACTCTGAGAGTAACGGAACGGTGATGGTGGGGATCGACGCTGGTGTGGTCGCCAACCACCGGGTGGTGGTGCGTCGTCCCCAGGCGGGAGGACCCGGTGAGATCATCGACGACTTCGAAGCAGCCCCGACGCTGGCGGGTTTGGAGAAGCTGGCCAAGCGGCTGGCGGCCTATCCGGGGGCGGTGGCGGTGGCGGAACCGACTTCGATGACCTGGTTGCCGTTGTCGATGGCGACTGCCAAGGCGGGAGCCTCTTTGTCGCTGGTGGGCAATCGTCATTCCGCTCGGCTACGGGCGGCTGTGGCGGGCAAGGACAAGACGGATGTCATCGACGCTCAGGTCCTGTCCCGCGCCCCGGAGGTGTTCAGCCTCCAACCGGCGCGTATCCCCGACCCCTCGGAGTTGGCGTTGCGGAGGGCGGTGCAACGCCGCCACAAGACCCTGATCGAGGCGAACCGCTGGTATCGGCGGCTGTTGTCGCTGGCCCGTTGGGCCTTCCCGGACGTGTGGATCGCATGCGGGCAGTCACGGGCCACCGCCACCGCCGTGTTGACGCGTTGGCCTCACCTCCAACAGCTTGCCCGGGCCCATCTGTCGTCGATCGCCGATGTGGTGGCCGCCAACACCAAGGCTGTGGCCGACACCAACCGGCGGGCGGAACGCATCCGCTCCTCGGCTCGGGGATGGGCCGAGTTCTGGGACGGCCATGTAGACCTGGACGCTCTGGGATGGGAAACAGCCGAACTGTTGGCCGACGTCTCAGACAGCGATGATGGTGCGGGCAGGGGTCTCCCGCCCAGCGTGACCCGAAGTCAGACCGACCCGTGAGGGTCCTGTGTGCGATCTGTCCGCTGGAGCGGGAGCCCTGTGCGGCACCCGCTCGAGAGACGAACGTGACCTTATAGGAGCCTGTTGGCTCAGGCGCCCCGTCGCTGTCCTGTCCGCCGCCCCGACGGCGCGTGCCATGCCCATCGACCGTACGCGACGAGAGGAATGCCAATGACCATGA
>JBOGFC010000221.1:0-3006 GCA_050742155.1 Acidimicrobiia bacterium
CCACCTGGCGGCCCCGGTAATCGGCCAGGGTCGCCGTGGAGCCGTCGAACATCTCGAAGGAGCTGGATGGACCCGGCTCACCCTGGGGAAGCGCCGCCGGTTGATCGGCCGACCTGGTCCGAAGGAAGGCCGCCCCCAGGATCGCCGCCAGCAAAACGAACAGGCCGCCCACCAGGGCCCAGCGTCTCCCCATCATCCTTCCACCAGCGCGGTGCCCGGCTGGTACGACGACCAGGCGAACCAGAAGGTGTCGAAGTGGTGGATGCGCTCCAGTGCGCGGCCGGCCAGAGGGCCCTCCGTGGCCTGCCCGGCGATGTTCCAGGTCGAACCGGTCTCTTGGTCGACGAACTGGCCAGCCTCCGTCTGGAAGGTGAGCTGCCGGCCGTCGGCCTCGGGGACGAACACCCCGACCGAGCCCACGTCGCGGCCCTCGGCCACCTCGTTCTCCTCCAGGGCGCTGGCCTGCCCGGACTTCCACAAGATCACGATCGGCTGGCCGCCCACCTCGCCGTTCGTGGCCCGAGCCTCGCCGCCGCTTACCGCCTCCAGCGTGTAAGCGGTGGCCTCTCCGCTCAGGGCCACCCCGACCACCCGTTGCATGGCCTGCGCCCGCGCGTCCACGTCTCCCCGGAACAGGAAGGGGAAGCCCTCAGGATTGTCGTACCCGGCATAGGGATTGCTGCCGTAGGGGCGATTGGCCCCCGTCTGCTCGCGGTCCAGCACCTGGGCCTCGGGATGGGCGCTCTTGAGCTCGGACCAGGCCAGCAGCGGGGAAGGAATCGGCTCGAGCTGCTCGCCGGCCAGCAGCCCCACCACCGCCCGCCCGTCGAAGTGGGTCCACAGCGACTCGGTGGCCCGGTCGTACATGACCAGGGCCGAGTTGTAGAGCCGCCCCGAGGTGCCGAAGGTGGTCTCCACCCCGTTTACCACCCGCTCGAAGCTGACCGCGGTGTTGCAGAGCGGGCAGTAGGTCACCACCACCGGCTTCCCGCCCACGGTGTCGTTGACGATCTCGTGCCAGGTCAGGATCTGCACCGGGTAGGCGCGCACCTCGGCTCCAGCCTCCAGCACCACCACCGGCGCCTCGGGCTCGAGGTACTGGTCGGCCTGGGAAATCGAGACGAACGCCGGCTCGTCGATGGGCGGGATGCCGTCGGGGGGAGGCCCCCCGGAGATGATCTGGCTCGGGTCGACCAGTGGCTCGGGGAACTCGGGACTCGTTTGGTCGCGGAGCGCCGAGGGGCCTTCCGGAAGTGTCCCCCCCGCCGCCTGGTCGGACGGCTGGGTCTGAGTGGTTTCCTCGGAAGGGGTCGCCGGCTGCGCTCCTTGCGGCGCGGCGCAGGCGACGCCCACCAGCGAGAGGATGGCCAGCAGGCTGAAAATGGTTCGCACGGTCACCTCGACGGTCTCATTCAAGAGAACGACCCGGCTCCCTGCTGGCGTTCGAGAATGTCGAAGAGCCGACACTTGTCGGGAAGGCCTTCAAGCGGCCCGACCGAAACTCCGATCACTCTGGTCATGGCTGCCAGCAACGCCTCCATCGATCTCGCCCGACGCGTGGTCTGGCTTCGTGGGGTTGTCTACGTGACGCTGGCGGCGGCATCCCTGCCCCTCATGGCCTGGCTGCGCACCCCGAACGCGGTGGCGCTTTTCGCGATCCTCGCCGTTGGATCGGCACTGTCGGTCCGGCGGACCGGATTGCGCACGGCTCTGATGACCGACGTGACGGCGGCCGTGGCTTTGTGGTGGGTCTTCGGCCCGCTGTCGGGCGCCGATTTCCTTCTCTTCTATGCAGTGGCGGTAGGGGCCCTGCTGCTCGGGCGTCGGGCAGCAGTACTCGTGACGCTCGCTTCCCTCCTCGCCACGCTGGCCCAGGTGGGGCTGCACTTCCTGGCCGGCATCTGGACCCTGCCGATCTTCCACTCGCCCGACCCCGTTCCCCTCACCCAGTTCCTCGCTTCCAGCGGGGTCAAGCTGGTGCTGCTGGCGGGATTGGCGGCCCTCTTCCTGGCCATCGCCGGCATGCTCCAGGCCGGCCACCGGGCCATAGAGGAGGACCTTGAGAGGCAGCTGGAGCTCCACCGGCTCAAAGACCAGTTCGTGGCCACGGTCAGCCACGAGCTTCGTACCCCACTCACTTCGCTGCGCGGATTCACCGAAGCCATGCTGGAGGACGACTACTCGCGCCCCGAGCAGGTGGAGTTCCTGGGGATGATGGCGCAGCAGGCCCAAGAGCTGCACGCCTTGTTGGAGGACCTGATCGCATTCGGCCAGGCACAGGCCGGCCGTCTGGCCGTCTTCCCGGAGGAGCTCGACCTCGCCGCGGAGGTGCGTGAGGCGCTGGTGAGCTTCGGTGCCCGGGCCGCCTCGGTGGACAACCAGGTGATCGAGAAGATCCGCCTCCGCGCCGATCCGCTTCGTCTCCGCCAGATCCTTCGCAACCTGGTCGACAACGGGCTCAAGTACGGCGGCAACGTCCGGATCAGCGCCACCCGGTTCGACGGTCACGTGTCCTGTGTGGTCCGAGACGATGGGCCCGGGGTACCGAACGACATGCTGGAGCGCATCTTCGAGCCCTACGGTCGATTGGTGGACGATCGCACCATGTCGCGCCCTGGCATCGGCCTGGGCCTTCCACTGGCCCGGGCCTTAGCCGAGGCACATGGCGGTTCCCTGGTCTACGTGCCCGGAGAAGACGCCACGTTCGAACTCATCCTCCCGGCGTAGATCTACCGGTCCTTCTGCGGCCAAAAACTCAGACAGCGATGATTGGTGCGGGCAGGGGTCTCCCGCCCAGCGTGACCCGAAGTCAGACCGACCCGTGAGGGTCCTGTGTGCGATCTGTCCGCTGGAGCGGGAGCCCTGTGCGGCACCCGCCGGAGAGACGAACGTGACCTTATAGGAGCCTGTTGGCTCAGGCGCCCCGTCGCTGTCCTGTCCGCCGCCCCGACGGCGCGTGCCATGCCCATCGACCGTACGCGACGAGAGGAATGCCAATGACCATGA
>JBOGFC010000222.1:0-23321 GCA_050742155.1 Acidimicrobiia bacterium
TCCGGGTGCCGTCGGCCCCGATCGTGCTCTCGGTCGAGGACCACGGGATCGTCGAGCTGCAACTCTGGTTCACCGGGGGCTGAACCTGGCTGTCTGCCGTTCTTGCGTGAGTTTCGGACCGCCGGCGGGTCATTTCTCACGCAAGTTCATCCGGGCAGGTCGGCCGCTTCGAGGAATCGCCACCACGCCTCGAGGGCCCGGCTGGTGGCCCGCAGCACGACCGGGCGATCCTCCCCGTCGGCCTGGGCCAGGATGGCCCGCTCGGCGCCGGCGTGCTGCTCGTCGAGAGATTGGTGCACCTCCCAGAAGGCCAGGGTCCGGGGGTCGTCGATCCCGTAGTGGGCCCGCAGGCTGGCGATCTTGGCTGCCGCCACGGCCGGGACCTGACGCTCGTAGGCATGGATCGCCGCGAGGCCGGCCGCTAGCGGCCCCTCGGTGGCGGCCCGGAAGTACGTGTCCACCAGGGCTCGGGTGGCCGGGTTAGGGGTGGCGCCGGCGACCTCCGAACGGGCGACGCCCACGCCCTCGGCGAACCGGAGCCAGAGCTCGGCATGGTTCTCTTCTCCGAGCTCCTCGTCCCAGAGGTTGTCGAGGATCGTCTGGCGAATGTCGGCCCGTTCGCAGCGGGAGTGGATCGCCGAGAGGAAGCGCGGGAACGCCGACTCGAACGCGTAGTACTGCTGGACGTATGTCCGCAGGGCCTCTACGGGCAAGGTCCCGGCCACCCACCTGACATAGAAAGGGTGGGTGAGCAGGTGGCGCTCATCTATGAGCGCGTCGATCTCGTCGAGAAGTGCCATACCATCCTCCTGCTTGGGTAGCGCACGACCCTACACGGCCGGGCCGTTCCCGATGGCCCCACCCACGGGTGCTTTTCGCAAACCTAATGCTCTAGTGGACCGGTACGGTCCAGCCAAGCATTGAAATTGAGTCAGGTTCGCCAGCCAGCGCCTCACGCCTTCTTTTGGCGGAGGCCGACTCCCACCCGCAACGCCCCGGCCGCCATGGCCAGGGCCAAGAGCCACCAGGGAAGGAGATAGGTGCCCGACCGGTCGAGGACCAGACCGAAGAGAGGAGGGGCGCCGATGATCCCCAGCTGGTTGGTGGTCATGGCCAGGGCCAGGGTGAGCCCCACCGCCCCGCCGGGAGCCACCTCGGTCACCCGCACCACCCAGGGCCCGTACCAGCCGAAGGCGAAGAACCCCAAGACCACCGACAGCACCGTCAGCCCGCCGTAGGAGGCCCCGCCCGGGAGGAGCGGCAGGACGAAGACGCAGGCGGCGGCCACCACCAGGCTCACCTCCACCGCCCACATGCGCCGGCCCGGCCCCAACCGGTCGCTCCAGGCCCCCAGCACCACCCGACCGGCCACCCCGGCCAGTTGGGTGGCAAAGAGGAACCAGGCGCCGCGGGTGAGGGGGAGGTCGTGAGCATCTCGCAGGAAGAGCATCAGGTAGGAGATGATGCAGAACTGGGTGCTCACCATGACCAAACCCGCCCACAGCACCGGTCGCATCTGACGGTCTGCCAGCAGTCCTCCCAACCGGGCCGACAACCGGTAGTCCTCCCCGTCACCCGCTCTCGCCTGGCGGTAGACCACAAAGAAGAGGATCCCTCCGAGGGCGGTCACCGCCGCGGCGGTGACCAGGGCCGGCTGCCATCCGGAGCCAGCCGCCAGGGCTGGGAGGGCGGCAGCCGCCGCCGCACCGCCCAGCGGCAGGCCGGTCTGACGGATCGCCATCGCCATCCCCCGGTGTCGGACGGCGAACCAGCCGGCCACCGCCTTGCTCCCCCCCGGCTGGGAGGTGGCGTAGCCGGCGCCGCCCACCAGCAAGAGGAGCAACAGCCAGGGGTAGGAAGGCGCCAAGGCGGCTGCCCCCACCCCGGCCGCCAGGAGGAGCGCCCCACCGCTCACGATCCCCCGTTCCCCGTAACGGTCGAGGAGCCGGCCCACCGGGATGAGGGCGAAGAGCGGCACCAGGCCCACCGCGGTGACGATCAGCCCGGTCTGGACCCCGCTGAGGCGGAATTCCTCCTGGAAGAACCCGGCCAGTGCCCCCACCCCCAGGAAGGCGAAGGCGGTGGCCGCCTGGGCCACGGTGGCCACCGCCACCACCAGCCATGGATAGCCAGAGGAACGATCGACTGGGCGTCTGTTCACCTTGGCCGTCCTCTATGTGGTTCGATCCGATATAGTCGACCCGCAGACGTTTGCAGTTCCGCCTGACGGAACCCGACTGTGGAGGTAGGACGTGAGATTTTCAAATCCGGCCGGTCTCATGCTCGCCGTGTTCCTTCTGCTGATGGCGGCTTGTGCACCCCAGCAACCGGCCGGGCAGGAGCTTCCGGAGGCACCCACCACCGCCGCGCCTGCGGCGGAAGCACCCGCCACCACCGCGGCTTCCGAGACCGCCGCCGAGGTTCCGGAGGAGATCGTCATCGGCATCCCGGCCTCGCTCACCGGGCAGTTCGAGGCCCTGGGCCGCCAGGGACTGGAGGGCCTCCAGATGTTCGCCGACTGGGTGAACGAGGAGCGTGGTGGCATCGACGTGGGGGGAACGAGCGTCCCGGTGCGGATCGTGTTCGGCGACGATCGCAGCGACAAGGACACCGCCCTGCGCCTGTTCGAGAAGCTGGTCAACGAGGACGGGGCCCACTTCATGTTCGCCTCCTACTCCTCCGGCTTGACGCTGGCCCAGGGTCCGCTCATCGAGCAGCTCGACGTGGTCACCATGGCCTGGGGAGCCAGCTCCGACGAGATCTGGCAGCAGGGATTCACGCGGCTGGTTGGGGTGTACACCCCCGCCAGCCAGTACGACCACAGCCTGCTCGACTTCGTCACCCAGGCCGACCCGGCTGCGCAGACCATCTCCATCGCCTACAAGGAGGACCCCTTCACGGTCTCCGAGGCGGAGGGCGCCCTGGCGAAGGCACAGGAACTGGGCATGGAAGTGGTCTTCCAGGACACCTACCCGGCCACGGCCACCGACCTTTCTCCGATCCTCACCCAGGCCTGGCAGCCGCAGCCCGACGTGATGCTGGTGGTGGCCCACTTCCAGGACGGGGCGCTGGCCGCCCGGCAGATGGTGGAGATGGGGATCGATCCCATGGCCTCGTCCTTCGGCTCGGGCGCCGCCACCACCGATTGGTGGAACGAGCTGGGCGAGGCCGCCCAGGGCACCTTCGGCCCGGCCCAGTGGGAGCCATCACAGGGGGTGGACCCGGCCGCCTTCGAGGCGGAGAACTGGGTGGGTCCGCAGGTGACGCCCTCCGATTGGGCCGCCCAGTACGCGGAGCTGTACGGGTACGAGCCCGACTACCGAGGCGGGCTGTCCTTCGCCGCCGGCCTGGCGCTCATGGCCGCCATCGAGCAGGCCGGGACCATCGAGACCGAAGCGGTCGTCGAGGCCTTCAAGCAGCTCGACATCCAGAGCATGGGCGGCGGCTTCCGGGTGGACGAGACCCTCAACCAGGTCGGCCACACCATGCTCACCATCCAGTGGCAGGACGCTGACAAGGTGATCGTCGCCCCTGAGGAGGCGGCCACCGGGGAGGCCATCTACCCGGCCAACCAGTAGAGCCAGGCGCAGGTCCGCCCCGAGAGAGGAGGTCGAGGCTCGGGCATGGAGCTTCAGGTGGTCGTGAACGGCCTCCTCATCGGCGGGGTGTACGGCGTCGCCGCCCTGGGCCTGGGGCTGGTGTGGGGGGTCATGTCGGTGGTCAACGTGGCGCACGGCGATCTGCTCATCTTCCTGGCCTACATGACCTGGGTACTGGTCGCCCTCCAGCACCTGTCCCCCTTCGTGGCCCTGGTACTGCTCATCCCGGCCGGATTCGTGGCCGGGATCCTTCTCTACCGCCTGCTGGTCCGCCATCTGGTGGGGCGTTCGGAGGTGGAGCTCATGTCGCTGGTGCTGTTCTTCGGCCTTTCGGCCATCGTGTACGGCTTCTCGTCCTACCAGTGGGGGGCCGACATCCGCTCCCTGCCCATCCCGCTCCCCACGTTCCGCCTCTTCGGGGTGGTGGTGCCGGGAACGCGCCTGGCGGCCTTCTTGATCGGGGCAGTTCTAATGCTGGGGCTGGTCTGGTTCTTTCGCAAGACCTACTGGGGAAAGGCCATCCGGGCGGTGGCCCAGAGCCGGGACGCCGCCCGGGCCCTGGGCATCGATCCCGACCTGGTCTCGGCGGTGGCCTTCGGCATCGCCCTGGCCTACGCCGGGGTGGCCGGCTCGTTGATCGCCATGATCAGCCCGCTCAGCCCCTTCCTGGGGGTGTCTTACGTGGGGCGGTCCTTCGCGGTGGTGGTGCTGGGCGGCCTGGGCAACCCGCTCGGAGCCCTGGTGGGCGGGCTGATCCTGGGCCTGGCCGAGAGCATCTCCACGCTGTGGATCACCTTCGGTCTCTCCCCGGCGGTGGCCTTCGTGCTCCTCATCCTGGTGCTGATCTTCCGCCCCAGGGGCCTCTTCAAGTCCCT
This sequence comes from Acidimicrobiia bacterium, assembly GCA_050742155.1. Classification (GTDB taxonomy): domain Bacteria; phylum Actinomycetota; class Acidimicrobiia; order Spongiisociales; family JALYHC01; genus JBOGFC01. Next base: position 4,475 of record JBOGFC010000222.1, read on the forward strand.
GCGCGCCCGATGAAGACCGACCTCCGGGTCCCCCTGCTGGAGAGGCGAGAGCCGGCCCGGCTTCTCAACCTTGCTCTGGTGGTGCTGGGCATCCTGGTGGTCCTCTTCCTGGCCTGGCAGCCGATTCGCCCCGGGGCGGCCCTGATCTTCTGGTTCAACCTGATGAAGTTCATCGTCCTCGCCCAGAGCCTCAACCTGATCACCGGCTACACCGGCTACGTCGACTTCGGTCACGTGGTCTTCTTCGGCCTGGGAACCTATGTGGCCGGCATCGCCCTCGGGCAGCTGGCCCTGCCGGTGCCGGTGCCGCTGTGGGTCTTCGGAGGTCCATTACTGATCGCCCTCCTGGCCGTGCTGGTGGGGATGCCGGCCCTTCGCCTACGGGGTGCCTACTTCGCCATCGCCATGCTGTCGTTCAACGAGGCCACCCGCCTGGTGGTGCTCAACCTGCCGCGGGACTTCGCCGGCGGGGCCTTCGGCATCCCCACCCCGGAGATCTACGACCCCCACACCGCCTTCTACGCCATGGTCGCCTTGCTGGTGGGCATAACCCTCTTCGCCGTCTGGCTGGCCGGCTCCCGCTACGGGGTGGGGCTCAAGGCGATCCGGGACGACGAGGACGCCGCTTCGGTCATGGGCATCAGCACCACCCCCTACAAGCTGGCCGCCTTCGGGGCCTCCGCCTACTTCGCCGCCGCCGCCGGGGCGGTGGACTTCTGGTTCGTGGCCTTCACCTCCAACGAGCTGGTCTTCAACAACATCGTCACGGTGGAGATGGTGGCCGGAGTGTTCCTCGGCGGGGCGGGGACGGTGGTCGGGCCGGTGCTGGGGGCCACCATCCTCTACGGAGTGCGGGACTTCCTCTGGAGCCGGTTCCCCTTCCTCTACCTGCCGCTCTTCGGGGCGGTGATCGCCGCCGTGGTGCTGTATGTCCCGCGGGGCGTGGTGGGGTTCGTGGAGGACCGCGTGCCCGCCTTGCGGGCCAAGATCAGGTGACCGACAGCCAGGAGGAGACGATCCTCCTCAGGTCCTCACCGAGCTGGTCGGTCGGCCCCTGGTCGGAGACTCTGCCCAGCTCCATCACGTAGAGGTAGTCGCTGCACGGCACGGCCTGGTTGATGTTCTGGTCCACCAGCAGGATCGTCTTGCCGATCTCCTTGAGGCGCAGGACGTCTTCGTAAACCTCCCCGGCGATCTTGGGGGCCAGCCCGGCCGAGGGCTCGTCGAGCAGGATGACCGACGGGTCCGGCATAAGGATGCGAGCGATCTCCAGCATGCGCTGCTCGCCTCCGGAGAGTGACCCGGCATCCACCTGACGGCGGCGAGCCAGCGACGGGTAGTGCTCGTAGATCCGCTCCTTGGCCTCGCTCACCCGCCGACCGTCGCGGCGGAAGGTCCAGGCGCCCAGCTCCAGGTTCTCGTCCACCGACATCTCCGGGAAGACCGTGTGGACCTGGTCGACGAAGCCGACGCCCATCCGCATCCGGTCCTGCGCCGGCAGATGGGTGATGACCTCGCCATCGAGGGAGACCTGGCCCTGCCGGGGCTTCAGGTACCCGAAGAGCGTCTTGAGCAAGGTCGACTTGCCGGCCCCGTTGGGCCCGATCACGCAGGTGATGAGCCCTTCCTGGGCCTCCACCGTCACCTCCCACAGGACGTGGATGTCGGCGAAGTAGGCGACCGTCAGCTGCTCACCCCGAATCGGCATGTCCCACCTGCTCCATGCGTCCCAAGTAGATGTCCACCAGCCGCTCGTCGTTGAGCACCTCGTCGGGAGGCCCGTCCAGGTAGTTGCGTCCCAGATGCATGGCGAAGACCCAGCCGCACAGGGCCGCCACGACCGGCATCTCGTGGCTGACGATGAGGAAGGTGGTGCCTCGTTCCCGGTTGGCGGCCCGGACCGCGTCGATGAGGGTCTGCTTCAGCTCCGGATGGACACCGGCGAAGGGCTCGTCCATCAGCACGAGCTGGGGCTCCGCCATGAGCGCCCGGGCCAACTCCAAGAGCTTCTGCTGCCCACCGGAGAGCTCCCGAGCGTATTGGCCGGCCTTGTCGCTCAGGTTGACCAATGCAAGCAGCTCCTGGGCGCGCTCCCGGATTCCCCCGCTGATCACCTCCCGGTGGGCGACCGGCACCAGCACGTTGTCCATCACGGTCAGCCGGCGAAAGACCCGCGGGATCTGGAAGGTCCTTCCCACCCCCAGCCGGGCGATCTGGGCCGGATTGAGGGCGTGGATCGGCTGCCCGTCCAAGCGGATCTCGCCGCCGTCGGCTCGGTAGAGGCCGGACAGGACGTTCATGAAGGTCGACTTCCCGGCCCCGTTGGGACCGATCACGGCCACCACCCGCCCCGGCTCGAGATTCAACGAGAAGTCGTCGACCGCCACCACGCCGCCGAACCGCTTCACCACCCCTGTGGCCGTAAGGAGGGACATCCGGAGCCCATCTTACGGCCAAGCCCCCTCCGGGAAGGACCGAGCCATCTGGGTCAGCAGCACCAAGGCGGGGATGGAAAAGGCCTTCCTGTCAGGACTCCGCCTTGGTGGTGCCGGCGGACCCGCCAGCCAAGCGCTTCAAGGCCGCCCTCATCTTGGCGAAAGACGGGGCCTCGGTCGGCAGGGCCAGGTCGAGCGGGGTGCCGAAGAGGTCCTCAGAGTGGATCGCCAGCAGGGCGATGTCGTCGTCGAGCGCCTGGTTGCCGACCATGGAGAACAAGATGGAGGTGCATCCCATCTCGGCGGAGATGGGCAGCGCCACCTCCCGCAGCATGTCGAGGCCTTTGCCGAGCGAGAGTCCCCGGCGCTCCACGAGACCGTCGGTGAAGAGGTAGACGGTACTGCCCGGAGGTATGGCGACCTCGCTGCTCCGGCGCTCTGTGGACTGCATCACTCCGATCGGGGGATCGGTCACGATGTCGACGAACCGGGCGGGGCCGTCCGGAAGGGCCAGGACCGGCGCCGGGTGCCCGGCGGACGAGATCTGCATCTTGCGGAACGCCGGCTCCAGAACGGCAAGCAGCACCGTGACGAACTCCTCGGGCTCGAAGTGCGCCACCATCGCGTCGAGCCGTGACAGCACCTCGGCAGGATCCTCCCACTCGAGCGAGTAAGCACGAAGGGCGCTGCGGACACGTCCATCACCATGGTTGCCCCGAGCCCCTTGCCCACGACGTCTCCCATGATCAGGGCGACAACCCCGGACGGGAGGGAGAACACGTCGTACTAGTGCGGTGTCCCGGAAGTAGGTCGGATATATCGCCGAGGCCTCGGCGCCATCCGGCAAGGACGCACGACGAAGGCGCAGCCTGGCGCTGCGTCCAGGAGGAGGACGCCGCCGGGGGCGTCGAGGGCCGGCGAGATGCCGGTCGTACTTCCGGGTCGCTGCACTAGTCGCCACCCACGCCACCGTCCTCTCCCGACACATAACGGGCTGCGAAGTCCAGTCCGGTGATGGCCAGGGGGCGGGCAGGCAGGAGGCTTCGCTGGAGGGCGGAGGCCGCGGCCCGCTCCTGACTGGCGCGCCTCGCTTGGGTAGCGAGGGCAACGCGGTCCGCCACGAGCTGCAAGAGCTCGGCATCCTCCGAATTGAAGCGGCGGGACTGCAGGGTGCCCACGTGGAGCACGCCGATCACGAGGCCCGATACGACAAGCGGGACTCCCAGGAGCGAGCGGATGCCTTTGTCCCTCAGCATGGGGTTGAGGACGTTCGAGTGGTCTACGTCGTCGATGATCACCGGCTGGCGCTCGGCGGCGATCCGACCGGCGAAGCCCATCCCGATCGGTATCTGGATGCCCTGCCGGACCTCCTCTTCGATGCCCTTCGCCGCGGTGGCGACCAGGTGACGGCCGGCCGGATCCATGAGGAGCACGGCGGCCGTATCGACGCGGAGGATGTCCCGGACGCGGTCGAGCAGCTCCCCGAGGAGGTCGTCGAGGTCGAGGCGAGCGAGCGTCGCCTCCGTCACCGCCTGGATGCGTGTGAGCTGCTCCTCGGCCGAGCGCGTCTGCTCGCGGAGTGGTGGAGATTGCACCAGGGAAGGCTAGAGGTTTCTGTTGCCGTAGCTCAGGCCGCCTCCCTCAGGCAGGGCGGCTGTCTTCAGGCGGAGGGCAAGTCGGCCCCCCTCCTGAGCACCGCAGCCCGCACCCGTTCTCGGATGACCAGTTCATCCGCGCCCCGTGCCAGGAGATGGCGAGCCGTCTCGAGCATCCCTTCCGGGATAATGCTCGTGGCGCCCTCCCGGGCGCGCCGCTCGAGCCATTCATCGACGCTTCGGTGGTGGACCAGTAGCTCGAACTTCCGCTGGCGCTCGGTCACGTACCATCCGCGCCGCTCCGCCTCCTCGAGCCTGGAACGAGCCTGGCGGATCTCCCGACTGTCCTGCTCCCCGTCCAGCCCACCCAGAGGCCTGATCCGACCCTGCTCCCAGACCTCCACCCGGGCGTTCTCCGGCTCGGGGTGCACATCCAAGAGGACCCCGTCGGGGTGCAGCGAGCGATGTATCCGGCTCAGGGCGTGCACGACGCCCTCCAGCTCAATTCATCAGAGCGAATAGGAGAGGATCGCCACGTCGAAGCCATCCTCGGGCAGCTCCGCCTGGCGGATGTCGGCCACCGCGAACCGCACCTTGGAGCGGAGCGCCTGAGGGGTGTCTTCGATGGCCCGAGCGATCTCTTCCTCATCGGGGTCGAGCGCCAGAACGCGCCCAGCAACCGCCGCGTACCGCCAGGTCAACCGGCCGTCTCCGCAGCCGACCTCCAGCACGCTCTTGCCGTAGAAATCCACCAGCTCATGGATGACGCGGGTTTCCACGCCTTCTGGATCGATCGAAACACTCACAGCCGCTCCTCCGGGCTACCTCAGCCTGGGAGGGATCGTAGCGATGGAACAGTGACCGGACGGGAGCCCACCATGGGTACCGCGCTCAGTCCAGGTCGAGCACGAAGGAGAAGCCCGCTTCCTGGTGGTCGCCGGCGTCGTGCAGCTCCATCAGCAGCTCCGGCTGGAAGATCCCGTCGGCCTCGTTACGGGGCTCGTCCGGGAAGTAGAGCTGGGTAGTGAGGATCGGTCCGTTGGGCGCCTGCACTCGCACGTGGATGTGCCGAGTACGAGAGCCGTAGTTACCGGGAACCACGGTCTCCAGACCGAAGCGGCCCTCCTGGTCGGCGAACTGATGGCCCCGCAGCCGGTAGCCCGCGTTGTCGTACTCCCCAGCCGCGTCCGCCTGCCAGAAGTCGAGCAGCGCCCCGCCCACCGGCCGGCAGCCGCTATCGGTCACCAGCCCGGCCAGCAACAGGCGTACTCCCTCCATGCCCGGCTCGAGCAACGCGGCCCGCTCCGGCGAGTCGGGGGTGAAGAAGGGTCCGGCGGTCTGGGAAGGAGTGGGCTCGTCGCCGTCGTCGCACGCCGGAGTGGGGGCCAATGGGCCGACCGTGGAGGGAGCGGCCCCCGCGGTGGTGGCCGGGGCCGGCTCCGAGGACCTAGTCGGGGTCACCGAGACCGCGGTGGTGGGTGCGGCGCCCTCGGGCTGCGGCCGGCAGGCGGCCAGCACGATGGGGAGTGAAAAGGCCCACTGCAGGAAGCGGCGACGGGTCACCCAGGTGGGACGAGGCTGGCTCACGGTCTCCTCCCTGACGATCCGGCCTCACGCTACCGGCGCCGGGTGGCTACGAGCGCTCACGACACCTCCACACGCTCTTCATCAGTTCTCCACACTCGAGAGAGACCATGGCCTCGCCATCGAGAAAGGAGCGACCATGAATCGACGAGTCGTAGGGGCCATCCTCACCCTCCTGGCCTTGGCGGTCCTGGTGGCGGTCGGCTACGGCGCCTACCAGGCAGGATGGGAGCGGGGCCTGACGGCTACCGACCCGGAGGCGGTCCGGCCCCACCTAGGACCGGGCTACCGGCCCTTCTTCCCCTTCGGGTTCCTGTTCCCGTTGCTGTTCTTCTTCCTCTTCTTCTGGCTGATCGCCAAGGCCTTCTGGTGGCGGCCCTGGAGGGGACCGGGCAGCGGCGGGGAGCACATGGAGGACCATCTGAGGGACTGGCACCGGCGGGCCCACGAGGGCGGCACCGCCAGCTGACCACACCTGGAAGGCTGGGGGCCCGGGGCGAGCGCCTCGGGCCCCGCCGCAAGAGGAGAATGGCGTCGTGAAGACCGTGCCGACTGATGATCGACACCGGGACCATCGTCGAGACACCACGAGCGCCTACGGACACCGTCCCCTACCGGCAGGGTCCGTCCTGTATCGCCATATGATCACGTGGGGTTCAGTTCCCACGAGCCGACCCGTCGATCCGTGCCGTTGCCTCAGTGTCAGCATGTCCGCGTCGCTGCCATACCAGCCAGCCGAACGCGGCCAGCCCGGCAGTCAGACCCACCCATTGGCTCCAGGTGAGCGACCCGGCCATCCGGTCCATATCGTTGCCGATCCTGGTGAAGTCGATGGCGAATCGTTGCAGCCCGTACCACCCCACCCAGACGGCGAACATGACACCGGGCCGCCACCGGCGGTGCAGCATCCACCAAAGCACCCCGAAGAGCGCCGCGGCGCCGATCAGGTCGTAGAGGGCGGTGTGGTGGTAGGTGCCACATACCGTACCGATAGGTAGACACTCAAGACTGTTGTGGCCGGGGGCCAGGTCGTAACCGCCCCGCACCGTGTAGCCGAGAAGAAAACTGGTGGAAGAGCCGAGATGCTCGACGATCGCCAAATCCCCGATTCGGCCCACCACCGTCCCCAACGCAAGTGCGGGAGCGGCGAGATCCAACACGGGGACGAAGTCCACGCCGAGACGGCGGAGCCTCCACCAGGCGGCGGCGATTCCCCCAGCGAACCCACCGAGGATGGAGAACGACCCACCGAGCGGGGAGAGGGCATGATGCAGGGGTGCGCCGTCCATCAGCTGGGCGGGGACGGTGAGGTAACGGGCCCCCACCAGAGCGCCCACCAGCGCCCAGGTCAGGGCAGAAGACAGAGCCTCGGTGTCGAGGCCCCGGGAGCGGGCCAGCCGCTGTAACAGCCAGGCGCCCACCAGGAACCCGACCGCGGCGAACAGGCCGTGGAGGGAGAGAGCGACCGGTCCGAGGTGGTAGATTGGTATGGGTGGATAGCTGATCGAGCCGAGAAACATTCCGCCACACTAACCCAACTACGATGCCTTGTCGTAAGTGGGGACGTCCTCTCCGCCTCAGCGCTCCAAGTACTTCTCGGGTTCTGCTACGAAGCTTCGGTGACAGGCTTCGGAGCAGAAGTAGTAGGTCTGCCCCTGGTGGTCGTGGCTGGCGGCGGCCTGGGAGGGGTCGATGTCCATTCCACACACCGGGTCGCGTACTGATTCCATCTTCTTCTCCTCTGGTTGCTGGTCGGGTGTTTCCACGGTCGGCTCAGATGCGGTCGTCTCTCCGACCGGGGGGAGGGGCTGGGGTTGGTAACGACGCAGCCGGTTGGCGTTGCCTACCACCGAGAGGGAACTCGCCGCCATGGCAGCGGCGGCGATGACCGGGCTCAAGAGCAGACCGGTGATCGGGTAGAGCACCCCAGCGGCGATAGGGATACCCAACGTGTTGTAGCCGAAGGCGAACCCCAGGTTCTCTTTGATGTTTCTCATGGCGGCCCGGCTCAGGGTAAGGGTGGTCACTACCCCCCGGAGCTCACCGGAGATCAGGGTGACGTCGGCGGCTTCGATGGCGACGTCGGTCCCGGAGCCGATGGCGATACCGACGTCGGCCTGGGCTAGGGCTGGTGCGTCGTTGATCCCGTCTCCGACCATTCCCACCAGTTTCCCCTCCGCCTGGAGGCGACGCACTTCGAGGGCTTTGTCCTGGGGGAGCACCTCGGCGAGCACCCGTCCGATCCCGACTTGGCGGGCGATGGCGGCGGCGGTGCGCCGGTTGTCTCCGGTGATCATCACCACTTCCACTCCGAGCCTTTTCAGGGCGGCCACCGCTGCGGCCGAGTCCTCTTTGACGGTGTCGGCCACCGCAACCACCCCGGCCGGGGCCCCGTCGACGGCCACGAGCATCGGGGTTTTGCCGGCCTCGGAGAGGCTGGCGGTGGTGGCCTCGAGACCGGTGGTGTCGACGCCGGCGTGGTCGAGCAGTGCCCGGTTGCCGATAAGCACCTCCCGGCTGTCGACGGTGGCATGGATGCCCCGGCCGGTCACCGACTCGAAACCCTCGGGATCCAGCAACCCGATCCCTTGCTCCTCGGCACCACGGACGATCGCCTCACCCAGGGGATGTTCGGAGAGCCTCTCAGCCGAAGCGACCAACCGGAGGAGATCGGTCTCGGTGTGGGAGCCGACCGCGACCACGTCGGTGAGGGCCGGCCGGCCTCGGGTGATGGTTCCGGTCTTGTCCAGGATCAAGGTGGAGAGCCGGTGGGCGGTCTCCAACGCCTCGGCGGAGCGGATCAGGATCCCCTGCTGGGCCGCCTTGCCCGTGCCCACCTGAATCGAGAGCGGGGTGGCTAGGCCCAGGGCGCAGGGACAGGCGATGATGAGCACTGTGAGGCTCGCTCCCAGGGCGAAGACCAGCGCCGGGGACGGGCCGACCACGAACCATATGACGAAGGTGGCGATGGCGATGAAGATCACCGCCGGGACGAAGTAGGAGGCTACCTTGTCGGCCAGTCGCTGGATGGGCGCCTTCGAGGCTTGCGCCTCCTCCACCAGGCGGATGATCTGGGCCAGCATGGTGTCTCGGCCCACTCGGGAGGCCCGCATCCGGAACGCGCCGGTCTGGTTGAGGGTGGCCCCGATCACCATGTCACCGGGTGCTTTCTCGACCGGGATCGATTCGCCGGTGACCATCGACTCGTCCAGAGTCGAGTTGCCCTCGGTGATCTCCCCGTCCACCGGGACCTTCTCTCCGGGGCGGACCACGACGATCTCGTCTATCTCCACCTCTTCGACCGGCACTTCCATTTCTTGCCCATTCCGGATGACCCGGGCGGTCTTGGCTTGGAGGTCGACCAGCTTTCGGATCGCCTCCCCCGTCCCTGCCTTGGCCCGAGCCTCGATAAGCCGACCCAGCAGGATCAAGGTGATGATCACCCCCACCGCCTCGTAGTAGACCTGGCGTAGGTCGGCAGGCAGCAGCTCTGGTGCCACCGTGACTACCAGGCTGTAGGCGAAGGCGGCGGTAGTGCCCAGCGTGATCAGGCTGTTCATCTCGGCGTTGCGGTGGATCAGAGCCAGCCAGCCGGTTCGGTGGATCGGCCATCCGGTGTAGAAGAAGACCGGCACGGCGAGGGTCAGCTGGGCCCAGGGATTCTCCAGCCATCCCGGGACGGGCAGGCCGAACAACTCGCCGGCCATCACCGCATAGAGCACGGGGAGGGTGAGAACCGCTCCGACCAGGACTCGGCGGGCCAGGTCTTTGATCTCCGCCCGCCGATCCGCCGCCTCGGAATCGTTGCCGCCGGGTCTGGCGGTCTCGCTTCTCGGTTCGATCCGGTATCCCAGGTCAGCCACCACCGACTGGAGGCGTGCCACGTCCACCTGCTCCGACTCGTATGCGACGGTGACCCGTTCGGTCCCGATGTTAACGTCGACCCGCTTCACGCCCGGCACCGTTTCCAGAGTCGACTCGATGTTGTAGACACAGGTAGCGCAGCTAGCCCCGCCTCCCCGCAGGGCGAACTCGGCTCGCTGCGTCCCGTTCATCGTGCCGGCCGTCCCGACCGATACCACCCGGTTTTTCTGATGGTTGTGACCGTCGCTAGAAACGGTGTCGGCATCGGTGGCGGGTGCCGTCGATGGTCCACCGGGGTACGGCTCCACGAGCAGAGTGCCGTGCACCATGTTCATCCCGCAGGCGAACCCGATCTCTCCGCTGGCCTCGGGTGTGAGTTCTACGGTGCTCTTCCCAAAGGCCGGAATCGCCCGATTCACCCCGAAGTCGGGGAACACCACTCGGGAGGTGCATTCGCCTGATTCCCGCCGATCGAAGGTCAGCCGCACCGGGACACCCTCCCGTACCCGGATCCGATCGGGGAGGTAGCCGCCTTTGACCGTGACCACCACCTCCTGGACGCCGTCATGCATCTCGGCAAGAGCGACCGGCCTGGGACCGAAGAAGAACCTGGCCAGAACCGCAATCAGCGCCGCCCCACCTACGGCAACCAGTATCTCGACTCCACTCATCACCACTCCAACTCGATCGGCACTTGCATGTTCGGCAAGTCTCTCATCTCACATCTCCTACCGACTGGTCATTAGACACCAAGCACATAGACTACGACGTGTCATAGTTCTTTGGGACAGGAGTCGGTCAACTTGGATTCAGGCATTTTCTTGGGTGGCTCGCTGCTGGCAGCGGTATTGGCCGGGGCGGTGGCGTTGTTCGCTCCGTGCTGCATTTCAGTGATGCTTCCCTCCTACTTCGCGTCGTCGATGCACAACCGGCGGGTGCCGGTGGCGATGACCGGTCTGTTTGCGGCGGGGATCGCCACCGTGATCCTCCCGCTGGCGATGGGGGCCGTGTTCCTGCGGCGTTTGGTGGTGGAGGCCCACACCCCGCTGTTCGTCGGTGGCGGGCTGCTCCTCATCGTATTGGCGGCATACCTGTTTTGGGGTGGAAAGCTGCGGCTGCCCATGCCCGGCCGGCGGGCAGGCCGACCCACCGGACCCTGGGGCATCTACTCGTTGGGGCTGTTCTCCGGGGTGGCCAGTTCCTGCTGCGCCCCGGTCCTCGCCGGCGTGGTCGCTCTGTCTGGGGTGGCCTCGTCGTTCGCTTTCGCACTCGGGTTGGGAGTCGCCTACGTGGTGGGGATGGTCGCCCCCCTGTTCGTCATCTCCCTGGCATGGGCGGGCCGTGACTGGTCCAGACATCCTCTGTTCCGACCCCGCCAATTCACGTGGCGGGTGGGGTCGATCAGCCGGACGGTGTCGGGCACCAACCTGGCCAGCGGACTGCTGCTCGGCGTGATGGGTGGCCTGATGATATGGGTGGGTGTGGCCGCCGAGGCCATGCCGGCAGCGGACGGTTGGCAGGTCCGGGCATCGGCCTGGTTGCAGCATCTCGGGGGAGTGGTGTCCCAGCGGCTCGCCTGGATCCCCGGCTGGGCAGTGCTTGCGATCGCCGTGGTGGCCGGCTGGCTGCTCTGGCGCAGGGCGCTGCGCGAGATGACATCTCGGCAGCTCGACGAACCGGCATCACCTGAGGCCGTGGCCGTGATCGGAGAGAACAGTGAGTAGAAAAACCATGCACACCCTGAACCGCACTCCTTCCCCCCGTCGCCGGATACGAGGCAGGTTCCTGCTCACCGCGGGAGCGCTGATCTTCGTGACCGTCCTGGCCCTGACATTCGCCTCCGCAGTGCGACGGGCCACCCCCGGAGAGGACGGTACCGCCGACGGTTACGTCTTCCAGGTCGGCTCACCCGGTCCCGGGGAAGCGGCACCTCCGCTGAGACTCCCGTCAGATGACGGCACCACCTTCGACCTGGCAGGCCAGACAGGAACCACCGTCCTCTTGTATTTCCAGGAGGGGCTGATGTGCCAGCCGTGTTGGGACCAGCTGACTGATATTGAGGCCTCCTGGGACCGGTTCAACGCCCTCGGCATCGACACCATTGCCTCGGTCACCACCGACCCGGTCGACCTGGTCTCACGCAAGGTGGCAGACGAAGGTCTGACATCTTCGGTGCTGGCCGACCCCGATCGTCGCGTCTCCGAAGAGTGGGGCACCCTCGACTCCGGGATGATGGGCGGAAGCTTCAACGGGCACAGCTTTATCGTCGTCGGTCCTGACGGAACCATCCTCTGGCGGGCCGACTACGGCGGCGCCCCCGACTACACCATGTACCTGCCGGTCACGGCGTTGCTCGCCGACCTGGAGGAGGGACTGAATGCTGGCGCCTGAGCACATCCCGGTGGTGCTGCTCACCCAGCCCGACTGCAGTCTCTGCGACCAGGCCAAGGCGGTCCTCGATCGGATCGCAGAGGATTATCCGCTGCGGGTGCGGACCGTCGACCTGGGCAGCGAGGAAGGTCGAGCCCTCGCCGACCACGGTGGGGTGCTCTTCCCTCCCGGCGTTCTGGTCGACGGCCGATCCTTTTCCTATGGACGTCTCTCCGAGCGCAGGCTGCGCCGTGAGCTGGACAGGATGTCGTCGTGCCGGTGAGCAAGCGGCGCAAGCCCAAGGGCAAGACCCGCCCGGCTCCGCAGTCCTCTGAGACTCCCGCCCGTCGTCTGACCCGTTCGGAGACCAGGAGCCGTACCGCCACCGTCGGACGGGTGGTGGCGGCGGTGGGCGGGGTCCTCTTCGTCGTCGGCAACATCGGTGCTCGCACCGGATGGGTGCTCTTCCCCTTCGACACTCACCATGTGTTCTCACAATACGGTGGGGCGGTGCTGGCGTTGGTCGGGCTGGCTCTGGCCGGTAGACGCTCGAAGAGTGGTTGAATCCCACCGGGTCACGGCTAATCTGACTACTACAGGGCATCGGAGAATACAGGGAAACGGGGAGATGACAGTTGTAACCGGTCGCCGGCCGGCGCCGGTCACCTCCAAGGGCGGTCGCAGACGTTCGAGGCGGCAGGTGCAAGTCGCCGGATGGACCATGATATCGCTGGGTGTGCTGCTCATCGGCTACGTCGCCTACCAGCTTTGGGGGACCGGGCTCTACACGGCCGCCGCACAGAACCGGCTCGACTTCCAGCTCTCCGAACGCCTGGCCACCACCGCGCCGGCCTCGCTCGCCAAACCGCCGCCGGTCTCGGCGGCCGACCTACAGCCGTCCGCTCCGACGGCTGTCCCCGGGCCCAGTGTTATCCCCGAGGCGGCGCCGGCGGAAGGGGAGGCGTTGGGTCGGATTCGCATTCCCACCGCCGAGGTCGACCACGTCATGGTCTCGGGGGTGACTCGGGAGGTACTCAGGCTCGGTCCGGGTCACATGCCCTGGACCCCCCTCCCCGGCCAGCCGGGAAACGCCGTGGTGAGCGGGCACCGCACCACCTACGGAGCGCCCTTCTTCCACCTCGACCGAGTCGCGGTAGGCGACGAAATCATCGTCGAGACGGCGATCGGAAACCACACCTACCAGGTACGGGAGATCCTGGTAGTCGACCCGACCGACGTCTGGGTTACCGATCCCCGGCCCGGCGCCTGGCTCACCCTCACCACCTGCACCCCCCGCTATTCGGCGGCCCAACGGCTGGTAATCGCAGCCGAACTGGTCGAAGGCCCCAATCTCGCCGCCATCGAAGCAGCCTCACCCTCACCGCCGGCAGGAGCTGGCTGAGCTCAATCTGGCACTACGACGTGACGTCGTACATAATCTTGGGGATCATGACCGCTTCTCGCCGTCAGGCCGAGGCCCAATACCGACAGGCCCACCAAGACCTCGACGAACTCGCCGTTCAGGTGGCAGACGACGAGCTGGACCCGGTGACCGCGCAACGGCTCCGGGCGGTCTACCGGGCCGAAATGGAGGAGGCGGAACTTGAATTGGCGGCGACTGGCGGCGTTGAGGATGAGAAGCCGGGTGGCGCCCGCCGTTGGCGTCGGCTGGCGCTGGTGGGAGTGACGATCGTCCTGGCCGGCCTTGCGGTGACGGTCGCGGGTTTTGTTGAAATGCGTGCCCCGGGAGAACCGATCACCGGTGGCTTAGAAGGAGTGGCCCGGGCCGGCTTCGAGGAAGGTGCGAGTTTCGATCCGGATGACTACTCGGATGAGGCGTTGGAGGCGGTGGTGGCGGCCAACGCCGACGCACCCGAGATCGCCGGGATGCGTATTGCCCTGGCCGACCGCTACTTCTCCCGTGGCGACTACCAAGCTGCCTTCCCTCACTACCAGGCGGTCCTGGCGGCCGACCCGGCGCCTTCGCCGACCCTGGTCGCCGCGGCCCTTACCAGGTTGGGTTGGATCGTCTACCAGGGGAACGGCGAGGTCGACCTGGCGTTTGGCTTGTTTGCCCGGGCGCTGGAGCTCAGCCCGGACGACCCGTACATCATCTACCTGACTGCGCTGGTCACCTGGTGCGGAACCGGCAATGTAGGGGGAGCAAAGCTCCTGTTGGAACAGGTCCTCGCCTCCCCGACCATCGACTCTGAGGCACGGGCCGCGGTGGAAGCCGACCTAGCCGCCGCTGGGGAGGGGGAGACATGCCGCTGACCCCGACCTCCAGCCGTAACCGCAAACCCGGGATTGTGTTACGACGTCGCCTAGTAGATAATCGTCAACCATGATCGCTCTGATCGGCAAGGTTGGCGTTTGGGTGGCACTGCTGTCTGCTGTATGGCTGGCCGTCGTCGGGCTGATCGGGCTGAAGCGGTCGACGCCGCGGCTGCGTCGAGGTGTGGTATGGCCCGTGGCCGGTGTGGTCGCGGGCGCGGTGGCGGCCATGATCGAACTGGAGTTGGGGCTGCTCCTCAACGACTTCTCCATCGAGTACATCGCCCGCAACCACTCCCGCTCCACCCCATTCCCGTTCAACGTGGCCACCGCCTGGGCGGCACTGGAAGGGAGCATCGTGCTGTGGGGGCTGGTCCTGGCCGGGTGGACCTGGAGTATCTTCCGCAGCGTGGGCGACGGCGACCGGCTCGGGTCGGGTGCGCTAGGAGTGATGGGAGTGGTCGCGGTGTTCTTCTTCGGGATGATGGCCACCGTCGCCGACCCTTTTGCCACCGTGAGCCCGGTCCCGTTCGACGGCCCAGGTCCCAACCCGCTACTCCAGAACCATCTGATGATGACGATCCACCCACCGCTGCTCTACGTGGGTTTCGTCGGGTTCACCGTTCCGTTCGCCTTCGCCATCGCCGCATTGCTCGCAGGTGAAGGAGGGGTCGCCTGGCTGGACCGGACCCGCCGCTGGAGCCTTGTCGCGTGGAGTTTCCTCACCGCCGGGATCCTGATCGGCGGCTGGTGGAGCTACGAGGTGTTGGGCTGGGGCGGGTTCTGGGCATGGGACCCGGTGGAGAACGCATCCTTCCTCCCCTGGCTGGCCGCCACCGCGTTCATCCACTCGGCAATTGTCCAAATCCGCCGGGGAATGCTCCAAGCGTGGAACTTCGCCCTGGTTATCGGCACCTTCGCCCTCACCATCTTCGCCACCTTCCTCACTCGCTCCGGGGTCATCGGTTCGGTCCACGCCTTCACCCAATCCGAGGTCGGTCCCGCCCTGTTGGGATTCCTCGCCGTGGTGCTCGTCGGCTCGATGGTGATCTTCGGGCTGCGGGTACACCTGATGGCCCAGCCGCCCCGGCTGGAGTCGTTGGCCAGCCGAGAAGGGGTCTTTCTCCTCAACAACCTGCTCCTCACCGTCTTCGCGTTCATGGTGCTGGTCGGCACCGTCTACCCGCTGCTTCTCGAAGCCGCAACCGGAGATCAGGTGTCTGTGGGCAGGCCGTTCTTCGACCGGTTCGGTATTCCCCTGTCATACGGGCTGCTTTTGGCGATGGGAGTAGGCCCCGCTTTTCCCTACCGGGTGGCCCGGTGGCGGGTGCTTTGGGCCCGGATCCGTCGTCCCTTGCAAACCGCAGCTCTGGCTGGGGCCTTGGTGGTGGCTGCGGGGGTCACCGTCCCCCACGTGGTGGGGGTGGTGATGTTGGCCGTGTTCATCGTCGGGGTGTCGGTGAGGCAGCTGTGGACAACGGGAAGCAAATTCTCCGCCCGGAAGGGGCTGTCCCGGCGCAAGGCGATGACCCATGTGATGCGTCGGGATCCCGGCTATTGGGGTGGCCAGATCGCCCACGCCGGGGTGGCACTGGCCGCAGTGGCCATCGCCCTCTACGGAAACCTCGGATTAGGCGCCCAAGCCCAGCTCGGCGTGGGTGACTCGATGGAAGTGGCCGGATACACCCTTACCCACCAGGGAGCGTTCAATCGCAGCGAACCGAACCGTGAAGTCATCGGCGCCCGGGTGGCAGTGGCGCGCGACGGGCGACAGCTGGAAGTGCTCGAGCCGGGGCTCAACCGTTACCCGAACCTGACTCAAGCGATCGGCACCCCGGCGGTTAGGACCAGTCTCAGCGATGATCTATACCTCGGTCTCCGCTCTATCGACGCTGAGGGCATCGTCCTCGAGGCGCAGGTGTTCCCCTACATGTATCTGCTGTGGACGGGAGGCCTGGTCGCCGCCGCCGGCGGGTTGTGGGCCCGGCGTCGACCGGTGGAGAGGGTCAGACCATTTGGAGGAGACCATGAACAACAGCCGTTGGCGACCGTGGGCTGACCGGGTCGCCTGGGTTGCCGCCGCGGCAGCTGCCGTCTTCATGCTCGTCGGGCTGCTCGCCGCCCCACCCCGGCCAGCGGACCGGGTGGAGGGGATAGCCTCCCAACTCCGCTGCCCCACCTGTCAGAACCTATCGGTGGCCGACTCCCCCTCCGAGACCAGCCAGGCGATACGGGAGATCATCACCCAACAGGTAGCCGAAGGACGCTCCGACGAGGAGATCTTCACCTTCTTCGTCGACCGCTACGGGGAGTGGATCATCCTCGCCCCACCCGCCACCGGCGGCACCCTGCCCCTATGGCTGCTCCCCCCGGCTGCCATCCTCGTCGGTCTGGTCCTGGCGGTGGGGAGGAAACGCCGCATCCGCCTCCGCCCGGAGCGAAGGACGATCTCACCATGAGCGAGCCCACTCAAACCGAGGTCAGCCGCCGATACGACCGTCTTGCACCGGTCTACGACCTCTACGACCTGCCCCTGGAAATACTGGTCCAACACCGACGCCGCCGCCAGCTCCTCCGACAGGCCGTGGGGAGGGTGCTGGAGGTGGGGATCGGCACCGGCAAGAACCTCCCCCACTACCCGCCCGGCGTCGACCTCACCGGAATCGACGTTGCACCCCGGATGCTGGCCCGGGCGGACCGCCGTGCCCACAAGCTCGGTCTTCCCGTGCAGTTGAGCCCTGCCGACGTGCGCCGCCTCCCCTTCCCCGATCACACCTTCGACACCGCGGCGGCGACCTTCGTCTTCTGCTCGGCCGCCGAGCCGGTAGAGGGGCTACGCGAGCTCGGCCGGGTGGTCAAACCCGATGGGCGGATCCTCCTCCTCGAGCACGTCCGCCCCCGCAATCCGCTGCTGGGTCGCCTCGCCGACCTGGCCACCCCTCTCACCCGGCGCCTCTTCGGGTTCGCCCTCAACCGGAGGACCGAGAAGAACATCGAACAGGCCGGGCTGGTCGTCGAACAGGTGCGCCGGTCCGGGATCTGGCGGGAGATCCAAGCCAGACCCACCCAGGGGGCCAGCTGAGGTGATGGTGGTGGATGAGCAAGCGTCGAGGGCAGGGCCAGCACCAAGGCGCATCGGCTCGGCCGCGATTCGGTGGTAGTCGGCCACAGTTACTACGATGAGCCGTAGTAGACATACGAAGTGAGGTTGGATGATGTCACGCAGGAGTCGCATCGGGTTGGGAGCGTTGCTAGTGACTGCAGGGCTGACGGGGATACTGGTGCTGGGGCCGGTGTTCCCTGTTGCCGCCCAGCCAGCTGACACGCCTGCCGAAGCCCACGAGACAATGGACGCCATGATGGACGCCATGCACGGCCCCGGCACCGCCGACCGGATGCACCAGATACCCGGGGTGGAGGAGATGATGGACCAGGGCGCCTCGATGATGGCGCCCATGAGCGGGATGATGGACGGCGGGATGATGGACGGCGGGATGATGGGTGGGTGATGATCCTCCCTTGGCCAGGCGGCGATTATCAAAACTGATATCTGTAGCGGCGGTTCTGGTGGTCGTGGCTGCTGCCTGCGCACCATCCTCTCCCGCTCCCGACGCGGCACCCGAAGAGGTGGGGCGGGTGGCCGCCGAGCGGGCGGGCTGCTTCGCCTGCCACACCACCGACGGGCGATCCTCCACCGGTCCCACCTGGCTGGGCCTGTTCGGTAGCGAAGTGGAGCTGGTCGACGGCAGGACGGTGACCGCCGACGAGGAGTATCTGCGACGGTCGATCGTCGATCCGCTGGCGGAGGTGGTCGATGGGTTTCGGCCGACCATGCCCTCCGGGTTCGGGGACCGGCTCAGCGAAGAGGAGATCCAAACGATGATCGCCTACATCCGCTCCCTGTCCTGAGACGACGGAGCAGCGTCATTTCAGGGTTGACAGCCAGGCGATGAGTGAGTCGATCTCCTGTTGGGTGAGCGCAAGGTTGGGCATGTAGGAGCCGGGTTTGATCGCCGGCGGGTTGGCTAGCCACCGGGTGAGCGCCTCCCGGTAGGTCTCTCCCTGCTGGGGGAGTGAGGCCCCGGCGAAGACGTGGCGGGAGGCGAAGTGGGTGAGGTTGGGACCGGCGAAGGCGTCGTCTGGTATCAGGTTGGTTAGCTCGGACTCGGGTCCGTAGTCGACGCTATGGCATTGGATGCACCCTCGAGTCTGAAAGACGTCCAACCCCTCGGCGGCTGCCGTCCCCGCGGCGGGTGGCCGGGCCGGCGTCTGCTGGTTGATGGTCCAGGATTGGAATTCGGCTGGGGGGAGCGCCTGGACCCGGGTGCGCATCAGCGAGTGCGACAGCCCGCAGAACTCGGCGCATTTCCCCCAGTACTCGCCGGGCTGGTCTGCTTGGAGGCGGAGTAAGTTGGTCTGGCCCGGCACCTGGTCCCGTTTGCCGTTGAGCTGGGGCACCCAGAAGGAATGGATCACGTCTTCGGAGGTCAACTCGGCGCACACCTCCCGGCCGGTGGGGATGACCAGCACGTTTGCCGTCTCGATGCCCAGGTCGGGATACCGGTACTCGAACCACCACTGGTGTCCGATCACCTCTACCGTCATCACATCATCGCCGCATTCGGTGAGGTCGAAGATGGCGCGGACGGTGGGTACCGCTACTACCGCCAGGATCAGCGCCGGGATGATGGTCCACACCACCTCCAGCTTCGGGCTCCCGTGGAC
>JBOGFC010000223.1:0-2677 GCA_050742155.1 Acidimicrobiia bacterium
GATGATCGCCGCTTGGGACCTGCCGGGAGGAAGCACCAACATCGATCACGCGATCGCCGGTCAACATGATCCGGGCATCGGTGCCGAGATCATGGGTGCCGGCAAGTTCGGCCCTCCCGGCTGGCACGAGGACCCGGATTGGAAGGGCTGGTGGGGCGACGACCCGCCGTTCCACACTCCGGTCTACGTGCTGACCCACCACACTCGTGGGCCGATCGAGATGGAGGGTGGCACGACCTTCCACTTCATCGAGGCGTCTCCAGCGAAGGCGCTCGAGCAGGCTCACAAAGCCGCAGCTGGCCAGGATGTCCGGATCGGCGGTGGCCCGTCGATGCTGCGCGACTTCATCGCCGCTGGCCTGGTCGACCACCTGCACGTTGTCCAGGTGCCGATCCTGCTAGGCCGCGGCGTACGTCTGTGGGACGGGCTCGAAGGCCTCGAGGAGCAGTACAGCGTCGAGACCGTCGCCTCGCCCAGCGGCGTCACCCACCTGACCTTCACCCGCCGGGGGGAGTCATCTGAGCAGGAGTGACCTGGATCGGGTTGTTATCGGGCGATATCAGGCGATCTGACGCTGTGACCCTCGTTCAGTGGACTGCGCCAGACCCTTTGACCGGAACCGCTGAGGAAATGACCACACTCATCGGACCTCCCTGGTCCCTCCGTAGGCTTCCAGCTTCCGTCTCTCTTGTGCCAGGCGCATCCCCTCCCGGCGAGCCTCGATGATGGCAGTGTGGCGGCCCTCGTGACGCTCCGAGGGAGTCACGAACCCGAGGCCTTGGTGGAGGCGCTCCTCGTTGTAGTAGGCGATGAAGCGGTCGATGGCCTCCTCCACCTCCCAGGGGGCCAGCTCCGAGGTGTCGGCCTCGTAAAGCCGCTCGCACTTGACGGTGGCCATCCAGGACTCGGCGGTGGCGTTGTCGGTGGGGGTGCGGGGCCGGGAGAAGCTCTGGGCGATGCCCAGCTCGGCGAAGAAGGCCTGGGTGGACCGGGAAGTCATCTGGGTCCCCCGGTCGGAGACGGCCAGCGGCAGGGGCGGGCCCTCCTCCGCCAGCAGGCCCTCGGCGGCCAGGGCCTTCTCCCAGGCGGCCTGCACGGAGGCCGAGGTGGCCTCCGGGCCGAAGGAGCGCCCCACGATCTTGCGAGAGCACCCGTCGATGACCGGCAGCAGGTGGTAGTCGCCGGCCCGGGTGGGAAAGCGGGTCAGGTCGTAGCGCCAGGAGCGGTTGGGTTCCGACTCGTCGACCTCCGGCCGGGGCCTAGTCGGACGGGCTCGGCGCAGGTAGACGGGGACTTGGCCTGCCTCCCGCAGCACCCGGAGCACCGAGGACTCCGAGACGAAGGCTCGTCCCTCCCGGGATAGGGTGTGGGCGAGCTTGCGATGGCGCAGGTGGGCGAGATGATCCTCCGAGGCAGCCCGCAGGATCTCCCCACGCTCCGCTTCGGTGAGCCGGTGCGGCACGCGTCGGGCCACCGGAGGTCGATCGAGGAGTTCCGCTTCGGTGAGCGCCGCCGGGTTGACCCCCAGCCGAGAAGCCTTCTTGGTCAAAACCGGCCTCTCAGAGGCTTCAGGACCTGCCCAGCCCCCGCCCGACCGATGCTTCGGAGCTCCCGGGGAGCCTTCGGGAGGCCTTCCGGGGGCTGCTGGCTCGGAGATCAGCCTCTCAGAGGCCCCTAGAGGCGCGGGACGGTGGCGCCCCGAGACCGGAGGCCGGGACTCCCGAGCCCTCTGCAGCCATCGACGCAGCCGTCGCGGGTCCAGGAGGATCACCCGGCAGGCCCACTCAATGGTCTTACCTCCCTCCTTGGCTTCGGAGACGGCCCTGGTGATCTGGAGCTTGATCTCCGCGGGCAGACGCTTGGCGCGGATGGGCCCGATCAAACCCCATTGACTTTTCCCCGCAGCAGGGTGTTCTCGATGGCGAGCTCCTTGAGGGCCCGCTCGGTGCGCTCCACCTCGGCCTCCAGCTCTACCACCTTGGGGTCCTTGCGGGACCGGCCCGGGCCCCTGGACAAGGCCTCGGCGGCTCCGGCCCGCACCCTCTCCCGGATCACCCGCAGCTGGGAGGGGGTGATCCCCCAGCGGCGGCACACCTCGGCGTCGGTGGTTCCCTTGCGGGACGCCTCCAAGAAGATCTGCCACTTCTGCTCCGGGGTGAGGCGCTTCCTCCGCTGCTCCCGTTCCTGCACGGTCCCTCCTTCCCAGGTGTCTACCACCTGCGTCGGGGAGGGTGCCAGGGGAGTCCTGGAACTCGTGGTATTTCCTCAGGCCAGAACCGGGCGCAGGGTCAGACGCAACCCGATCGCCCGGCGCCCGAACAGGCCGTCCTATGCGTAAAGAGGAGCGGCGGACCTCGTTATTCGTTTCAAGGTCGCTCTGATGTCGTACAAGACGTCGTCGGCAGGCATGGCGGGGTCTCGATTCACCATCTCGTAGGACAGGGCAATGGCGTATTCCGAAAAGGCAATCTCGTACGACAGGCGCCTGAAGGAGATGCTCTCAATTCCTTCTCGGGAGAGCGCCGCTGCCACAACAGGGTGGTCTTTGTTGATGATGATGGTCATACCGTTGGAGTCGTACATAGACCGGTCTTCATCCTCGCCTAGGTGGCGGAAGTCCACGCTGAAACCGCCACGAGGGCGCTTGCGTTTGCCGTCGCCGCCGACGGGAGATAAG
>JBOGFC010000224.1:0-2571 GCA_050742155.1 Acidimicrobiia bacterium
GTCCACACTCATGGCTCCTTTGTCCCAATTGGGTCGTGAGATTGTACCAGGTGGAACAAGAGTGGCGGACGGGCGTTACTGCAGCAGCTCACGGGATATGCGCGCCGCCGCCGGCTGGGTCTGACCCTGCGAGCGCTCTTGACCTGAGGAATACCCAGGCCAGAGGACTCCCCCCCTGGCACCCGCCTCGAAACACGTGGCATTTGGTCGGTGGGCGTTGGAGGACTCGAACCTCCGGCCTCTTCCTTGTAAGGGAAGCGCTCTCCCAGGCTGAGCTAAACGCCCTGGACAGGTCAGCGAAGATTCACCACACCCGGACAGGGTACTAATGCCACCCCAAGAACCTTTGGCTCTGTATGACTCGTACCGATAGAAGCTGATGGGCATCATGCCTGACACGCGAGCACCCCTGCGAGTGGGTATCGCCTTGCTGTCTGTGGCCGCCGGAGCGGTCCACCTGGCGGTGATCGATGCCCACTTCCGTGAGTACTGGCTGTTCGGGGTGTTCTTCGTCGTCCTGGCCCTCTTCCAGCTGGGCTGGGGTTTCTTGCTCCTCTTTCGGCAGAGGCCCGGTTGGCTGTGGCTGGGGGGAGCCGGCAATGCTGCGGTGCTGGGAATCTGGATCCTATCCCGGGCCGTGGGGCTGCCGGTGGGCCCTGGGGCGGGCGTACCCGAGTCGATCTCGCTGGCCGACCTGGTGGCCAGCGGGTACGAGATGCTGATCGTGGCGGGAGTAGCGGGGCTCCTTCGTCCACAGTGGGTGCCAGAGCTCCGACTCTCGACCCGGGCGGCCACGGTCACCGTGCTGGCCGGCCTGGTCATCTTGCTGCCGGTCACCGCCCTGGCCGTGCAGTCGGGCTTCCAGCACGAACACCGACACGAGGCCGGGCACGCCGAGCAGCACGACCACGAGTCTCCCCATCCCCACGACCACTGATTCAGTCCCCGAGGTAGCCGGCCAGTAGCTCCGAGACCTCGGAAATGACCTCTTCCCGCAGGCTGTAGCTCTTCTCCCTGCCGGTGGTCACCCTCACCAGCCCGGCCACCCGCAAAGCGACCAAGTGGTGGTGGGCGGTCGACTTGGCCACCCCGAGCTCATCGGCGATCTCGGTGAGTTGGCGCTCCCCGGCCGCCAGGAGGCGCAGGATCCGGAGCCGGCTCTCGTCCCCGAGGGCCTTGTAGAGCCTCACCAGGTGTTCGGGTGGCGCCGACTCGTCGGCCGCCAGGCTCGAATCGGCCACCGAGTAGCAGAGGATCTTGGTGCCCCGATGGTCGCTGATGACCACCCAGGGACGGATCACCACGCTGGGCACCAGGAGGATCCGCTCGATCCCGACCTCCGGCACATAGCGAACGCCGCCGGTGGCCACCTCCACCAGTCGACCGGGCTCCATGGTGGCCTGCAGCTCCCGCTTGGCCTGGGCGTCTCGCTCCAGAATCTCCAGGATCTCTGCCTCTTGCTTGGCGAAGACCTGCTGGTGCCAACCCCGCAGGGTGGTGAGCAAGTGCTCCTTCGCTCCTTCGGGCCCGAGCCGGAAGAGGGCCCGCATACCCCGGGCCGCCCTCTGGTCGGCGCAGGTCCGGTCGATAACCCGCTCCTGAGCCGCCCCGTCCCCCGCCACCGCCTGCTCCATGGTCGCCAGGAGGTCGGCGTCTTCGTGCAGGGCCTCGTGACCTAGCAAGTGGAGCATGAGCCGATCCGCCGTTGCCTCCTCCAGCCAACCCACCAGCGAGCTCACGTCGCGGGGTGGCGGCGTCTCGAGCGCCAGGGCGATCAAATTCTTCCCCCACGCCTCGAGGCGCATGGCGCTGAATTCCTCCACCGCCGCCACCAGCTCTTCCCCGGCCCGGGCTCTGGCCTGCTCGTACCAATCGGCTCCTGCCTCCTGGAACTCATCCGGGTCGGAGTAAACCACCAGGCTGAGCAGGAACTCGTACGCAGCTGCGGCCTCGATCTCTACCGGCACCGGTTGGGTTGCCTGCGAAAGGTCACGAATGGGCATATTCGGCAGTTGTCGAACCTATCGTTCTATGATATGCTAACGTCGAACCTGAGGTTCGATCTATATCGTACACCAACCGAGAGGAGAACCCCATGATTCCGCTAGAGCACTTCGCCCGAGCCAACATGAAGGCGTTGCAGCGGGAGGCGCGGGCCCGGGCCCGACCCAGGGTTGAGGTGCTGACCTTGCCCAGGTGGCGGCCCGCCTTGCAGGTGGTCCCGACGGAGTCCCCCCGGGCGGCCTGTCTGTGCGAGGCCCGCACTGCCTGAGGCCTATCCGGTGGCGTCCAGTCCCACGATGACGAGCACGTCCACGTCTGAGGGGACCTGGCCGGCCACCACCCGGCCGAAGCCCAGGGCGCCGGCCACCAGCTCGGCCCGCTCGAGGTCTTCGGGGCGGGCCACCAGCAGGGTGGTCCCATAGTCGCTCCGATCGGCGTCGCCTACTCCGACGATCGGGTAGCCCTCCCCTCCCAGCCGGTCGGCAGTCCGGCCGGCCGACCCCTCCACTCCATTGCCGTTCAGCACCTGGAGGCGGGGCGGCCCCTCGGCAGCGACCAGCATCGAAG
>JBOGFC010000225.1:0-2471 GCA_050742155.1 Acidimicrobiia bacterium
GCCTCCAGGGCCAGGGGCGTATCGCCATCACCTATTTCGGGGACGGGGCCACCTCGGAGGGCGACTTCCACGAGGCGCTCAACTTCGCCTCGGTGTACCTGACGCCCACGGTGTTCGTCTGCGAGAACAACCACTACGCCATCTCCCTGGCTCGAGAGCGCCAGACCGCCTCGGAGACCATCGCCCAGAAGGCCGACGCCTACGGCTTCCCCGGGCTGCTGGTCGACGGGAACGACCTCTTCGCCGTCTACCAGGCCACCACCGAGGCGGTGGGACGAGCCCGGGCTGGTGAAGGCCCCACCCTCATCGAGGCGCTCACCTATCGGCTCGGTCCCCACACCACCACCGACGATCCTCGCCGGTACCGGAGCGAGGAAGAGGAGGGCTCGTGGCGCGCCAAGGACCCGATCGAGCGCGTTCGACTCTACCTGGCCGGTCAGGGCGCCTGGGACGAGGCCTGGCAGGAGCTCCTCGAGAAGGAAGAGGCGGCCGCGGTGGAGGAGGCGGTGGAAGCTGCCGAGGCTCGGCCTGCGCTCGGCCCGGAGGAGATCTTCGAGGCCATGTTCGCCGAGATGACCCCCCAGCTGCGCCGCCAGCAGCGGGAGCTCCTGGAAGAGCTCAGGGCGCCCTCCCCATCGGGTGGAGAGCAGGGGAGGGGGAGCCCGACTCCCTCCCCCTTGGGGGGAGGGCTGGGGAGGGGGTGATGCCGATCCTGACGATGGCCCAGGCCATCAACCGGGCCCTGGACCTGGCTCTGGGCGAGGACGAGCGGGTCATGATCCTCGGCGAGGACGTGGGGCGATCAGGCGGTGTCTTCCGGGTCACCGACGGGCTCCAGGATCGTTACGGCCAGGAGCGGGTGGTGGACACGCCGGTGGCCGAGTCGGGAATCGTAGGCGCCGCCTTCGGGCTGGCGGTGGGCGGGATGCGGCCGGTGGCGGAGATCCAGTTCATGGGATTCTCCTATCCGGCCTACGACCAGGTGGCCAGCCACGTAGCTCGCATTCGCAACCGGTCCCGGCACCGGTTCAGCGCTCCCCTGGTGATCCGGATCCCCTACGGCGGGGGCATCGGCGCGGCCGAGCATCACAGCGAGTCCAACGAGGCGCTCTACGTGCATACCCCGGGGCTCAAGGTGGTGGTGCCCTCCGGACCGCAAGATGCCAAGGGGCTTCTCCTGGCGGCCATCGAGGACCCCGACCCGGTGGTCTTCCTGGAGCCGATCCGAGTCTACCGGGCCATCAAGGAGGAGGTGCCCGACGCCCGCTATACCGTGCCGATCGGAGAGGCCAAGGTGGTTCGGGAGGGAGAGGATCTCACCCTGGTCGCCTACGGGGCGATGGTTCGGGAGGCACGGCAAGCCGCCGAGCTGCTGGCCGGGGAGGGGGTCTCGGCCGAGGTGGTCGACGTGCGCAGCCTGGTCCCACTGGACACCGAGACGATGGTGGCCTCCGTGCAGAAGACCGGGCGGGCGGTGGTGATCCAGGAGGCGCCCCGCACCGCAGGCCTGGCCGCCGAGCTGATCGCCCTGATCCAGGCGGAGGCGCTCTACTCGTTGCAAGCCCCGATAGAGCGGGTGACCGGCTGGGACACGGTCTTTCCCCTCAAGCGGACCGAGCACCACTACCTGCCCGGCCCCGAGCGGATCGCCCGGGCAGCCCGAAAGACGCTCCACGCCTGATGGCCTACGAGTTCAGGCTGCCCGACATCGGGGAAGGCCTCACCGAGGCCGAGGTGGTCCGCTGGCTCCTGCAACCCGGTGACGAAGTTGTGCTGGACGCCCCCCTGGTGGAGGTGGAGACCGACAAGGCGGTCGTGGAGATCCCGTCCCCGAGGGGGGGCGTGTTGCTCCATCAGGGTGCCCCCGAAGGATCAGCTGTGCAGGTGGGAGAGGTGCTGGCGGTGATCGGCGAGGCGGGAGAAAGCTGGGATGGTGACGGCGAGGCGGCCCCTCCCATCGTTGGCACTCTCCCTCCCCCGGCGGGGGAGGGTCGACGAGGGGCAACGCCGGTCCAGGCCCTACCGGTGGTCCGCAAGCTGGCCGCCGAGATGGGCGTGGACCTGGCCACCGTGCAGGGCACCGGTCCGGTAGGGCGTATCACCCGGGGAGACGTCGAAGCGGCCGCCTCCGGGCGGGCCGAGGAGCGAGTCCCCCTGTCCCGCCTGCGGCGCACCATCGCCGAGCACATGACCCGCTCCTGGCGGGAGATCCCGCACGTGACGACCTTTGGAGAAGCCGGAGCTTCCGCGCTGCTCGATGCGCGCCGGAAGCTGGCCGCTCACCGGGAGGGGCCCCTCCCCCTGGAGGCTTTCCTGATCAGGTCCGTGCTGCCAGCCTTGCGGGAGTTCCCGGACTTCAACGCCTTCCTCGAGGGGGAGAATGTGGTCCTCAGGCGTCGCTTCGGGATCGGGGTGGCGGTGGATACCACCGAGGGGCTGATCGTCCCGGTGGTCAAGGATGCAGATCAGCG
>JBOGFC010000226.1:0-1546 GCA_050742155.1 Acidimicrobiia bacterium
CGCTGGTTGTGCTCACGCCGATAGGCGTTCAGACGCTCGGCGTTCTCCTGCTGCCATTCCTTGACGCGGGCGATCTCGCGATCACGATTGGCTTGGTACCAGGCCTTCCTGCGAGCTGCCGTGCACGCCGTGCACTCCGGCCGGTGACCGTCCACGGGCGGCCTGATCTCGATAGAACTCGTCAAGCACCTTGAACTCGCCGCACTTAAAAAGGTTCGCATATTACAGTGACAACTTGGTCATAGAGAGAGGCCGCAGTGGCTCAGGAAGGCGAAGGCGAGGTCGGTGTCGGCTCGGACGCGGTCGATGCCCGCGTGGGCGGCCTCGGCGGGCTCATCGATGCTGTCAGCGCACAGGTTGGCCAGTTCGGTGCCCTTGACGTTTCCCCACAGCCCCTCGACCGGGTTGAGGTCGGGGGCGTAGCCGGGGAGCCGTTCGACGACCAGCCACCGCCGCTGGGAGGCGATGAACGCCTGCATCTTGTGGCTGCGGTGCGACGGCAGCCCGTCCCAGATCAAGGTGACCTTGGCGCCGCCCAGCTCGTCGTGCAGCGCACCGAGGAACTCGATGAGGCTGTCGTGGTTGTAGGCGCCGGGGCGGGTCTCGAAGATGATGCGGGCGTCGGAGCGGTCGTGCGCGTACGCCAGGGCGGCGGACATGGACAGCCGCTTCCACGAGAACCGGTGGCGCAACACCGGGGTTTGGCCTCTGGGCGCCCAGGTGGCTCTCACCGGGGGGAGGAGGGAGACCCCCGACTCGTCCTGGAAGACGATCCACGCTCGGCGTCTGCGGGCCCCCTTTTTATGCGAGGCCAGTCCTCGGCGACCCAGCGGGCGATCGCCTCCTCATCCCGCTCCACCGCCCGACGGGCGGGCCGCTGACGGCTCCAGCCCAGCTTGTCCCGCAGGAGTTTCCACACGTGGCCGGGGTGGTAGCGCACCCCGGTCTCGGCCTCGATCACCGCCGCCACTCGATCCAGGGTCCACAGATCGGTGCCGAACCCGTGCGCCCGTGGTCCCTTGCGTAGCGCCCGGTCGATCTGGCGGAGCTGGGTCTTGGTCAGCCGGGGCAGCCTCCCCGCTCTCCCCGCTGCCTTGAGCGCCTTGGTGCCTCCCGCCTGCCAGTCGGCGTACCAGCGGCTCACCGACTGGCGCGACACGTCGAGCTCCCGGGCCACGTCGGCTTGGGTGTCTCCCCGATCGAACATCCGCGCCGCCCGCTTGCGGCGACGCTCCATCCCCTCGAAGTCTCGGCGGGCGGGCGAGGACCGCACCGCTGCCGCTACCAACGTGATGAGCAACACCAGCACCCGAAGCACCATGCCCCAAGTGTCTCAAGAACACCTCAGCCTGTCACTCTATTAGGCGAACCTCTTTAAGCACGGCCTGCTCGTGACCCTCCCGCCTGAGCCGACGCGGCCGCGCCAAAAGATGGGGCAACTGCCCGATGAGACCCACCGTGGCCGTTTCGTCCAATGACCCCGTCACCGTGGCGGCACCGAAGCGAGGCGACCATGACAGACACATCCACGGACACGACCGTCGAC
>JBOGFC010000227.1:0-13068 GCA_050742155.1 Acidimicrobiia bacterium
GACTTCCCGATCCCGGCCTCTCCGAGCAGAGCTACGACTTCGCCCTCTCCGGCCTGCACCTGGGCGAGAAAGCCGCGGAGCGTCGCCAGCTCGTCGGTCCGTCCGATCAGCTGAGTCGGCCTCTCGAGCCGTCGGCGTGACTCGCTCGCCCGAGCCAGGAGTTGGCGGGCCGCCACCGGTTGCGATACCCCTTTGAGTCGGAGTGAACGGGGCGGCGAGAACGCGAAATGGCCCCGACTCAGACGCCACGTCGCCTCCCCCACCAGCGTACCGGCGGGCGGGGCGGCCGCGCTCAGACGGGCGGCGATGTTGACCGCCTCGCCCGTTATCCCATACTCACGTCGCTGTACGGCGCCCATCTCGGCGGCCAGCACGCGGCCGGTGTTGATCCCGATCCTGAACCTGATCGGTCGTCCTCCGGCGCTGCGCCGCTCTCGGTCCAGCTCAGCTACCTCGGCATGAATTTCCAGGGCGGTATGGCAGGCCCGTGCCGGGTCATCCTCGTGGGCCACGGGGGCGCCGAAACGGAGCACGATCTCGTCGCCTCCGTATCCTTCGACGGAGGCCTCGTAGCGCTCCAGGACCCTGCTGACCCGAGCCCAAATCTGCTCCAGCAAGGCCCCAGTCCGCTCTGGGCCCAGCTCCTCGGAGAGCGAGGTGTACGAGACCACGTCGGCGACGAGAACAGTGACGAGTCGGAGTTCCGAAGAGCCCGCGCCCGAAGCTATGACCACCTCCCGACCCTATTACCCGAGGATACCGGCGCCGCTGCTGGCGGGATGAAAAGTCCAGGGCTGGAGCCAAGCGAGCTTAGGATCAGAAGTGGAAGCGGGTCGCGTCCTGTGGGAAGGCCCGCCAGGCCCAGCCCCGTGCGGGCTGGAACCGATAGAGACCCCCCTCGTCCCATGCACCTGGTTCCGGGGCGTAGCCCTCCTCCCGATACTTGTCGGTGTAGGAGGCCGAGAGACGGGCAGCCAGTTGCGGATCGGGAGATGCGACCGGTTCCACCCGGCCCTCCAGGATGACTACCTCCGTGCCGCTCTCGAGGTGCACGGATGCCCACGGACACTCCGCCAAGTTGCGGAGGTGGCGAGTGTGAGCTCCGCCGTCGAAGAAGAGGTGATCGTCCAACCACACGCCCCAGAGTGGCACGCTGTGCGGCCGCCCGTTGGGCCGGGTGGTGGCCATCCAATAGATCAGCGAGAGCTCCAAACGTTTCCGGGCCCACTCCCAGGAGACGAGCCCCTCGTGGCTCTCCGGGACCCCGTACTCGGGGATCTCTGGACGGTCCGCAGTTGGTTGGGACATGTGCTCTCTCAGTGACGCTGTGGCGCGATCGGGCGCTATCCGAGGGGCCCCATCGTCGGGGCAGGCCTTGTCGCTTCCCCATTCAGCCCGATGACGATGCCGGTGACCGAGCCCACATCGGCGTACTGCTCCTCATGCAGAACGCCGATCTCTGGTGTCAGCTTGAGTCGGCCGGCCGCCGCCTCGGTCACCAATAGGTAGCCGCGGCGTCCGGTCCTCTCGGTGACGGAGTTCTTGAGCAGTCGATGGGCGACGTTGACCGCCGGGCCCAGCAGCCTCTCGCGCCCGGCGATCCTTTGGACGACGAGCGTGCCCTGATGAACCACGAACTTGAGTTCCAACGAAGGGAAAATCATGCACGCCTGGCAGTCGTGCTTCTGAAGGATCTCGGCCCTCTCGACCCGCTCCCTGAAGGCCCCGTATGCCGACCGAACCAGGTGCAGGAGCGTCGCTGCCTCGCCCGCCAGCCGGTCGCCCAGCGAATAGGCGAACACCGCGTCCCCCTCGATCTCGGCGAGCAGGAAGGTTGGGGCGATCTTCTCCACCACCACGTCAAGCAAGCTGCTCATCAGCGGGTAGGCGGGCGGCACCTCGCTGCCGGCACCGGTCATCTCGGGATGCGACGCCGTGACCAGCTCGAGAAACCTGGTGTAGCCGGAGATGTCCGCCAGCAGCAGGAAACCGGTGTCGACCTGCGGACTCGCGCTCGTCACCACCGGTCCTTTCGGACCCTCAACCCGACCGCGACTGCCAGCCACAGGGCGCTCAGCGTAGCCTGGGGCGACCAAGCACCCTCTACCTGTCCTTCCAGGCCAGATACCGGGGATCGGCCGTGATCTGTCCGCAGGCCGCCGCCGATCGGAGAAGCACCTGGAAGGCGGCCCGCTCGTCGCCGGCCAGACTGCTCCAGCCGGGCGTGGAGGCGGTCACCGCGATCCCCAGTTCGTAGTCCTCCGGGCAGTGGCCTCGAGGCGCCGGGATCCGCCCGGCTCCCTCCCCCACAACCGCCGCCTGCTCCACCGCTTGGAGGCCCTGCTCGGCCCGCCCGGCCGCTTCCGAGCCGGCCATCCCCCCCGCCAACAATGCATCCAAGCTGCACCCCGCCAGGGAAAGCACCATCACCACCGAAACCAAGAGCAGACGCACGGCTCGTTTGTCGGCCGATCTGGTCAGTTGCTGTAGGTGACCGCCTGGGCAGGGGCCCAACGGGAGGCCGCCATGGAGTAGTGCTCGGTGGCATCCTGGAAGTCACCCCGCTCGAGGGCCTCCAGGCTGGCCCAGACCTCGGCCGCCGACTCGTCGACGGCCAGGTCGCCCGAGCTGAACAGCCCGGCCACACTGCCGTAATCGAGCTCCACCATGGCGTCGGGCGGGAACTCGATCAGCCACTCGGCCAGGTCCTCCACCTGCTCGACGATCTCATCCTCGAAGCCGGCCTCGGCGAGAACGTCGACGGCATGGCTGAGCCGGTCGGAGGCCCGGTGCCGGGCGGTCCGGTAGCGGATCGTGGTGCCCTTGGACAGCTCCCGCACCTCCCGCTCGTCGGGGGAGAAGGCCGCGAACCACCGAAGCGGCACATGCCAGGGGGAAGTGAGGATATGAGAGCGAGCCCGGGGCTGGCGGCGTTGCAGCCGATGCAGCTCGGAGGCGGCCCTCCGCACCGTCAGCTCCGGCACCAGCCGGCTCGAGGGGAAGGCGTTGTGGAAGGCGAGCAGTCCTTCCAGCACTCGCAGCCGGGGATGGCGAGGACAGACGAAGCGGCGCCCGGACCACTCGGTGAGCAGGGCGTCGTCGGCGAGCGGTTCGGAGAGCAGGCCATAGGCACTGGCCGTGATGACCGGCCCGGCCGAGCGATGGTCGAGAGCAGGCCGCCCCTCCCAGCGACGCCCCTCCTCGGAGCGCAGCCCATCCATGGGCAGGTAAACCCTCAGGTACGCAGCCCCCGTCATGACCTCATCGTACCGGAGGATGTATCGCTCGGCAGCCCTCGGTTCCCTCGGAAACCAAACCGGGGCCATGGGGTAGGATGGCTGGCAGGCTTGACAAGGAGGCTCCAGGTATGGGGGTGTTTGCCTCGATAGCCGGCGACGGTCACGAAGAGATCGTCCACGGCTTTGATCCTGTATCAGGCCTCAAGACGATCATCGCCATACACTCGACGACTCTGGGTCCCGCCCTCGGCGGGACCCGTTTCTTTCCGTACCAGTCCGAGGACCAAGCCCTCACCGACGTGGTGCGCCTCTCCAAGGCGATGACCCTCAAGGCGGCCGCCGCCGGACTCGACCTGGGCGGGGGTAAGGCGGTGATCATCGGCGACCCCCGCACCTCGAAGTCCGAGCGACTCTGGCGGGCCTACGGTCGGGTGATCGACTCCCTGCAAGGCCGGTACATCACCGCCGAGGACGTCGGCACCGACCACCACGACATGGAGCTGATTCGCCGGGAGACCCGCTGGGTGACCGGCGTCCCCAAGGCGGAGGGCGGCTCCGGCGATCCCTCCCCGGCGACCGCCCGCGGGCTGCTGGCCGCTCTCCGGGCGGTCTCCCAGCACCTGTGGCGAACCAGGGATCTCACCGGCCGCAAGGTGGCCGTCCAAGGCGTCGGCAAGGTGGGCTCCCACTTCGTCGAGGACCTCATCGCGGCCGGGTGCGAGGTGGTGGTGGCCGACGTCACGGAGGCCAATGTGGAGCGGCTGGTGGCCCAGTTCGGCGTCAAGACCGCGGAGCCCGACCAGATCCTCTTCGTGGAGTGCGACGTGGTGGCCCCCTGTGCCCTCGGGGCGGCCCTCAACTCAGAGACCATCCCCCGCCTTCAGTGTCAGGTGATCCTGGGGTCGGCCAACAACCAACTGGCCGAGGAGGGGGACTCCAAGCTGCTGGCCGACCAGGGAATCCTCTACGCCCCCGACTTCGTGGTCAACGCCGGCGGCCTGATCAACGTGGCCGAGGAGCTGCGGGGCTACTCGTCGAAGCGCGCCGCCCGCCGCATCGACAAGATCTACGACGGCACCCTCCGTCTCTTGAGCGAGGCGCTGGAACGGGGGATCACCCCTCAGCAGGCGGCGGTGGAGCTGGCCCAGGAGCGCATCCAGCAGATCGGCAACCTGCGCCTCTTTCGCCGCAACGGGGATGACCGCAACTGACGGGAGGGGGATGGTCACCCAACTGCAACTGAAGGGCGACCACACCGAGCTGGGGCTCACCGACGACCAGGTGCTGGCCATCTACCGGACCATGCTCCAGGCCCGGCGACTGGACGACCGCATGTGGGCCCTCAACCGCCAGGGAAGGGCGCCCTTCGTGGTGTCGTCCTCAGGACACGAGGCGGTGCAGGTGGCCAGCGCCTTCGCCATGGACCGCTCGGTCGACTGGGCGCTGCCCTACTACCGCGATCTCGGCTTGGTGCTGGCTTGGGGGATGACCCCCCGCGACATCCTGCTCGGGGTCTTCTCCCGCCATGAGGACCCCTCCAGCGGCGGCCACCAGATGCCCAACCACTGGTCCTCACCCGAGCACCGGATCTTCACCCACTCCTCGCCCATCGCCACCCAGTTCCCGCACGCTGCCGGGATCGCCTACGCCCTCCGGCAGCAGGGCAAGCCGGGCGTGGTGCTGGTGTCGGGAGGGGAAGCCTCCACCTCGGAGGGAGACTGGCACGAGGCCATGAACTTCGCCGCCATTCACCGGCTGCCGGTCATCTTCCTGATCGAGAACAACCACTACGCCATCTCGGTGCCCACCTCCGAGCAGGTGGCCGGCCAGATCGCCGACCGGGGCCAGGGGTACGGCATCGAGGGGGTGCTGCTCGACGGCAACGACGCCCTCACCGTCTATGCGGCCACCAGAGAGGCCGCCGAACGAGCCCGGGCGGGCGAGGGGCCCACCCTCATCGAGGCCATCACCTACCGCTATTACGCCCACACCTCGGACGACGACGACCGCCTCTACCGCAGCCGGGAGGAAGTGGAGAGCTGGCGCAAGCGGGACCCGCTGGGCATCCTGCGCGGGTACCTGGTGGAAGGGCGTCTCCTCACCGAGGAAGCCGAGGCCCAGATGGAGGAGGAGGTCACCTCCGAGCTGGCCCGGGCAGTGGAGGAGGCCGATTCGGCTCCAGAGCCCACCGATCCCCTGGCTCACGTCTACGCCAACCCCATCCAGCCGGGGCAGGCGGTCACCGAGGTTGAGGAGGAGCCGGAGGGTGAGGCCATCAACATCATCACAGCCATCAATCGGGCCCTCCACGAGGTGATGGAGGCCTTCCCGCGTGCCCTGGTGTTCGGGGAGGATGTGGCCGATCCCAAGGGTGGGGTCTTCAAGGCAACCCAGGGGCTCACGGACACCTTCGGCCGGGACCGCTGCTTCAACGCCCCGCTGGCCGAGTCACTCATCGCCGGGCTGGCGGTCGGTATGGCGGCGGCCGGGGCCGTCCCGCTCCCGGAGATGCAGTTCGCCGATTTCAGCCACCCGGCCTTCGACCAGATCGTCAGCGAGGCGGCCCGGATCCACTACCGATCGGGCGGGCAGTGGACCTGCTCGATCGTGATCCGGGCTCCCTACGGAGGAGGGATCCACGGCGCCCTCTATCACAGCCAGTCGATCGAGGCCTTCTACGCCCACGTGCCCGGGCTCAAGGTGGTGATCCCCTCCACCCCGGCCGACGTGAAGGGCCTGCTGTGGAGCGCGGTCGAGGATCCCGACCCGGTCATCTTCCTCGAGCCCAAGAAGCTCTACCGTCTGGCCAAGGGCCCCTACCCGGAGGGGGAGCACCGGGTCCCACTGGGACGGGCCACCCTCCGGCGGGCCGGCGAGGACCTCACCGTCATCGCCTACGGCACCATGGCCTTCTACGCCCTACAGGCGGCGGCGAAGCTGGAGTCCGAAGGGATCTCGGCCGAGGTGATCGATCTCCGCTCCATCAAGCCGCTCGACTGGCCGACCATCGAGGCCTCTCTGGAGAAGACCTCCCGGGCCCTGGTCGTCTACGAGGACAACGAGTACGGGGGGTTCGGGGCCGAGGTGGCCGCCCAGATCGCCGACAAGTCCTTCGAGTGGCTGGACGCGCCGGTGCGCCGCTACGCCACCCCCGACGTTCCGTGCTTTCCGTTCTCCAGCAAGCTCGAGGCGATGGTGATGCCGGACGTGGACGGGATGGTCGCCCGGGCCAGGGAGCTGGCGGAGTACTGAACCCCCTTCCCATCCGTCCCGCCCGAGCGGACGACAAGCCTGCCATCGCCGCCTTCACGGAGAACACCTTCGCGTGGGGGGACTACGTGGTGCGGGTGCTCGACGAGTGGCTGGCCCATCCGGACGGAATCGTGCTGGTGGCCACCGGACCCGCCGATCAGCCGATCGCCTTGGCCCGGACGGTCCTCCTCTCGGCCCAAGAAGCCTGGGCACAGGGGGCCCGGGTCCACCCGGAGTTCCGGCGCCGGGGGATCGGCAAGCGGCTCAACGACGCTCTCTGCGACTGGGCCGCCCGCCAGGGGGCGCAGGTCATGCGCCTGGCGGTGGAGGACTGGAACGAGCCGGCCCGTGGCCAGGTGGGCCAACTGGGCTACCGGCCCGTGTCCGATTGGGTGATGGCCGAACGGGAGCTCGGTCAGGCGACTTCTGATCCGAGGGGGGACGGGGGACAGCGAATCTCCCCACCCGAGCAAGTTGAGCCGGCTCCTTCCTCCGAGGCCGAGCCGGCCTACCTGGCATGGGTGCGAAGCGAGGCGGCTCGGGACGCCCGAGAGCTCTTCCCGGTCGGCTGGTCGTGGCGGCGGCTCACCAAAGACGACCTGGAGGCCGCCGCCCGCGCCGGGTCGTTCTGGGAAGGGAGGCCGGGCTGGGCGATCGCGGGTCGGGAGGAAGACACCTTCCGGGCTTCCTGGATGGCCACTACCTCCGAAGACGGTCCCGCCATGGTCCGGGCCATCGTGCAGCGCGCCACCCTCTCCGGCGCCGACCGGCTCGAGGTGATGGCCCCGGCGGTGGGATGGCTGACCGACTCCCTCCGAGGAGCCGGGCTGGAGCTGCATCCGCTCACCGTCTACGCCAAGGCGCTCCTCTAACCGGAAGGTCTTGGTCGCGAGTTCAGGCCCCTGAGCAACCCGGGGTTCCTGCGCGCCTCTCCGGCGCGTAACCGCCCGCGGTTCACGCCCAACCGCCCGCGGTTGATTTCTGCAGACCAGAACCAGGGGGATTAGCGTGGGGCCGTGCTGGCCGCATTGAACCCGCCCCCTCGCTACCTCCTCGGCCCGGGGCCCGCCCCGGTGGAGCCCTCCGTCCTGGCGGCGATGGGCCGGCCGCTTCTCGGCCGGGACGACCCCGAGTTCGTGCGGATCGTCGACCAGGTGCTCGACGGGCTGAGATCGGCCTTTCGCACCGCCAACCGGCTCACCCTGGCCCTGCCGGGGAGCTCCGCAACGGCGATGGAGGCTGCGTTGGCCAACGTGATCCAGGCCGACGACCCGGTGGTAGTGGGAGTCAACGGGCTGGGAGGCCAGCGTATGGCAGAGGCGGCCCGCCGGGCCGGCTGGCGGGTGAGCGAGGTGACCGCCCCTTGGGGGCGGACGATCCCCACAGAGCAACTCGCCGAGACGGCCCGTCAGCGAGGTGCCAAGGTGGTGGCGGTGGTGCACGCCGACGGGTCGACCGGGGCGCGCCAGGCCGTGGAGGAGCTGCGAGATGCGCTGGGCGGGGAGCGCCTGCTGGTCGTCGACGGAGCGGTCTCCCTGGCGGGCATCCCCCTCGAGGTCGAGGCCTGGGGCATCGACGCCTGCTTCTCGGTCACCGATCAGTGCCTGAGCGCCCCGCCCGGGCTGGCTCTGGTGACGTTCTCCCGCCGGGTCGAAGATCTGCTCGGCAAGCGGACCGAGCCGG
This sequence comes from Acidimicrobiia bacterium, assembly GCA_050742155.1. Classification (GTDB taxonomy): domain Bacteria; phylum Actinomycetota; class Acidimicrobiia; order Spongiisociales; family JALYHC01; genus JBOGFC01. Next base: position 8,175 of record JBOGFC010000227.1, read on the forward strand.
TACGCAGCTGGCACCTCGACCTGGGCCGCCTGCGGGACGCTCCCGACTCACTACCGGCCAACCTCATCTACGGGCTCCACGAGGGGCTGCGCCTGGTGGAGCGCGAAGGGCTCGAGGCGCGCTGGAAGCGCCATGCCGAGGCCGGCCGGTTCCTCCAGGAATCACTCGAGGAGCTGGGGTTCGACATCCTGGCCTCGCCCGGCCAGCGGGTCCCTCAGCTGACCGTGGCCCGACTGCCGGAGGGGATCGACGACGACTTGCGCCACGTGCTGCTGGAGGACTTCGACATCGCGGTGGGCAGCGGACTTGGTGAGCTGGCCGGCCGGGCCTGGCGTATCGGCCTGATGGGTTTCGGAGCCCGGCGGGAGCACGCCCTCCGGCTCCTGCAGGCCCTGCGGGCGCTGCTCTCCATCCCTGGGGGCCTCGCCCGGGCAAGGAGATAGCGCTGGCCAGCACCTGCTCCTCCTGCCAGGCGGAGATCGCCGACCCCCATGCGGAGTTTTGCCCCTCCTGCGGGACATCACTGCCTCCCGGCGAACCTGTTCCGCTCGCCCAGACGGCCGGTCCCGGACCGGTGCCCAGCCGCCTGGCTCCCCCGAGCGCTGAGTTCCGCTGGCGGGACGCCTCGGAGCGTCAGAAGTGGATCATGACCTGGGGGATCACCTGGCGCCAGTGGGTGGCCGGGCTGGTGATTTGGGTGGTCTTCTTGATCATCTTCCTGCTCCTGGCGGCGATGCTCGGGGGATTCGCCGACTTCTGAGCCCGGCTAGCCTGCCCGGGCATGCCGGTGATCATCGAAGCCACCCCCAACCCCAACGCCATGAAGTTCTCCGTGGGCAAGCCGGTCGACGGGCCCCACACCTTCGTGGCCGGACACGACACCGACCACCCCCTCGCCCGTGCATTGCTCGAGCTGCCGGAGGTGACCAGCGTCTTCATGACGGCCGACTTCGTCACCCTCTCCAAGACCCCACAGGGGGAATGGCAGGAGATCGCCCCTCGCGCCCAGCGGCTCCTCGAGGAGCAGTTCGGGGCTTAGCCGGGGCCCCCCCCCGGCCGATTTGGCGCCCCGCCGGCCGTTTTGGCGCGCAAGAATCACACCCTGGTGTGAAGTTTGCGCGCCAAAACGCTCAGATCAGATCGGCTTGAACCCCCGGGTCACGTGCCAGGGCTCCCGCTCGAAGATCAGGCCGCCGTCCGCCAGGCCCGGGAGCAGCCGGCCGAGCTCGTCGAGAAGGTGATCCAGCTGGCCGTCGGTCATGAGGTCGCTGCTCCGCCATCCGCCCTCGCGCACAAAGCGAAGATATGCCTCCGGGTCGGCGAATTCCTCGAGCTCCTCGTCGACGTCGTAGGCGTCCACGTCCTTGAAGCCGGCCCTAACCACCTCCACGTCTATCCGGGCCGAGTCCACGTGCCGGCGAGCCTCCAGCTCGAGGAGATCCGGGAAGAGGCGGTATTGCACCCGGGAGGGATAGCGCGTGGTGGTCCCGCTCATGAGAAGCTTCAGGCTCAGGTCGGTAACCAGGATTCCAGCGCCCGGCGCGAGCACCCGGTAGGCCTCCCGTAGGGCACCCACCAGCGAGGCCTGGTTGGGGACCGCATGGCGGAGCACCACCAGGCCTACACTCCCGTCCGGCCAGCCGATCGCTGAGGGCCCGGCCTCGTCGATCACCTCCTCGTGCGTGAGCGCCGCAAAGCCCTGCCGGCGGTGGGCAACGGGAGGGGCCCCGGCCGCTTGGTAGGCGTCGGCCAGCAGGCCGGCATCTTCACCAATGACCAGGGTCGTCTCTCCCCACTGCAAGCCGAGCTCTCGAAGGATGGTCACCCACCCCGCCCACACCCTTCTCGTGGTGGCCACGGGCGGGGATTGTAGAGCTCAGGGCTCTAGCCAAGGAGGAGAGGGGACCACCCCGGTTTCGTCCAGCCACAACGCCAGCGGCCAGCGGGTCCCGGCCGAATCGGCCACCGAGACCACCACCCTCCAGCCGGCCCCCGCCCCGGTCGAGCTCAGCACCTCGGGCGATTCCCCCCATTCCGAGGCCTGGGCCAGTGCTGCCTCCAGGACGGCAGGCGGAGCAGGCGCCCCCTCGGCCGGCCAGCCGCCGGGCTCGAGGTCCGCCGGCAAGGGTGCCGGGGCGGGGAGATCGGTCACCGCCGATGCGCCGTCCGGCCCCACCGCGACCACCACCTCGACGGCCCGCACCGGCAGCCGGCGAAAGGCTCCCTCGGCCGGAGCTCCCAGGGCCCGATAGGCCACCGCCACCCGGAAGAGGCCCTCGCCCAGCCGCTCGACACGGAAGGCCCGGGCCCATTCCACGTAAGAGAGGCCGCCGCCGGGGTCGTCCTGGGGGAATGGAGGGAGCGGCCCTCCTTCCGGCAGGGCGGCCCGCACGGCCGTGCTGCCCCCCGGCTCGGCATCGGCGGTGAAGTAATCCGTGACGAACCACTCCGCCCGGGTGGCCGCCCATTGGTGATCCCGGTCGTCCGAGCCTGCCAGCAGGTCGGCCTCCGAGTAGAGCGGGAGCGTGGTGACCGGGGGCGGAGCCGGCACTTCTTCCGCCACTGCTGACGCGCTGGTCGGGGTAGCGGTTGCCTCCGGACGCCACACCGCCCGGGCGCCCACCGCTCCCAGGGCGGCGGCCACCACCGCCCCGGCCACCAGGTAAGCCAGCCAGGGACGGGACTCCTGGTGCCGGGCCACCAGGTCGGACCAGGGGATGAACTCGACCTCCTCGGCGGGTTGGTGGTCGGTACTCACCGCTCGGGCAGCACCAGCACCTGCCCGGGAAAGATCAGGTCGGGATCATCGCCCACCACCGACCGGTTGGCGGCATAGATGGCTCGCCAGTACCGGTCCACCTCGGCGTCGGCGGGACTCTGGCTCGCCTCGCTCAGGGCACGGCAGGCGATCGCCCACAGCGAGTCCCCCGGACGCACCCGGTACGTTCGGGCTCCGTCCGGTGAACCATCCTCCGCAGGACCGGCCCCGGGTGCCGGCTCGCTGGGCTCTTCCCAGCGGACGGTCGGAGGCAGCACCTGGGCGCCGGCCGGTATGGAACGCAGGGCCACCATCGCCAGCGAGATGCCGCCCACCCGGAGGACCCACCGGTCCGGGTCGGGCTTCAGTCGTCGCAGGGCGGCAATTGCCGGAGGAAGTCCACAGAGGGCGGCCGCCGCGGCTGCCAAGGCAGCAGCGGGCTCCATGCCGTCAACCTATAGCCGATGGCAGACGGGATCAAGAGGGTCGTGGCGGAGTCCTCAGCCGCCGATCTGGCTCATCGACTTGGCAGGGCGCACGAAGTCCGGCTGGTTGATACGGTGGCCCTCTTCCTTGCCCCACACCCAGCCGAGGATGGCCTCCTCGATGGCCTCTCGTCCGGCGCCCGATCGCACCATCCCCTTGAGGTCCAGTTCCTCCAGGGAGAACAGGCAGGTGCGGAGCGCCCCGTCGGCGGTGATGCGCAGCCGGTTGCAGGTGGAGCAGAAGGGCTCCGTGACGGAGGGGATCACCCCCACCGTCCCCCCGCCCTCGAGCCGGTAAGTGGTGGCCGGTTCGGGCGATTCTTGCTGCGCCCGATCGGCCAGGCCCACCTCGGCTTCGATGGCCTCCAACATCTCCCGGGCGGCCACCACGTTGGTGCGGCTCCATTCGTTCTGGGCATCGAGGGGCATGAACTCGATGAACCTGACCTCGTAGCCGGTTTGCCCGGCCCAGCGGGCCAGCTCCACCACCTCGTCGTCGTTGCGGCCCCGCATCACCACCACATTCACCTTGACCGGCCGCAGCCCCACCTGCTCGGCGACCCGCAAGCCCTCCAGCACCTGCTCCAGGGCGTCCCGGCGGGTGATCTCGGCGAAGCGGTCCCGCCGCAAGGTATCCAGGCTGACGTTCACCCGGTCGAGGCCGGCCTCCCGCAGCGGGGCGGCATACCGGGAAAGGAGCACGCCATTGGTGGTCAACGCCAAGTCGAGGTGGTCGCCCAACGAGCGGACCATCCGCACCAGGGTGGCCAGATCCCGCCGCACCAGGGGCTCCCCTCCCGTGAAGCGGATGGTGCGCACTCCCAGGCCGACCAGGATCTCCGTGAGCGAGAAGAGCTCCTCGTAGCTGAGCACCTCCTCCTTGGGGAGCCAGGGCAAGCCTTCTTCGGGCATGCAGTACACGCAACGAAAGTTGCAGCGATCGGTGACGGAGATGCGTAGGTCGTCCGCCACCCGGCCGAAGCGATCCACGAGCATTGACCGTCACGCTACTCGGTCGGCCGGCCTAGGGGATCTCCCCACCCCCCCTCCCCGCGAGCGGGGAGAGGCAATCAAGGGGACTACCCTCTGAGCCCGTGCCGATGAACCCGGACCCCAAGCCAGGGCGCTGGATCCTCCCACTGGTGATCCTCGGCATGGTGGGATTCACCTACATGGTGGTGCGGAGCATCGAGCCGGCCACCTCGGTGGAGGGGACCACCACGACCATCACGGAGGCGGCCGCGCCTCCGGCCGAGTCAACCACCACCACCGTCGACCCGGCCATCGCGGCCTACCTCCAGGCCCTCGAGGAAGAGCAAACCGAAAGCCAGGCCCTCCTGGCCGAGGGCGAGGCCATCAACGCCCGCTGGGATGCTCGCGAACAGGACTACCAGACCACGCTCGACCAGTTCCGGGGCCTACGGGATCGAGCCCAGGTGTTCGCCGATTCCGTGGACACCCAAACCCCCCCGGCCGGTTTGGACGAGCTGGCCACCGCCCATGCCCAAGTGATCGCCGCCTCCGATCGGATCCTCGGCGCCGCCGAGGCGCTGATCAGCGGTCTCGAGGCCCCGGATCAAGGCCAGCAGCGACAGGCGGCGCTGGAGAGCCTTCGGCAGGCGACCACCGACTTCGGGGCGGCCGTCGAGGC
>JBOGFC010000228.1:0-5342 GCA_050742155.1 Acidimicrobiia bacterium
CGAGGAGGTGTTCGCCCGGCCCAAGCATCCCTACACCTGGCTGCTGCTCTCCTCCACTCCCAGCATCAGGGGGGGGAGGCGCAAGCTCTCCCCGCTGGAGGGCGAGCCGCCCAACCTGCTCAACCCGCCCTCCGGATGCCGCTTCCACCCCCGGTGTCCTTTCGCCACCGAGAAGTGCGTGGAGGAGGAGCCTCCCCTCGAGCTGGTGGCCCAGGGGCACGCCACGGCCTGCTGGCACTACGAGCAGGTGCCCTCGCTGGCCGAGGAACAGGTGGAGGCGTGAGCCAGGCGCCCCTGGTCAAGGTGGAGGGCCTCCGCAAGCTCTACCCCGTGGAGAAGGGCCTGTTGCGGAAGGCCACCGAGTTCGTGCACGCGGTGGACGGGATCGACTTCGAGATCCCTCACGGGGAGAGCCTGGGCCTGGTGGGGGAATCGGGCTGCGGCAAGACCACCACCGGTCGCATGCTGGTCAAGCTCACCCAGGCCACCGACGGCCAGATCCTCCTTCAGGACGACGGGTCGATGATCGACGTGGCGCACATCTCCCGGGACGACATGAAGCGCTTCCGCCGCCGGGTGCAGATGATCTTCCAGGACCCGTACGAATCGATGAACCCCCGCCGCACCGTCTACGACACCATCTCCGAGCCCCTGCAGGTGCAGCGGGTGGGCAGCCGCCGCCAGCGCGAGGAGCAGGTGGGAGAGCTCCTGCGACGGGTGGGCCTGAGCCCGCCGGCCTCCTTCATGTTCCGGTACCCCCACGAGCTCTCGGGGGGGCAGCGCCAGCGGGTGGCCATCGCCCGGGCCCTGGTGGTCAACCCCAACTTCGTGGTGGCGGACGAGCCCACCTCCATGCTGGACGTGAGCATCCGCATCTCGATCATGGACCTGATGCTCAAGCTGGCCGATGAGCTCGACGTCTCCTACCTGTACATCACCCATGACCTGGCGGTGGCCCGCTACATGTGCGACCGGATCGCGGTGATGTACCTGGGGAAGATCGTCGAGCTGGCCGAGACCGAGGAGCTGCTCGCCAACCCGCTCCATCCCTATACCCGCGCCCTGCTGGCGGCGGTGCCGGTGCCCGATCCCTCCTACCAGCGGCCCGATCCCGACATCAAGGGTGGGATCTCCAAGGCCATCAACCCGCCGCCGGTCTGCCGCTTCATCGAGCGCTGCCCCTGGGCCACCGACGTCTGCCACGCCAACCCTCATCCTCCGCTGGAAGACAAGGGAAGTGGGCACTACGTGGCCTGCTACCTGGTTGAGCAAGGGGCCGCCTGATTCGCCCTCTCCCTGGTTGAGCAAGGAGCCGCCTGATTCGCCCTCCCCCTCCGGGGGAGGGTTGGGGAGGGGGCTGACCGTTCCCAACCTCATCTCGGTGGCTCGCCTGGCGGCCGTGCCCATCTTCATCTGGCTGCTGGTGGTCCGGCGTGATGCGCTCGGAGCCGCCCTCCTGCTGGCCGCTCTCGGTGCCAGCGACTGGCTGGACGGTGTGCTGGCCCGTCGGCTCGGCCAGGTCACCGAGCTGGGGAAGTTCCTCGACCCGCTGGCGGACCGCGCCGCCATCGCCGCCGCTCTGCTCGGAGGGTGGGCCGCCGGCGTGGTTCCGCCGGCATTGGCGGCGGCCCTGGGGCTGCGGGAGGGCCTGGTGGCGTTGGCGACGGTCTGGCTGGCGATCCGCCGCCTCCCCAAGTTGGAGGTCCGCTACCTGGGGAAGGTGGCCACCACCTTCCTATACGTGGCCTTCCCGGCCTTCTATCTGGCGGCGGCCGGCGTGTCCCCCCCTGCGTTTGGGGCGATCGGCTGGGCCGCCGGCGTCGCCGGCGGCGTCCTGTACTACCTGGTCCTCGTCCAGTACGCAGGCGATCTGCGTCGCCGCCTGGCTTAGCCGGGGGTATCCTCCCCTCCATGTCGGTTCCCGATGACCGTCGGTACACCCAGGAGCACGAGTGGGCCCTCCTCGAGGGGGAGTCGAGGGTACGGGTGGGGGTCACCGACTACGCCCAAGACGCGCTGGGGGACGTGGTCTACGTGGAGCTTCCCGAGGTGGGACGGAAGGTGAGGCAGGGAGAGCCCTTCGCCGAGGTGGAATCGACCAAGTCCGTCAATGACGTCTATGCCCCGGTGAGCGGTCGGGTGGTGGAGGTGAACGAGGCTTTGGCGGACTCGCCCGAGCTGGTCAATTCCGGCCCCTACCAGGAGGGTTGGTTCGCGGTCATCGAGGCGGCCGACCCGGGTGAGCTCGACACCCTCCTCGACGCGGCCGGTTACCAAGACCTGACGGGGTAGGCGTCCTCACTGGACGAAGCGCACCCTCAACTCGTCGTTGAGCCCGGCGCTAGCATCCTCGGAATGCAGTGCCCGCAGTGCTCCGAGGAGCTTCCCCCCGAGGCCGCCTATTGCCCGCACTGTGGGGCGGACCTGGAGCACGAGCCGACCATCACCTACGTCCCCCTCGACGAGACGCATCCCGACCATCCCTCGCTATCGCCTGAGGAGGCGGCCCGGCTGCCCGACGTGGAGGGGTTCGCGCTGGTGATGGCCAAGGGCGCCCAGAGCGGCACCACCTGGGTGCTGCCAGCCGGGGTGACCACGGTGGGCCGCCACCCGGACAACGACATCTTCCTCGACGACATCACCGTCTCCCGCCACCATTGCCGGTTCGTATCGGGGCCGGGAGGTTTGGAGGTGGAAGACTCCGAGTCGACCAACGGCACCTACGTCAACGGGGACCGGGCCGACCGGTCGTCGCTCACCCCCGGCGACGAGGTGATGATCGGGAAGTTCCACCTGATCGTCGCACGAGGCGATGCCTGAAGACGCCCTCCGGACGATCGGCGAGGTCATCAACCTGCTCAGGGCGGAGTTCCCGGACGTCACCGTCTCCAAAGTCCGCTTCCTCGAGGGACAGGGACTCATCAAGCCGGAGCGCAGCGATTCGGGCTATCGCCAGTTCACCGAAGCCGACGTGCAGCGTCTCCGCTACATCCTCCAGCAGCAGCGGGACCACTTCCTGCCCCTCAAGGTGATCCGGTCGAAGCTGACCGCCTGGGAGCGGGGGGAGGCCTCGGCCTCGACCCCCCGTCCCGGCCCGCCCCCCGAGGCCTATTTCTCGGCTTCGGGGGTGTCGATGACCGGCTCCGAGCTGGCCCGGGCGGCCGGGCTCACCCGCGAGCAGATGAGTGGCCTGGTGGAGCACGGAGTTCTGCAGCCCGTCAGGCTGCACAACGGGGCCGACGTCTTCCGGGAGGAGGACCTGGTGGTGGCCCGCGAGGCGCAGCGCCTGCTGAGCTACGGGCTGGAGCCCCGCCACATCCGGACCCTGCGCCTGGCTGTGGAGCGGGAGGCGGACCTGCTCCGCACGTTGACGGCCCCGCTGCTCCGCCACCGGAATCCCGATACCCATCGGCGGGCGGCGGAGACCCTGGCCGGCTGCGCCGAGGCGATTCGCAGCCTCGAGACGGCCCTGCTGCGCGCCGAGCTGCGGGAGCTGCTCGGAAGGTGATCCGTCGGCTCGTCGTCTCGCTGGCCGTGCTCTTGACCTTGGCCCAGGCGGCCCCCGTGCGGGCCGCCCAACCGGCGCCCAGGGAGGCGATCGGCCTCGCCGCCGCACTCCCGGAGGTGAGCGCCTCCTCGTGGATCCTCTACGACCAGGGCTTCGACCGGGAGCTGGGCAGCTTGAACCCCGACGAGCGGAGGGCCATCGCCTCCACCACCAAGATGATGACCGCCCTGGTGGTCCTGGAACGAGCCCCGCTCGGCGAGCTGGTGACGGTGAGTGAGGAGGCGGCCGGGGTGGGCGAAGCGGAGATCGGGCTGGTGGCCGGGGAGGCGCTGACGGTGGGCGACCTCTTGGTGGCCCTCCTGATCGACTCGGCTAACGATGCGGCCGTGGCACTGGCCGAGCACGTGGGAGGATCGGAGGAGGGCTTCGTGGCTCTCATGAACGAGACGGCCAGGCGGCTCGGCCTGGCCGATACGCACTTCGCCAACCCGCACGGCTTGGACGATTCCGGCCACTACAGCACGGCCCGAGACCTCCTGGCGATCGCCCTGGCCGGGATGGAGAACCCGACCTTCGCCGACCTGGTCGGCACCCGCCGAGCGCCTTTCCCCAGCACGCCCGACGGGGGGGAGCGGGAGGCTCTGACCACCAACACGCTGCTGCGCAGCTACCCGGGCACCTTCGGCGTGAAGACCGGGTTCACCGACGAGGCAGGTCTGGCCTTGGTGGCGGCCGCCCAGCAGGACGAGCGGAGGGTGTACGCGGTGGTGCTGGGGTCGGAGGACCATTTCGCCGACACCGTGGCCCTGCTCGAGTACGGGTTCACGGCCTTCGGCCTCGAAGAGATCTTCACGGCAGAAGAGGTCTATGCACGAAGCCGGATCGGGGAGATGGTCGACGACCTACCGGCCGAGGCCGACGCCTCGGTGTTCATGTCCAGCGAGGAGGCATCCCGAGTCGACCTCGGCCTGGTCCGGGAGGGTGAGCAGGTGGTCGTCACCGCCTCGGTGGATGGAGCCCCGGTGGCCCGGGTGGCCCTGCGTGATCCAGCCGGCCCGGAGCTCCCGGATCTCCGGGAGGCGGCCGCCTGGGCGAGCCGCTACTGGGAGTGGCTCTGGGGAACCGGGTGAGCGAGCTGTTCATGGAGGTGATCGACCGTGACTCGATCACCTCCCGGGTGGCCGAGCTGGGCGTGCGTCTGACCGATGACTACCAGGGCCGTGATCCCGTGCTGGTGGCGGTGCTCCACGGAGCCCTCCCGTTCCTGGCCGATCTGGTCCGGCACCTCCTCCCCACCGTGGAGGTGGATTTCCTGGCCCTGAGCCGGTTCGGCCAAGGGGGGCGGGTGCGGATCGCCATGGACACCGCCGTGCCCCTGGGGGGTCGCCACGTGGTATTGATCGAGGACATCGTGGATACCGGCCTCACCCTGGCCTATGTGCGACGGCTCCTGGAAGCCCGCCAGGTGGCTTCGCTCGTCACCGTCACGCTGCTCGATAAGGCCCCCCGGCGGATCGTGGACGTGCCCCTCGAGTACCGGGGCTTCGAGGTCGGCGACGAGTTCCTGCTCGGCTACGGGCTGGATTGGGAGGGTACCTACCGCAACCTCTCCTCGATCTGGGCGGTCCTCGACCTGGGGACCTTCCGGGAGGATCCGGGCTCGTTGGGTCGTGTGGTCTTCGACCGGGGCGGTGATAACCTGGCCCCATGAGACACCCTTTGTCAACCTTCCGCTCAGGCGGCTCTCCCCAGGGCTCGGTTGCGGTTGGCGACGTGGGTGGCCTCGTCGTAGAGGACGCCCTTTCGGAGGCAGTGCCAGAGGACCTCCAGCCAG
>JBOGFC010000229.1:0-1567 GCA_050742155.1 Acidimicrobiia bacterium
GCGCCGCTACGTGGAAGCGGCGGAGGCGGTGGGCTACCGGCCGGGGGGCCCGCCGGTGGGAGAGGCCGAGTGGGCGGCCAGGGTGAGGGAGTGGTTCCCCGAGCTGGTGGTGCCCGAGCTTCGCTCGCCGACCTTCTCGGAGATCGCCCGCCACCACGGGACCATCGAGGAGCTGCTCGGGACCAACACCGTTTCCACCATCCACCAGCGGCTGCGGGACGAGGAGGGCCTTGCGGCCAGCCTGGCCAGCCTGCGCCGCTACCTCCACCTGGCCCTCCCCGAGGAGGCGGCCCGGGCGCAGGTGACGGTCCGCAAGGACGACCCGGCTCCCGGAGAGGAGGCCCAGATCGACTACGAGTACCTGGGGACCTGGCGGGACCCGGCCACGGGCAAGGTCCGCCGGGTGTGGGCCTTTCTGATGGTGCTGGCCCGAAGCCGCCACCTGTTCCTGCGCCCGGTCATCTCCATGACCCTGGCCGCCTGGGTGGAGGCGCACGTGGAGGCCTTCGGCTTCTTCGGCGGTGCACCGGCCCGGCTGGTGCCCGACAACCTGCGCGCCGGGGTGCTCCGGGCCGACCTCTACGACCCCAAGATCAACCGCACCTATGCCGAGCTGGCCGCCCACTACGGCACGCTGGTCGACCCGGCCAGGGCCTCGAAGCCGAAGGACAAGCCTCGGGTGGAGCGGATGGTGCCCTACGCCCGGGAGAGCTTCTTTCGGGGCCGGGAGTTCGCATCCTGGGAGGCGATGGTGCAAGGGGCGGTGATCTGGTCCAAGGAGGTGGCCGGGCGGCGGGCCTGCCGGCCGCTGGGCGGCGCCCAGCCGCTTCGGGTGTTCGAGACGGTCGAGCGAGAGGCCCTGCTGGCTCTGCCGCCCCGGGACTACCAGCTGGCCACCTGGTGGCAGCCGGTGGTGCACCCCGACTGCCATGTGACCGCCGACGGGGCCTTCTACTCGGTGCCCTGGCGCCTGGTGGGCCGCCGCCTCGACGTGCGGGTGGGGCCCCGGGAGGTGACCTGTTTCGCCGACGGGGAGCTCGTCAAGACCCATCCCCGCAAGCCGAAGCGGGGCCGCTCCACCGACTGGGCGGACTACCCGCCCGAGAAGGTGGCCTTTCTGCAGCGCACTCCCGCCTGGTGCCGCCACCGGGCCGCCGAGCTGGGCCCGGCGGTGGCCGAGGTGGTGGCAGAGCTGCTCTCCGGCCAGGCCCTCTATCACCTGCGGGCCGCCCAGGGCGTGCTCTCCCTGGCCGAGCGCTACGGGGCGGAACGCCTCGACCTCGCCTGCCGGAAGGCCCTCGAGGCGGGAGACCCCGGCTACCGGACCATCCGCGGCATCCTCGGCGCCGGCTTGGAAGCCCAGGTGGCCCCGGAGGTCCCCTCCGGCTCTTCGCTGCCGGCCTTCTTGCACGGCCCGGGGGCCATCACAGGAGAGGCCCGATGAGACACCCTTTGTCAACCTTCCGCTCAGGCGGCTCTCCCCAGGGCTCGGTTGCGGTTGGCGACGTGGGTGGCCTCGTCGTAGAGGACGCCCTTTCGGAGGCAGTGCCAGAGGACCTCCAGCCAG
>JBOGFC010000230.1:0-42211 GCA_050742155.1 Acidimicrobiia bacterium
GTGAGACTCTCCTGGATGATCCGGTAGGCGGCCAGCCCTACCTCCGGCACTACCGCCTGAGGGTTCCCCTGCCGGAGAAGGTCGACCCGGAGTCCTGCCCGCCGGGTGGTCTCCACCAGGCTCTCGATGTCATCGATGCCGGGGGAAGGGCTCCGCGGCGCCGACTGCTCCTCTCCGTCGGGTCGGTCGTCTGCTCTGCGAAGTACCCCAATCGAGGATCGCAGTTCCCGCAGGGCTCGTTTGCCGGTTTCCCTGACCGTGAGGAGCGCCTCGTGGGCCTTCTCCGGGTCGGTGTCGAGATGATGCAGGGCCGCCCCGGCCTGGACGTTGATGATCGAGATGGAGTGGGCCAGCACGTCGTGGAGCTCCCGGGCAATCTGCATCCGCTCCTCGCCGGCGCGGCGGAGGGCCTGCTCCTGGCGGGACCGTTCCGCCTCGACGGCTCGATCTTGGACGGCGGTGATGTAGGCGGATCGGCTGCGGGACACCTCGCCGAGCAGGAGAGCGACCGTCAACCAGCCCAGGAACCACAGGGCGCCTCCACCGGTCAGGAGGTGGCCGGTTTCGAGGACCAGGTCGACGGCGAAGAACAGGCCGAAGCCACCGGCCAATCCCGCCACAGCCGCGCTGCGGTGACCGGTTGCTGCCACCGAGTAAATGCCGATCCCGATCGCCACGGTGTAGAAGCCGCCGGGGTTCCCCAAAGCGCTGTAGGCCAACCCGCAGGCGATGGCGGTCCACATCACCACGATGGGCAAGCGGCGCCGCAGTGCCAGCACTGCCGCGGCTGCCAGGAGCAGCAGCCACCCCTGCGGGTCGGGTGGGTTGCCGTCTGCGCTGACCCCGGTGGTTCCCAACACCATCAGCACGGCGGTGGCCAGTGCCAGCGCCACGTCGCCGACGATCCGCCGGTTGGGATCCAGAGACATGGCCACTGACCCACTGTACGCAGGGCGTCGGTCGGGGTCGTCACCCGTAGGGAGCAGCTGCGCCTACTGCCGCAGGGTGACTCCGAGAGCCTCTCCTCGGGGGACGACAACAGACCGCATCTCCAGGATGCTGGAAGGGAACCCCACACGAACGGAGGTCGGAACATGAGCACCCTCTTGGACATCGCGGCACGAGGCGCAGAACACGCCGGCCGAGCCGGCGGCTGGGGTGGGCCCTGGTGGCCCATCTTCCCAATCCTCTGGATCACCTTGGCGGCCACTGTGATCTGGCTGCTGGTCCGAAGGAGAGGAGGCCGATCCGAGACGCCGTCAGAGCGGGCCGTCGGGATCCTCAGCGCCCGTTATGCACGAGGCGAGATCGACACCGAGGAATACCGCCGACGCCTGGATGAGATACGAGGTCTCGCCTGATTCGCCCTTTCGGCTCGCTCCACTACGTGTGGGCGCTCACGACCTGACCTTTCAGAGGACGTCGCCGATGACCGCCGATTCTTGCTCACCCACTCGCACCCTCTCCCGGTTCACCCGCCGTACGGTGCTCACCGCGCACGTAATCGTCTCGGTCGGCTTGCTGGGCGACACGGCGGGCTTCTTGGCGGTGGCTGTGCGCAGTGCCACTACCGAGGACCCCGAGCTGGCCGGTGCCGGCTGGGAGGTGCTGCAGATGTTCAGCGTGGTGTTCGGCATTCCGCTGAGCCTGGCCGCCCTGATCACGGGCCTGGTACTTGGTTGGGGCTCGAGGTGGGGGGTGTTCCGCTACCCGTGGGTTACCACAAAGCTGCTTTTGATCGTCTCGGTGATGCTGGTCGGCACTTTCGTCTTGCCGGGCCTGGAGGAAATGCGCCGCGGCGCGGCTGGTACCGAGGCCCGCCTGATCGCCGGCGCCGCCTACGATGTCTTGGCCCTGTCGGTGGCCACGACGCTGGCGGTATTCAAGCCAGGAGGCCGGTGGCGTCGAAGAGGACGCGAGGCATCGTGAAGACCAGCCACAGCGCCCTAGGCGCCGTCAGCGGGGTCGGTATACGTCGGCGCGATGGTCGATGTAGGTCACCCGAATGGTGTGATCACGTTCGCCGATCTCGTAGACGACGCGGTATGTGCCGACCCGAGCCGAGTGGAGCCTGGTCAGGGCGCCCCGGAGCGGTTGGCAGACTCGCTGTGGGTTCTCGAGAAGGGGACCCAACATGAAGTCGAGCACGGCTATCGCAATCTTCTCGGGCAGCCGGTCAATCGCACGCCGGGCGGGTTCGGCAACGATGAGATCCCAGCGCGCCTCGATCACACGGCCCGGGCACGGAGCCGGTCGCGCAAGGCTTCGACCTCGGCCTGGTTCACGACATCGCCGGCTTCGATGGCGGCCCTCCCCTGCACCGTCACTCGTTCTTGTGTGGTGATGACCTCGTCGACAATCTCAGAGAGCTTGGCTTTGACTTCGGAGAGCGGCAACACATAGCACGTAGGCGTGCGCCCCGCGAGAGTCCGCAAGATGACGAGAACCAAATATCTCGGGCTCGTCGAGCTCCCTACTGGGCCCCGTAGCCCGATAGCACCGTCCAGAGGCTCTTCCCGAGGACCTGGAGGTCGAGCCACACCGACAGGTGCTTGACGTAGTAGAGGTCGTAGGAGAGCTTCTCGATCACGTCGGCTTCGGAATCGGCGTAGCCGAAGTTGACCTGCGCCCAGCCGGTGATGCCGGGCCGCACCAGGTGGCGCTGCGTGTAGAAGGGGATGGTGGCCGCGTACTGCGCGGCCAGCACGGCCCACTCCGGCCGGGGCCCCACCAGGCTCACATCTCCCCGCAGCACGTTCCAGAGCTGCGGCAACTCGTCGGCCCGGTACCGGCGCAGGAGACGGCCTACCCGGGTGAGACGCGGGTCGTCGGGGAGCGGGTAGAGGGATTCCTCGCTCTCGGCGTGGAGGCGCATGGTGCGGAACTTGTACATGGTGAACGGCTCCCCATGGCGCCCCAGCCGCGCCTGGCGGAAGATGACCGGACCGCCCGAGTCGAGCCGGATGGCCACGGCGATGACCAGCCCCAGCGAGAGGGTGATCGGGCTGGTCAGTACCACCAGGGCGGTGTCCAGCACTCGCTTGACCTCTTCGTAGATCCCCCGCGAGCCCACCGGGACCGAGAGCTCCCAGCCCTCCGCCAGGTGGACGATGGGGAGGCGGCCGGTGTGCTCCTCGTAGACCCCGGTGAAGGAGCGCACCGGGCGACCGGCCAGGCTGGTGGAGGAGACGAAGCGGGCCATCTCCTCGGAGAGCACCGCCCGCAGGTCCACCACCAGGGTGGTCTTGTCGGGCGGAGGCCCGTGCGAGGAGTCGCTGAGGGGATCCAGGATCTCCACCACCTCGGCGTGAGGCGAGGCGAGCAGGTCCTCGGCCAGCCCCTTCTCCCCGGTGATCACGACCATCGTCTCGGTCCAGGGGCGGCGCCGGGCCACCGCCCGGTGGGCCAGGGCGAGGACCAGCCAGCCACCCGTGACGAGGGCCAGGAAGCCCCGCGACCAGAAGGGGCGACCCATCACGATGAAGAGGGCGGCGGCCCCCAGCATGATGAGTCAGATCCACAGTGCCCGCCCGTAGGAGGGTCGGGGGATACCGTTCCCCCAGGCGCGGGTGCTCACGTACGAGCCCACCACCAGGCCCAGCAGCAGCGAGGCGAGCAGCGGCCCGAGGCCGCCGCGGGCGGCCTCCGGTTCCCACACCCAGGGCGTGCCGTAGCGAAAGACCGAAGCCGACATGGCGGCCACCGCCAGGGCGGCCAGGTCGGCCAGGAAGATGCCGAAGACCAGGCGGATCCGCATGCCGCCGAGAGGCTAGTCCTGGCTGGTCGCCATCGCCTCTGCCAGGGCGATCAGCGTCCGGACTCCGTAGCCGGAGCCCCCCTTCGACTGGTAATGCTCGTTCTCCGCCCAGCGAGCCGGCCCGGCGATGTCCAGGTGAGCCCAGGGACGGCCATCGACGAACTCCTTGAGGAGCAGGCTGGCGTTGATGGCCCCGCCGTAGCGGCCCCCGATGTTCTTCATGTCGGCCACCTCCGAGTCGAGGTTCTTGCGGTAGTCCTCCGGCAAGGGCATGGGCCAGACCCGCTCCCCGGCCCGCTCGGCGGCCTGCTCGACCTGGTCCCGGGCCCGGTCGTCGCTCGACCACAGCCCGGCGATCTTGCTCCCCAGCGCTACCCGGCAGGCCCCGGTCAGGGTGGCTATGTCGACGATCAGGTCCGGCCCCGCCTCTGCCGCCAGGGCCAGCCCGTCGGCCAGCACCAGCCGTCCTTCGGCATCGGTGTTGAGCACCTCGATCGTCTTCCCGTTGCGGATCCGCAGCACGTCGCCGGGCCGCTGGGCCCCGCCGCCCGGCATGTTCTCGGTGAGGGGGGCGATTCCCAACACCTGCACGGCCAGCCCCAGCCGGGCGATGGCCTGCATGGCGGCGAAGACCGCCGCCGCCCCCGACATGTCGGTCTTCATGGTCTCCATCTGCTCGGCCGTCTTGATCGAGAGGCCCCCCGAGTCGAAGACGATCCCCTTGCCCACCAGGGCCAGGAAGGCCTCGGCCCCCTCCGGCCGGTAGCGGAGCTCCACCATGCGGGGTGGGTTGTGCGATCCGGCCCCCACCCCCATCAGGCCCCCGAAGCCGGCCTCGGCGATGGCCTCCTCGTCGTAGACCGTTACGTCCAATCCCAGCTCCTCCGCCATCCGCTCGGCCAGGCCGGCCAGCACGGCCGGTGCCTTGGCCGCCGAGGGCTCGTTGACGAGATCCCTGGCCCAGGCCACCGCCCCGGCCACGATGCGGCCCCGCTCGGCCTCTTGCAGGGTCTGTTCGTCACCCTCCAGGAAGCGGAGCCGCTCGGTCTTGGCCGGCTGGGGCTCGGAGCGGTACTTGTCGAAGCGGTATTGGCCCAGGAGAAACCCCTCCGCCACCGCCCGGGCCGCCCTCTCGGCCTCGACCAGATGGAGCGTGCTGGCCACCTCGGTCATTCGAGCGGTGCGGCGGCCCATCCAGCCGGCCGCCCGCCGCAGCGTCTCGCCATCGGACCGGTCCCCCAGGCCGACCAGCAGCAGGGTGCGGAACGGCAGGCGCCCGGCGCTGGCCACCATCGCCACCTGGTCGGGCTTGCCCGAGAAGTCCTGGTCGTCGAGGTAGCCGGTCAGCCAGTCTCCCAGCTCGGCGGCCGCCCAGTCGGCCCCCGGGCCCCACCGCCGCCCGGCGAACACCGGCACCGCCAGCGTCTCGCCCGACTCCTCGGAGGGAGGACCACCGATCGAAAAATCGATCACCTGGGCTCCTCGGGCCGGGAGGGTTGCCATTCGCTCTCCGCCGCCCGGGCCAGCATGTAGACGTAATCGGCCAGGCGGTTGAGGTAGGGGACCACCTGGCTCTCCGCCGGGTCCCCGAGCTCCACCACTCTCCGCTCCGCCCGCCGGATCACCGTGCGGGCGAAGTCCAGGGCGGCCGGCAGACGGGCCTGGCCGGGGACCACGAACTGGCGGGGCATCCCCACCTCCGCCTCCAGCTCGTCGATCCAACCCTCCAGCCGCTCGACCATCGCCCCGGTGACCAGGCTCACCTCGGCTTCCAGCTTGGCCCGGTTCTCGGGGGCGGTGGCCAGCTCGGCCCCCACCACGAAGAGGTCCCGTTGCACGGCCAGCAGATGCTCGGCCACCTCTCCCGAGGCCTCCGCCCGGGCCAGCCCCAGGGCGGCCACCGCCTCGTCGACGCTTCCATAGGCCTCCGGGGCCGGGTCCCCCTTGGAGACCCGCCCCCCGTAGAGGAGGCCGGTGGTCCCGTCGTCGCCCCGCTTGGTGTAGATCTTCACGCCTGCTCACTCTATTCCCCGTTCCTGCCCTTCCCCGTTCTTGCCCTTCCCCGTTCTTGCGTGAGAAAGAGACCGCCGGCGGTCCGAAACTCACGCAAGAACGGAAGGGGGTTCCATCCCCGCCCGGTTCGTTGTTCTCTTACGCCGTGGAACCGGACACCGAGAGGGCGCTGATGAGGCTCGCCGAAAGGCAATACGGCTTGGTCACCCTCGATCAGGCTCGCGCCCTCGGGCTGACCGATCGCCAGGTGCGCAGAAAGCTGGCTACCGGCCGGCTCCGGCCCATGGACCGGGTCGTCTACTGCCTGCCCGGGCTGCCGGCCTCCTGGGAGCAGTCGGTAATAGCCGCGGTGCTGACCGCCGGGGAGGCAGCTTTGGCCAGCCATGCCACCGCCGCCTATCTCTGGGGCCTGGTCGGCTTGCGGCCGGAGCGCATCGAGATCGTCATGCCCAGGTGGGATCGGGCGGCCCGCTCGTTCGTGGTCCACGAGTCCACCGACCTCGCTCCCGAGGATCGGGCCGAGCTGCGCAACATCCCTCTATCGGGCCCGGCCAGGACGGTGGTCGACCTGGGCGCGTCGGCTCCGTGGCTGGTCGAGCAGGCGCTCGATGCAGGGGTCCGGAAGCGCCTGTTGACCCTGGAGGGCGTGGCCCGGGTCATCGGGCGGGTGGGCCGTCGAGGGCGGCGAGGCGTGGGAGTCATCCGCCCCCTGGTGGAGGCTCGGGCTCATTGGGACGGCACCACCGAGAGCGAGCTGGATGATCTCTTTCGAAGGGTGCTCGACCAGGGAGGGATACCCCAGCCAACCCCCCAGTGGCAAGTCCACGATGCGGAGGGATCCTTCGTGTGCCGGCGGGACTTCGCCTACGCGGACCGCCGGGTCCTGGTCGAGCTGGACAGCGAGGCGCACCACATGGACCGGTACTCCTTTCGCCGGGACCGAGCCACGCAGAATCGGACCACGCTGCTCGGCTGGCGAACCCTCCGCTACACCTGGTGGGACCTGGTCACCCGACCACAGGAAGTGAGGGCCGAGATTCGCGCGGCCCTCTCCGTTCCTGCGTGAGAAATGGCCCGCCGGCGGTCTGCAACTCACGCAAGAACGAGGAGGGAGCGGCCCAGGGCCGCCGACGCCAGGGCGGTGAGCACCGCCAGGTAGGAGAGCCCGGTGGCAGCCATCATCCCGGCGTAGGAGGGCACCCGGGCGGCGGCCCACACCCCGGCCAGCAGCACCAGGGTGAGCCCGGCCGCGGCCAGGAAGGCCCCGCCCACCACGGTGGCTTGCCAGGCCCCCTCCGCCGCCAGCAGGGCGACGTCGGTCACCAGGCCCAGCGCCCCCGCCCCGGCCAGGCCATGGATCGCCCAGCGGGGCAGGCGCGGATCGACCAGGTACCAGTGGCCCAGGATCATGCCACCGGTCACCCCTCCCAGCAACAGCGCCCCGGTCAGGGCGGATGCCCGGCCTCCCACCGCAAACGCCGCCCCGAGGTATGCCAGCGAGGCGCTCCCGAAGGCCCCCATCGCCCACCCCGGGCGGTGGGCCAGCGCCAGGCCGGCCAAAGCGGCCAGCGTGGCCAGCCACCCGACCGGAGCGCCGCCGGCGGCGGCGCCCAGCCCTCCCACCAAGACGGTCACCCCCCCGGCCAGCCAGAGAAAGCCGGGACCCACGATCCCCCATCGGGCCACCGTGGCGGCCGCTCCGGCCAGCCCGGCCGCCCACATGCTGAGGAGCAGGGCAGGGATCACGGCCGAGCAGGGTACCGTGGTCCCATGCGAGCCGGCTGGGTATAGAGAGCCCTGGCCACTAGTTTCGGAGGCAGGCATGGACACGGGACACCTCGAGGAGCTGGCCCGCCAGCTCTGCGTCGACAGCATCCGGGCCTCCACCCGGGCCGGCTCGGGCCATCCCACCTCGGCCCTCTCGGCCGCCCATCTGATGGCGGTCCTCTTCAACGAGCACCTGCGCTACGACGTCGACGACCCCAAGAATCCGGCCAACGACCGCATCGTCTTCTCCAAGGGCCACGCCACCCCGCTCCTCTACTCGTGCCTCAAGGCGATCGGGGCCCTCTCCGACCAGCAGCTCCTCACTTACCGCAAGTTCGGCAGCCCCCTCGAAGGGCACCCGGTGCCGGTGGAGGGGATCCCGTGGGTGGACGTCGGCACCGGCGCGCTGGGCCAGGGCCTCCCCATCGGGCTGGGGATGGCGCTGGCGATGCGGCTCCAGGAGCTGCCGGGCCGGGTGTGGGTGCTGATCGGCGACTCGGAGATGGTGGAGGGATCGGTGTGGGAGGCACTGGCCAACGCCTCCCACCACCAGGTGCGCAACCTGATCGGCATCCTCGACATGAACCGCCTCGGCCAGCGGGGGCCCACCATGCTCCAGTGGAACGGCGACGCCTACGCCGAGCGGGCCCAGGCCTTCGGGTGGCGGGCCGTCGAGGTGGACGGCCACGACGTGGAGGAGATCGATGCCGCCTACTCGCAAGCCAAAGACGGAAGCGGGCCCACCCTGATCATCGCCCGGACCATCAAGGGCTGGGGGGTGTCGCTGGTGGCCGACGAGGAGGGCTGGCACGGGACCGCCCTCGATGAGGAGCAAGCGAGGACGGCCATCGAGGAGCTGGGAGGAGAGCGCCCCGTCACCATCACCCCGCCCAAGCCGGAGGCGGCCCAGCCGCCGCAGTGGAAGCGGGGCGAGTATCAACGTCCCGTCTACGAGGAGAAGGCCGCCACCCGCAAGGCGTTCGGGAAGGCGCTGGCCGCCCTGGCGCCTGTCTACCCGGAGCTGGTGGTGCTGGACGGGGAGGTCTCCAACTCCACCTATACCGAGACCTTCCAGAAGGCCGCCCCGGACCGCTTCTTGGAGATGTACATCGGCGAGCAGAACATGATCGGCGCGGCGGTGGGCCTGCAGGTGCTGGGACACAAGGCGGTGGCGGCCACCTTCGGAGCCTTCATGACCCGGGCCTACGACTTCATCCGCATGGCGGCGGTGTCCCGGGCCACGCTGGGCCTGTCCGGCTCGCACGCCGGGGTGTCCATCGGCCAGGACGGTCCCTCCCAGATGGGCCTGGAGGACCTGGCCATGATGCGGGCCGTGCACGGCTCGACGGTGCTCTACCCCTGCGACGGGAACTCGACGGTGCGGCTGGTGGAGGCCATGCTGGAACGTCCCGGCATCTCCTACCTGCGCACCACCCGGGAGGACACCCCCCAGCTCTACGGACCCGAGGAGGAATTCCCCCTCGGCGGCAGCAGGGTCCTGCGGAGCTCCGAACAGGACCGGGCCACACTGGTCGGGGCCGGAGTAACCGTGTTCGAGGCTCTGCAGGCGGCCGAGGCCCTGGCCGAGGAGGACATCGAGGTGCGGGTGATCGATTGCTACTCGGTGAAGCCGATCGATGGCGGCACGCTGCGGGCGGCCCTGGAGGAGACCGGCCTCCTCGTCGTGGCCGAGGACCACTGGATCGAGGGAGGCCTGGGGGAGGCGGTGCTGGCGGCGGTGGCCGCCCAAGGGAGCGAGCTCTCCGGACGAGTGGTGAAGCTGGCCGTCACCGAGATGCCCCACTCCGGCACCCCCGAGGAGAATCGGGAAGCGGCCGGCATCTCGGCCGACAGGATCGCCGAGGCGGTGCGGCAGCGCCTCTGAATATCCTGCGTTTGCCGAACCTTGCGACGCTGGGCGTTCTCGCCCCTGTGATTCGTCGAGCTGGCGGTAGTATAAGCCTTGTCAGAAATGTCTGCCAATACTTATACAACCGGCGCATGGATCCTACCACTACTCGAGAATGGCCTCGAAGCGACTCTGGTGGACCCGAGCCACCTGCGAGTCTCGGCTCCTCAGGGCAAGGCCACTTTTGAGATTGTCTTCCGACGTCGGCCGCCGCGACCTGCTGAGGTGGACACCCTTCCTCGCCGTCAGGCACTCCTCGTCGCACCTTCACTCACAGCACAGGCCAAGCATCGCTTGAGGAGGCGCCGCTGGTCCTGGGCCACTCCGACCGGGGATTACTCCATCCTCCTCGGTAACCACAGGCTGTACCCTCGGGGCGCGGGATCGGAGGAAAGGAGACGCCCCTTTGAAGCTCACAGTCCCGCAGCTCCCCGCTTCCGTGGTATTGGTGCCTTTGCGGTGGTGCGCAGGCTTACCGAGTCCCCGAAGCCCATTCGGCAAGTCGAGCTGGCCAAGAGGGCAAAGGTAAGCCAATCGTGGGTCTCCCAGGTCTTGAACCGGTTGGAAAGGGCACAACTGGTGAGACCCAACCCCGAGGGCTGGGAACCAGCCGACCGTCAGAGGTTGATCGAGTGGTGGTTGGCCAACTACCCGGGGCCGGGTGGAACAGTCACCTACTGGTACGCGCTCGAAGATCCCTGGACCCAAGCCCTCTCCGCGCTCAAGCTCACCGAACCCAATGCCTCGGTTGCCCTCGGGGGGGATCTGGCAGCCGATCTCATGGCATCGTGGCGAAGGCCGGAACGGGCGTTGCTGTACGCGGATTCCAGCCTCGGACTGCAGACGCGTGGGTTCGTCACCGTCGCCGATCCTGACGGAGCCAGTCTTATCTTGCGAGTTCCGGAGGATCCCTCTGTGTTCCCCGCCACACCCGAATATCGGAGCCTTCACGGCGAAAGGGTAGCCATCGCCGACCGGCTGCAAGTGCTCTGGGATCTCTTCCAAGAGGCGGGTCCAGATGACATGGAAGGGATCGAGCAAGTGCTGAGGGCGATCCTCAGTGAGCCCTCGGAAGAGCCGTGACAGAGCGCCAAGCCGTGCTCACCGTCAGGTCGATATCCCGGGCAGAGGATGCTGCCTACATCGCGATGTACGACGTAGCGAAAGCTGCCGAACAGGCCGGAGTCGAGTACCGAATCATCGGCGGCCACATGGTGACTCTCCATGTGGTCAGAACAGCGGTCGATCTCCCCCTCCGCGAGACTCAGGATGCCGACCTCGGCGTCCGCCCGGAGGTGCTCTCCCAGTCTCGGATTGTTGCGCACCTCGAGAACGCGGGCTATCGAAAGGTGGCTGGCAACCGCTTCGTCCGGGACGGCGAAGGTGGGCTCAAGCCCACCATCGACCTCTTAGTGCCTGCCAGGACGAGCCGGGCCCGCACCCAAGTAGTGGGAGAGCTCGTTGTGGATGAGGTTCCGGGATTGGCATTTGCCCTCCGCCGCCAAGCATGCGACCTCGTCATCGAGGCCACGCTCACCGACGAAAGCCGCCTGCACATAGACGTGCCCGTACCCAACATCATTGCGGCTCTGGTCCTCAAGGCGCTCGCCTACAGGCAGCGATATGCTTCGAAGGACCTCTCAGATCTCTGGAGGCTGCTCTTGGTCGCCAAACGGGACGGGGTTGGCCCGACTGACTGGCCCACGCACCCGGAAGTCCATCACGCCGTCGAGGTCATGAGACAGCTGAGTTTGGGCAAGAGCGTAATTCTGAGGGGAGCCCTCGAACCACCGAGGGTAAACGAGCTGCGAGCTTTGATCGCGCGGATTGTCGGGTCCTAGGCTCGGCTTCGAAGCCAACCTCTTCTCGCCTTGTCTCTGTAGGTTGCCGGCATCTCGGCCGGCAAGATCGCCGAGGCGGTGCGGCAGCGCCTCAGCTGACGATCGCCAAAGAGCGATCGGATCGGTTGAGCCTCTCCACCCCGTCTTCGGTGACCACCACGATGTCCTCGACTCGCATGCCGAACTGGCCGGGCAGATAGATGCCCGGCTCGACGGAGAAGGCCATGCCCGGCTCGAGCGGGAGGTCGTTCCCCTCCACGATGTAGGGATGCTCGTGCCCCTCCAGGCCGATGCCGTGCCCGGTGCGGTGCACGAAGTACTCCCCGTAGCCGGCTTCCTCGATCACCGCCCGGGCGGCCCGGTCGACCGCTTGGGCGGGGACCCCGGGGCCGATCGCCTCCACGGCGGTTCGCTGGGCGCGGGCCAGCACCCGATAGGCCTCCTCGAACTGCCGGTCCGGCTCTCCGACGAAGAAGGTGCGGGTGGTGTCGGAGTGGTAGCCGGCCACCCGGCCCCCGAAGTCCACCACCACACCGTCCCCCTCGGCGATCACCCGATCGGCCGGCTCGTGATGGGGGGAGGCGGCATTGGGCCCGGAGGCCACGATGGTGAGGGTGGCCGCCTCGTGGCCCTCCTCCACCGTCATCTGCGCGATCTCCCGGGCGAGCTGCCGCTCGCTCTTCCCCCGGAAGGGGTGCCGGCGGAGCCGTCCCACCACTCGGTCAGCCGCCTGGGCGGCCCGCCGGAGGAACTCCACCTCGGTTTGATCCTTGCGCATCCGCAGCTCGCGGGTGATGGGTGTGGCGGGTTCGAAGCGGACACCGGGCATCCTCTCTTGCAGGCCCAGCAGGAAGACCGACCAGGTCTGGTCACCGACCGCCGCCCTCCGGGCACCGGCCGCCAAGTCGGCCACGACGGCCAGCGGGTCCTCGGTCTCGCTCCAGGGCCGGATGGCGAAGACGTCGGGGTAGGGAGTCACCCGTGGTGCCTCCAGCTGTGGGACCACCAGCACCGCCCGGCCCTCCCGAGGGATCACCAGCATGGTCAGGCGCTCGAGCGGCATGGCCTGGTAGCCGGAGAGGTAGGGCAGATCGGCCCCCACCGAGAGTAGGAGGAGGTCGAGGCCCCGTTCCTTCATCAGCTCGCGGACCCGCTCCACCCTTCCCGCATGGTCGAAGATCACCTGCACGGCCCCAGATCGTAGAGGTAGGTGGCCGCCCCCTCCGCCCGAAAGGCGTCCTGCTGCTCGCCCAGCACTTCGAGCTGGGCCAGAAAGAAGGCCTCCTCGTCGACACCTTCCAGGGTGGCCACGTGGCTGAAGAGGAGCCAGACCTCATCCAGCCCGCACAGGCTCCGGAGGTCCTCCAGGTAGGTGGTGAGCTCTCCGGCCGGGAAGCTGCCCAGGATGACCTCGGCCGGATCGAGGCCGTAGCGCGGGGCGTAGTACTGGTAGGCGTTGTAGGCCGCCCAGAAGACGTACACGGGCTGGTCCGGCGATCGGTGCTGATCGAGATATGACATCACCGGGCGGATCTCGTCGACCGTGCGCGGGTCCAGCAGGTGATCGGCCGCCCGCAGCAGGGGGCCGGTCGCCAGCAAGGCGACCAGCACCCCTCCCACCACCGGAGAGCCGGTGGCCCTCCCCAGGGCGACCGTGCCGCCGGCCACCAGCAACAGCACGGCCGGCACCAGGAAGAGCAACAGCCGTCCCTCGAAGGGGTAGGTGCGGAGTCCCGAGGCCAGCAGCGCCAGCAGGCCCGGGCCGGCCAGCAAAGTCAAGATCGGCGCTCGGCCGGTCCGCCACAGGTGGACCACGCCCGCGGTGCAACAGAGGGCGGCCAGCGGAACGAAGGTCAGGCCGACCGGGAACTCGATCACCCGGGCCAGCCCCAGGAACCAGCCCAGCTCGGCGACGGACCTGGGAGGGAAGGGCATGAAGCTGCCGCTCCAATAGACGAGCAGGGCGCGGTCGGCGGCCAGCTCGCGTAACGAGACCAGGTAGAGAGTGAGGAAGCTCGCTCCCCAGAGCACCCCAGATCCGGCCAGCAGCACCAGTCGGTCCCGCTCGTTGCGCAGCGACCAGGCCAGCGCGGCAGCCAGGCCTCCCAGCACGAAGAGGGCCGGATGCGACAACCACAGGGCCGCGGCGCCCGCCAGCCCGAGCCCCAGGGACTTGCCCGCCGAGAGGCCGCCTGCCAAGACGAGGAGTCCGAGCAGCGTCAAGGCCAGGGCCACCGCCACGTCGCTCGAGTACTGCTTGAGATCCGAGGCGAAGAAGATCAGCGGATCGGCCACGGCGAAGAGGCCCATGGCGAGGACGGCGGCGGCCGGCTCCAACACCCGTCTGGCCACTGCCAGGAACAGGACCACCGAGGCGATCCCGGCCAGGAAGGGAATCAAGCGCAAGGCCGGCTCGCTCCGGCCCAGCGTCTCGACCACCAGCCGCTCGAGGACGAGGAACCCGATCGGGGCCCCTTGTTCGTACTCGAGGGGCAGCAGCAGGCCGGCGAAGTCCCGTCTGAGGACGTTGAGGGCCAACGACGCCTCGTCGAGGGACAAGGAGCGGTTGGAGAAGTACTGGGCGGTGCGAAGCGCCACCCCGATCCCCGCCAGCAGCCAGGCCCAACCCCACGGCCAGAAGCGCTGCGCCCGGCCCCGGAGGTCGAGGTCGCCGATGGTCACCCGGGCTAGGGGAGCCTGGCTTTCTCCGCCTCCATCTTGAGGTCGTGCTCCACCATCATCTGCACCAGCTCGTCGAAGGTCACGGTGGGCTCCCAGCCCAGCTTCTCTCTCGCCTTGGAGGCATCGCCCACCAGCACGTCCACCTCGGCCGGCCGGAAGAAGCGCTCGTCGACCCGCACGTATCGCTCCCAGTCGTCGATCCCGGCGGCGGCGAAGGCCAGCTCGGCGAACTCCCGCACCGCGTGGGTCTCCCCGGTGGCGATGACGTAATCGTCCGGCTCTGGCTGCTGGAGCATGAGCCACATGGCCCGCACGTAATCGCCCGCGTAGCCCCAGTCCCGCTTGGCCGCCAGATTCCCCAGGGTGATCTCGTGCTGGAGGCCCAGCTTGATCCGGGCCACCCCGTTCGAGATCTTGCGGGTCACGAACTCGAGGCCGCGCCGTGGGCTCTCGTGGTTGAGCAGGATCCCGCTCACGGCGAAGATCCCGTACGCCTCCCGGTAATTGACCGTGATGTGGTGGCCGAACACCTTGGCCGCCCCGTAGGGGCTGCGGGGGTGGAAGGGAGTCTTCTCGGTCTGGGGCGTCTCCCGCACCTTGCCGAACATCTCGCTCGACGAGGCCTGATAGAACTTGATGGTGCTGTCCGACCCGCCCACCACCCGAATCGCCTCCAGCATGCGGAGCACCCCCAGGCCGGTGACGTTGGCGGTGATCTCCGGCTGCCGGAAGGAGAGGGCCACGAAGGAGATCGCCCCCAAGTTGTAGACCTCGTCCGGCTGGCTGTACTCGACCGCGGCGATCAGGGAGGACAGGTCGGTCAGGTCACCTTCCACCATCGTCACGTAGGGGAACTCCTCAGCGACCAGGCCGGTCTTGGGATTGGCCTGCCCGTGCACCAGGCCGAAGACCTCGTAGTCCTTCCCGTGCAGAAACTCGGCCAAGTACTGGCCGTCTTGACCGGTGATGCCGGTGACGAGGGCGCGTGGCATGGCGAGCACAGGCTAGTAGGGGCCGCCGGCGGCGGCCTGTCGGCTCAGCGGATGACGGTCAGCTCGGCCCCCACATCCACGTCGAGCCAGGCACGGTCTGCCGTAAGGGCCCGCACTCCCCGGCTGATGGCCAGCGCCAAGCAGACACGATCGCCGAGGGAGAGCCCCGCCCCCTTGGTCGACGGTTGCAGGAAGCCGGTCCGGTAAGCCTGCTCCTCCTCGAAGGGAACGACCTCCAGCGGCAGTACCCCCAGGGAATGGCGGATGACCGGCTCGGGCATGCCGGCATCGGCCAGCTTGCCGATGGCCTCCGAGAGGTTCACCGCGCTGATGGCCGCCTCGGGGAGGGCTTCGATCACCTGATCCGCTCCCGCTTCGCGCAGCAGGAGGGTGAGCAAGGCCGATGCATCGAGGATGGTCCTACTCAACCGCCGCTTGCTCCCGGCGCTCCTGCAGGAGCTCCTCCACCAACCGGCGGTCGGATGGGACGTGCCGGAGGACCTGCTCTTGCGCCTCCTCGATGGCCTGGCGCATGGTGAGGAGGCGAAGGGAGCCTTCCTCGAGGATCAAGATCACCTCGTCGCCGGGACGTAGCCCGAGCTCACGTCGATAGGGGGCCGGGATGACGATCCGGCCACCTTTGGCGAGCCGTGTCACGTTTGCTGACATGTGGCAAGTGTAGCGTTACGTGGCTCTGCGGGATGGCCGGGAGGCGACTATGCAGGGTGGGCGGCCTGAAGCCCGGACGCTCTCGCTGTCTTGCTGCCCACCCCCTGAAGGCAGAACGATTGCCTAACCGCCAGAGGCGGCCTGTACCGCCTCCTGGGCGTGATACGAGGACCGCACCAGCGGCCCGGCCTCCAGGTGGGCGAAGCCCAGCCGGCGGCCTTCCTCCCGGTAGCGAGCGAACTCGTCCGGGTGGACGTACCGGTCGATGGGCCGGTGGTGAGGAGAGGGCCGCAGGTACTGGCCGATCGTGACGATGTCCACCCCCACCGCCCGCAGGTCGGCCAGGGCGCCCATCACCTCCTCCTCCCTCTCTCCCATCCCCACGATCAGGCCGGACTTGGTGATCCCGGCCGGGTTCATCCATTTGGCCCGGGCCAGCAGGGAGAGCGAGCGGCCGTAGTTGGCCGAGGTGCGGATGTCCCGCTGCAGTCGGACGATCGTCTCGGTGTTGTGGTTGAGCACCTCCGGCTTCTCGTCCATGACCGTCTGGAGGGCCGCTTGGTCCCCCTTGAAGTCGGGGATGAGCACCTCGACGTCGCAGTCCGGCACCCGCCGGCGGATCTGGCGGATGGTCTCGGCGAAGATGGCCGAGCCCCCGTCGGCCAGGTCGTCCCGGTTCACCGAGGTCACCACGGCGTGCCTCAACTGCATGGCGGCCACCGCCTCGGCGGCCCGGAAGGGCTCCAGCACGTCCAACTCGGTGGGCTTGCCGGTCATCACGTTGCAGAACGAGCAGGCCCGGGTACAGGTGTCGCCGAGGATCATCAGCGTGGCGGTACCCTGGCCCCAGCACTCGTAGATGTTGGGGCAGCCCGCCTCCTCGCACACGGTGTGCAGCTCCAGCCCACGCATGAGCCGCTTCAGCTCCCGGTAGCCCTCCCCCATGTGGGCCTTCACCCGCATCCACTCCGGCCGGTCCGGTTCGCCGGCGAGGCGACCGGACACGGTCACCGGGATCCGCCCTCCCGGCGAGAAGGTCCCCTGGGCCACCAGGCGGTCCACCTCGAAGTCCTCCGAACGTCCCTGGCGGCGGGTGAAGGCGGCCAGCTGCACCTCGGGCCGAGGCACCTCGAACACCTCGGCGAAGCGAGGGACCAGGGCCTCCACCACTTCCTGGATGCGGACATCTCTGTCCAGCAGCTCGGAGAGCGAGGTGACCGGGCGGCCTGCGAGGCCGCAGGGGACGATGTGGCCGAAATAGGCGAGGTCGGTGTTCACGTTGAGGGCGAATCCGTGCATGGAGACGCCTTGGGTGACCCGCACCCCGATGGCGGCCAGCTTGCCTTGCTCGGTCCAGACTCCCGTGTAGCCCTCCTCCGCCCGAGCCTCCACCCCCAGGTCGGCCAGGGTGGCGATGAGGGCCCGCTCCAGGCGGCGCACGTACCCCCCCAGGTCGGGGGGCGCGCCCAGCGAGACGATCGGGTAACCGACCAGCTGGCCCGGGCCGTGATAGGTGATGTCGCCGCCCCGGTCGACGAAGTGCAGCTCGGCTCGCAGCTCCTGCAAGCGGCCCTCGGAGACCAGCAAGTTGGTCCCGTCCCCGTTACGGCCCACCGTATAAGTGTGGGGGTGCTCGAGGAGGAGCAGGTAGTCGTCGGCGCTGCGGCCGCTGACCCGACCTTCATGCAAGGCCCGCTGGAGATCCCAGGCCTCCTGGTAGGGCACCCTCCCCAGCCAACGCACGCGCAGGCTCACGGCCCCCTCCCCAACCCTCCCCCAAAGGGGGAGGGAGGCCGAGCGGAGCGAGGTCGGGAGGGAGCTTTCTTCACGCCAGCTCCTGCTCCCAGTCCCAGTCCTCCAGGTTCTCCTTGATCCGGCGCAGGAAGAGCACCGCCGTGGAGCCGTCGAAGGCCCGGTGATCCCAGGTCAGGCCCAGGTAGCCGATGTGGCGGATGGCGATCAGGTCCTCGCCGTCGGGACCGGCCACCACACTGGGGCGCTTGGTGACCGTGTCGGTAGAGAGGATGGCCACGTTGGGCACGTTGATGATGGGGGCAGACATGAACGAGCCGAAGGGACCGGGATTGGTGATCGTGAAGGTGGAGCCGGAGATGTCGTCCGGTTCGAGCTTCCCGCCCCGGGCCTTCTCGGCCAGCTGGCGGACGCCTCGAGCCAGCCCGACCAGCCCCAGCTCGTCGGCCTGCTTGATGACCGCCACGAGCAGGCCCTTCTGGTCGAGATCAACACCGATGCCGAGGTTGATGCGCTGGTGGAAGACCGCCTTGCGCTGCTCCAGATAGAAGGAGCTGTTCACCACCGGGAACTCACGCAGGGCATCGATGGTGGCTCGGGCGATGAAGGGCAGGTAAGTGAGCGAGAAGCCCTCCTTCTCCTTCCAGGCCTCCCGATGGCGCCGGCGGGCTCGCTCCACCCGCTCGAAGTCGACCTCTACCGAGGTCCACACGTGGGCGGCGGTTTGCTTGGAACGGATCATGTTCTCGGCCACCCGGGCCCGCAGGCGCTCCAGCTCCCTCACGTCGTCGCCGGGGAGGACCGGGATCTCGGCCGGTTCGGCAGGGCGCTCCTTGCGAGGAGCCTCTTCCTTGGGAGGGGCGGCCACCGCGGCGGCGGGCGCCTCTTCCTCTCGGGGAGCCTCCACCCGGCCCTCCAGGAAGGCCACCACGTCCTTGCGGGTGATCCGCCCGCCCCGGCCACTCCCTTCCACCTGCGAGAGCTCGATGTCGTGCTCCTTGGCCAAGCGGCGCACCACCGGAGAGAGGACGCGACGCTGACCGTTACCGGAGGGTTCCTCCTCCCGTCGGGCCTCCGGCTCTCTTCTCCCTTCCCCCTCGGGGGAGGGTTGGGGAGGGGGCTCCTCTTCCTCCTTCTCGGGGGAGGGTTGGGGAGGGGGCTCCTCCGCCTCCTTCTCGGGCGCCTCTTCCTTGGCCGGGGCTTCACCGTCCGTGGAGATCTTGGCGATGGCCGTTCCCACCGAGACCGTCTCCCCCTCCTCGACGAGGATCTCCTCGATCACCCCGGCCGCCGGGGAGGGGATCTCGGTGTCCACCTTGTCGGTGGAGATCTCGACCAGTGTCTCGTCCTCCTCCACCGAGTCTCCGACCTGCTTGGCCCATCGGAGAATCGTGCCCTCGGTGACCGTTTCTCCGAGCTGGGGCATCTTGACCTCGACCGCCATGGAGTCTCCTTCTCGGTGCCCCGCCGACTCTACCGGGTGGGCAGAGCTGACGGAGATCTGCTAGCAAGGGTGGGGCGGGCGGCACCGGAGCGCCGCCCCGGAGGAAAGGGGTTGTTGTCATGCGACGGATCGCCGTACTAATGAGCCTGGTCTTCCTGCTGGTGGCACTGCTGCCCGGCCTGGCCACCGGGCAGGGGGAGGTCAAGGTCACCGATCAGGACTATGTGCGCCACGACGGCGGGACGGACGACAGCATCGATTCCTGCGGGAGCGACGCCACGACTCCCGAGGAGGGCGGGGACGACGGCGGCAACGCCCAGCAGAACGAGCCCTCGGTGGCCATCAACCCCTCCGAGCCGGACGTCATCGTGGCGGGTGCCAACGACTACTGCGGGGTACCCACCTTCGGCGACGCCTGGATGGGCTTCTACGTCTCGCAAGACGGCGGAGCCACCTGGGTCAACTCGCTCAACCCGGGCTACCCCACCGACACCAGCGCCGAGGGGCAGGAGTCGCCCATCTTCGGCCGGGCCGGGGCCTCGGGCGACCCGATCCAGGACTGGGACAACGACAACCACCTCTTCTACGGGGGCATCTCCTTCAACCGCACCGACCCCAACCAGAGTGGCCTGATCACCCCAACCAACGGCGACGTGATCGTCTCCACCTGGGTACGGGATGCATCGGCGCCGCTGGGGATGGACTACCTCCGCACGGTGATCGTCGGCGAGGGCACCCCCAGCGCCTTCTTCTTCGGGCGCTTCAACGACAAGCCCTCGCTACGGGTGGACGACTGGCCCGACAGTCCCCACGAGGGAAACGTCTACGTCTCCTGGACCCTCTTCCCGGGGGCAGGGCGGGACCAGATCCTCTTCTCTCGCTCCACCGACCAGGGCGTCACCTTCTCCAGGCCGATCAAGATCTCCAGCCGGGTGGCCAACGCCCAGGGAAGCGACATCGCCGTGGCTCCGGACGGCACCGTCTATGTGGTATGGCGGCAGTTCGCCGACGTGGCGGCAGGGGTGGACAATGCCATCGAGTTCGTCAAGTCCACCGATGGCGGGAGGACCTTCAGCAGCCCCCAGCGGATCGCCGAGATCGTGCCCTTCGACCGCCGCGACCAATACGTGACGGGGAGCCCGGCTCGAGACTGCGGCGACGGACCCTTCCTGTGCGAGACCGAATTCGTGTTCCACCGGGTGGCCACCCTGCCCCAGGCGGTGGTAGACGGCGAGGGCGCCCTCCACGTCACCTGGGAGGAGTTGATCCCGGCCGACGACAACGGGGACACCTACCGTCCGGACGGACAGGCCCAGATCGTGGTAACCACCTCCGCCGACGGGGGGGCCAGCTTCACTGACCCTGTCTTCCTCGATCCCCAGCCAACCGGGCACCAGTGGTGGCCCAACCTGGAGTACGACAAGTCGGAAGACACGCTGGTGGCGGTGTACTACGACTCCCGGACCGATCCCGGCTACTCGGTGAACCGGCCCACCGGCAACACCGAGGACGCCACCAGCTCGGGGAACGTGCTCAACACCTTCCTCGCCACCTCCTCGGACGGGGCGAGCTGGTCACCCACCAAGGTGAGCACGATCGGCCATCAGCCCAACTATGAGATGTTCGGCAACCGCGACGTTCCCTTCCACGGCGACTACTCGTGGGTGGATGCCAACCAAGGGACCGTGTTCGGGGTGTGGGCCGACAACCGGGACGTGGTGACGGGTGCCGACCCGCGCGAGGCGACCCAGGACGGGTTCGACGTCCTCCAGTGCCGGGAGCTGCAACCGGACGGGACCTTCGGGCCGGACACCTGCCCCAACGCGGGAGGTCTCAACCAGAACATCTACGGTTTCGGGACCGAGCTTCCCTGACGGGTCAGCCGGCGTAGCGCTCCACGTCGGCGTCGATGCGCCCGTCGATGCGGGAACCCTCCCCCCTACCCCCTCCCCGAGGGAGGGGGAGCAGGCCTCGCCCTCCCAGAGGAGGGGGAGTCAGGTGGCCGCCAGCTTCTGGACCGCCTCGACCACGTCCTCCACCTGCGGAAGGTAGGCGTCCTCGAGGATCGCGGCGAAGGGGACGTAGGCGTTGGGCGGGGCCACCCGCACCACTGGGCCGTCCAGGTCCCAGAAGAGCTCGTCGGCCACCACCGCCGCCACTTCCGAGGCCACCGAGGCCACCGGCATGTCCTCTTGCACCACCACCAGCCGGGCGGTCTTGCGGACCGACTCGAAGACGGTCTCCCAGTCGAGAGGGACGATCGACTGCAGG
Organism: Acidimicrobiia bacterium; assembly: GCA_050742155.1. Taxonomy (GTDB): domain Bacteria; phylum Actinomycetota; class Acidimicrobiia; order Spongiisociales; family JALYHC01; genus JBOGFC01. Next base: position 21,098 of record JBOGFC010000230.1, read on the forward strand.
TCGATCACCTCCACCGAGACGTCCTCCTCGGCCAGCTGCTCGGCCGCCTCGAGGCACGTGTAGGTCATGGCGCCCCAGGTGACGATGGTGAGGTCGTCCCCTTCCCGGGCCAGCCGGGCCCGACCGAGGGGCACCTCGTAGTCGCCCTCCGGCACCTGCCCCTTGACCCCCCGGTAGAGCTTCTTGTGCTCCAGGACCACCACCGGGTTGGGGTCCCGGATGGCCGCCTTGAGCAGGCCCTTGGCGTTGTAGGCGGTGGTAGGCACCACCACCTTGATCCCCGGGTGGTGGGAGAGGAGGCCCTCCGGGTTGGACGAGTGGAAGGGGCCGGCCCGCACCCCGGCCCCGGCCGGCCCTCGCACCACCATCTGCACCGGGTGGCGGGTCTTCCAGTGGTACTTGGCCGCCTCGTTCACGAGTTGCTCCACCCCGTGGTAGAGGAAGTCGATGTACTGCATCTCGGCGATGGGCACCAGGCCCTGCAGGGCGGCCCCGACCGCCACCCCGACGATGGCCGCCTCCGAGATGGGGGCGTCCAAGACCCTCTCCGGGCCGAACTTCTCCAGCAGGCCCTTGGTAACCTTGAAGGCGCCCCCGAAGTCCCCCACGTCCTCCCCGAAGAGGAAGACCCGCTCGTCGGCTTCCATCTCCTCGGTCATCGCCTGGCTGAGGGCGTCCAGGAGCGTGATCTCCTCTCCGGCTCCCTCCCCCTCCGGGGGAGGCTCGGGCAGGGGGCCTTCCCGCTCGGCGAACATGAAATCCCCGGCCGTGGCCGGGTCGGGGTCGGCCTGCTCCTGCGCCCAGTCGATGGTCCCGCGGATCTTCTTCTCGATCTGGTCTTCCAGCTCGGCCTTGCGGTCGTCGTCGAGCAGGCCCTGGGCCATCAGGAACTCCTCGAAGCGGGGGATGGGGTCTTTGGCCATCCACTCCTCGCGCTCGTCCGGCTTGACGTAGTCAGCCGGGTCGTGGCCGGCGTGGCCGAAGTGCCGGAAGGTGAGCCCCTCGATGAGGCTGGGCCCCCCTCCCTGCCGGGCCCGCTCCACCGCCTCCTTGGCGGCCGAGTAGCAGGCCAGCACGTCGTTGCCGTCGACCGTCTGGCCCGGGATCCCGTACCCCTTGGCACGCTCGGAGGCCTTGTCGGTGGGGAATGAGATGTGGTTGGGGGTGGAATAGGCCCACTGGTTGTTCTGCACCGTGAAGACGATCGGCAGCTTGAAGACCGCCCCGAAGTTGACCGCCTCGTGCCAGTTGCCGGTGGCGGTGGCTCCCTCCCCGCAGTTGGCCATGGCCACCTGGGGCTCGTCTCGCAGCTTGAAGGCCAGGGCGACTCCCGCCGCCACCGGCCAGGCGTCGGGAAGGTTGGAGACCACCATCAGGGTCCCTTTGTCCAGCACCCCGAAGTGGCTGTTGCCGTCGCGGCCGGCCATCGGGCCCTCCTCCTTGCCGTAGAAGTTGAGGAGGGTCTCTTCCAGGGTCACTCCCCGGGTGAGCTGGGACATCAGGTCCCGGTGGGTACCGCCGTAGACGTCGCCCTGCTCGAGGGCGAAGGCGAAGCCCACCATGCAGGCCTCCTGGCCGACGCCCGGGTAGACCGCTCCGGCCAGCCGGCCTCCCCGGTACATGTTGTGGAGGCGGGTCTCGAGGAGCCGACCGGTGAGCATCAGCTCGTACATCTTGAGGAGCTGCTCGTCGGTCAACTCCGCCGCAGGTCCCTTCGCTTCGATCAATGCAGGCTCCTCCCGCTCGCCGACAGTAGCGTCTCCCCCACCGCCTCAGACAGGGTCGGATGGGCGTGGATGAAGGCGGCCGCCTCGGCGGGGAGCGCCTCCCAGCCCACCGCGTACATGAGCTCGTGGATCAGCTCCCCGGCCCACGGCCCGACCACGAAGGCGCCCAGGATGGGGCCCTCCTTCTCGGCGACCACCTTGACCTGCCCCTCGGCCTGGCCGATGATGATGGCCCGGCTCGCCCCGGTCAGCTTGTGGCTGGTGGTGGTCACCTCGTACCCCTGTTCTTTGGCCTGGGCCTCGGTGAGGCCCACCCCCGCCATCTCGGGATGGGTATAGACCACCAGAGGAACCGCCCGGTAGTTGACCGGGGCGGTCTCCCCGCTGGCCAGGTGGGTGATGGCGGCGATACCCTCGGCGAAGCCGGCGTGGGCCAGTTGGGGGGTGCCGGCCACCACGTCCCCCACCGCGTAGACCCCCGGCTCGGCGGTCTCCATGGTGGTGAGGTCGGTCTTGATGAAGCCCCTTTCCACCTCCACCTTGGTGGTCTCCAGGCCCACCTTCTCGGTGAGCGGGGCCCGGCCCACCGCCACCAGCACCGTGTCTATCTCCACCGACTCCCCGCCGACCGGGATGGTCACCGACCGCTCGCCCACCTGGGGCTCTCCGACCTCCACCCCGGTGCGCACCTGGACCCCTCGCTTGGCGAGGGCCTTCTCCAGCACCTGGGCGGCGTCGGGGTCGGTGCCGGGCACCACCTGGTCCATCACCTCGAAGAGGTGCACCTCGCTACCCAGGTCGATCAGGAGGGAGGCGAACTCGCAGCCGATCGCCCCCGCCCCGATGATCCCCACCCGCTTGGGTTGCTCGGCCCAATCGAGGGCATGGTCGGAGCTCACGATCCGCTCGCCGTCGAAGTCGTAACCGGGGATGGTGCGGGGTACCGAGCCGGTGGCCACGATCACGTGCTCCGCCTCCAGCTCTCCGTGCCCCTCCACGATCACCTTGCGTGCCCCATCGAGGCGGCCGGTGCCGGAGATGATCTCCACCTTGCGCTGCTTGAGGAGTCCGGAGAGGCCTTTGTGGAGCTGGTCCACCACCCGGCCCTTACGGGCCAGGGCGGTGCCCCAATCGAACCCGGCCCCATCCACCATCACCCCGAAGTCCTTGGCGTCGCGGACCGTGGTGAACACCTCGGCGGACTGCAGCCAGCTCTTGGCCGGGATGCAGCCCCGGTGGAGGCAGGTCCCGCCCACCTTGTCCTTCTCGACCAGCGCCACCGACAGCCCGAAGTGGTGGGCGTAGAGGGCCGCCGCGTAACCGCCCGGCCCCCCACCGACGATGACCACGTCGTACATCCTTCGGAGATTAGTGCTCCCCTCCCCGTACCCTCCCGTGCGGAAAGGAGATAATCTCGCCGTGCCCACCCGGTACCTGATCATCGCCTCACTGGTGACGGCCCTCGTGATCCTGGCCGCCGCCCTGCTGTGGTTCCTGAGGTTGCTGGGGTGACCTGCGTCTTGGTTCATCCGGTAGGGGCGGCTCTGGGTTGACCTTCGATCTGCACACTGCCGACGGGGAGCGGCTGGAGGCGCGCTGGGATGCTCCCCCTCTTCCCATCCGGGTGGTGGTGCTCTGCCACCCTCATCCGCAGCAAGGGGGAACCATGAACGCCCCCCTGCTCCGCACGGTGACCAAGGTGCTCGCCGACCAGGAGATGGCGGTGCTGCGCTTCAACTTCCGAGGAGTGGGGACCTCGACCGGGGGTTGGGGAGGAGGAGAGAAGGAGCTGGCGGATGTGGCTGCGGCGGTGGCGGGCGCTCGAGCGGGCTACCCGGAGCTGCCCCTCGGCCTGGCCGGTTGGTCGTTCGGGGCGGTTATCGCCCTCCGCTGGACGGCCCTCGCCGACGAGGCCATCCCCTACGCCGGCATCGCCCCGCCGGTTCGCTCGGAGCTCTCCCCCCGGCTCCCCGCCGCCACCGAGCTTCCCAGGGCCCGCCGCCGGTTGATCCTCGGGGACCGGGACCAGTTCACCGCGGTGGGGGAGCTGCAGGAGTATGCCGACACCATCGACGCGGAGCTGGTGGTGCTGAAAGGAAGCGACCACTTCTTCTATCACCGGGAGCGCCGGGTCGGAGGGCTGGTGGCCGAAGTGTTCTCGTAGACGCGGGAATCCGTCCCCGGCGCCCCCGGGCGCGGTTTTCCCTACCGCGCGCTGAGGCTGAGCAAGAGCGCCAGGGCGACCCCGGCGGCGGCCGCGGGGAGGACCAGGTCCTGGAAGTTCCTGCCCACCATCATGGCGTACATGAACGTCAGGGCCAGGCTGAAGAAGATCCCCACCACCAGCCACCAGCTGAGTGTGCGACCCATCCTTCTACCTTCTCGGTCACCCACCCCTGCCAGCATGTTACCACCGTGCGTGGTGGTCCGTACGTGATCAGCGGTCGAGTTGCAGGAGCCGGGCGGCGTTCTCCACCAGGATCGCCCGGGTGACCTCCTCCGGCATCGCCAGGCTCTCCCAGTCGGCCAGCCACTTGTCCGGAGTGATGAACGGGAAGTCGCTCCCGAAGAGGGTACGCTCCCGAAGCGGCCCGGCGATCGCCTGCCGGAGCGGTTCGGCGAACTGCTTGGGGGACCAGCCGGACAGATCCAGGAACACATTGGCCTTGTGCCGGGCGATGGCGATCACCTCCTCGACCCAGGGCCAGGCGGCGTGGGCGGCGATGATGGTGAGCTGGGGAAACTGGGCGGCCACCTCATCGAGGGGGAGGGGCCGCGCCTGGTGGATCCGCACGCCCATGCCTCCCGGGCTGCCTGCTCCCAGGGCGGTGAAGCCGGTATGCACCAGGCAGACCAGCCCCAGCTCGGCCGCCGCCTCCCACACCGGGTAGACCACCCGGTCGGTGGGAGTGAAGCGCTGGGCGCCGGGGTGGAACTTGAGCCCCCGAAGCCCCATCCGGGCCGCCTCGTGCACACCCGACACCGCCGCCGCCCCGTTGGTGGGGTCCACCGACCCGAACCCGATGAAGACGTCGGGGTGGGCCTCCACCAGGGAAGCCACCTCCCGGCTGGTGAACGCAGGCTGTCCGGTGGCCCGCTCGGCATCCCAGGCGAGGAGCACGGCTCGGCCGTGCCGCCGGCGGTAGTAGTCGGCCAGTTGGTCGGCGGTCATGGGCTCGATGGTGCGCCGGAACTGCTCCTCCAGAGCGGGCAGGTAGGGGGCGAAGGCGGCCAGCATGTTCTCAACCGGAGGGTGGACGTGGATGTCGATGAAGCGGGTTCCGGGGGGCGTCATGCCGGCCCCGGGCCCCCTGAGAGGGGCGGGCGGGGGCGAAAACCGCGGTTGCGAGCCTCGGCCAGGATATCGGGGGCGAAGGTGGCCACCAGGTTGGCGCTCACCAGGTCCTCCTCCAGCACCCGTCGCTCCAGGGCGGCGAAGGCCTCCTCGTCATCGCAGTCGTAGACGACCATGTCATCCCGGGTTCCCACGAACCGGTGCTCCTCGAAGCGACGCAGCCTGCCGATCGATTCCTCCCTCATCGATGCCGCAAATCCCACCTCGGGCGGGCTCCGGATAGTAGGGTGGCCGACAAGGACCCGCTCAGAGGAGGAAGGGATGGTACGGCAATTCGCTCTGGTGTTCGGGGTGGTCTACCTGCTGGTGGGGCTGCTCGGGATCGTGCAGACCGGCATGGGTGCAGAGCCGGAGACCTTGCTGGGACTGTTCGAGGTCAACGGCCTCCACAACATCGTGCACCTGCTGATCGGCATCCTGGGGATCGCCGCCTACATCGGCGGAGAGGCCCTCTCGGTCCAGTACGCCAAGTGGATCGGCGTCGTGCTGATCGTGCTGGGCGTCCTCGGGATCTTCCTCCCGGGCGGCTTCGGGCTCGTCCCGCTGGGGGGTTGGGACATCCTCCTGCACATCCTCACCGGGCTCGTCGCCCTCTACTTCGGCTTCCGAGCGGCACCCACCCGACCGATGGAGCAGCGCGACCTGGCGACCTAGGAGGGACCGCCCGGCTGCTTTCGGCTAGGACTCGTCCCACGCGCTCCAGTCTTCCCACTCGGCGATCTCGTCTGGTTCGGGTTCCTCGGCGAGCAGCTCGCCTGAGTCGTCGGGTTGGTCGACGTGGGTGATGTGCTCGATCACATCCCCCTCCTCACGTCGGTGAAAGCTGAAGGCGAGGTAGCCGAGCATCCGGTACTCATCCGTCTCCCCGTCCGCCATCCAGGTCACCACCACGGCCTCTTCCCCCAGGTCGCCCCGGGTAGCCAAGACGGTGGGCTGGCGCAGGAAGAAGTCCCCCATGCCCTCGAGCACCGTCTCGACACCCGACCCGCCGAAGAAATCCGAGGAGACATCGTCGGAGAACAGCTCCTGGAACCCTTCGAGGTCGCGGGCGTTGAAGTAGTCGATGAAGGCCTCCAGGATGTTCTCGGCCAGCGGGTCAGCCACGGCCCACCCAGAGGCTCCGGGTGGGGTCTCCCACCGCCAGCACCGCCGCCGCCCGGGGCGCCGGGTCCAGCCGCCAGGGCGGCACCCGGCTGGGGGCCAGGGCCAGGAAGCCGGCCAGCAGCAGCCGGGAGGCCCCCTCCCCAACCCTCCCCCGGAGGGGGAGGGAGAGGTGCCCCCGGAGGGGGAGGTGCTCCCGGAGGGGGAGGTGCTCAGATGCGGGGCGGCTCACGGTACTCACCGAACACCTGCTTGAGCGTTTCAACGATCTCCCCCTCGGTGGCCCGCAGCCGGGCCGCCTCGACGATGGGGGGCATCAGGTTCCCCTCCCCCTCCGCCACCCGGCGCAACTCCTTGAGGGCCCGCTCCACCGCCTCCTGATCGCGCCGGGCCCGCAGCTCGGCCAAGCGGGACCGCTGGCCCTCCTCCACCTCCTGACCGATGCGGAGGATCTCGATCTGGTCCTCATCGTGCTTCACGTACTTGGTCACCCCGACGATGACCCGCTCGCCGGAGGCGAGTCCCTTCTCGAACTGGTAGGCCGAGTCGGCGATGCGGGACTGGAACCAGCCCTCCTCGATCCCCCGCAGCACCCCCTCCAGCATCGATCCCCGGCCCAGGCGGTCGATGTGCTCGAAGATCTCCTCGGCCCGCCTCTCCATGTCATCGGTCATCCGCTCCACCAGCCACGACCCACCGAGCGGGTCGATGGTGTCGCCCACCCCGGTCTCCTCGGCCAGGATCTGCTGGGTACGCAGGGCCACCTCGGCGGCGTGGGCGGTGGGCAGGGCGTAGACCTCGTCGAGGGCGTTGGTGTGCAGGCTCTGCGTCCCCCCCAGCACGGCGGCCAGCGCCTCGATGGTGGTGCGGACGATGTTGTTGTCGGGCTGCGGGGCGGTGAGGGAGACGCCGGCCGTCTGGGCGTGGAAGCGCAGCTTGAGGGAACGCTCGTCCTCGGCCCGGTAGCGCTCCTTCATCCACCGTGCCCAGATGCGTCGGGCGGCCCGGAACTTGGCGATCTCCTCGAAGAAGTCCAGGTGGGCGTCGAAGAAGAACGACAACCGGGGAGTGAAGGCGTCCACCCCCATGCCTCTCTGCAGCCCGGCCTCCACGTAGGCGAACCCGTCGGCCAGCGTGAAGGCGAGCTCCTCGGCGGCGGTGGCTCCCGCTTCCCGGATGTGATACCCCGAGACCGAGATGGTGTTCCACTGCGGTACCTCGGCGGCGCAGAAGGCCATCATGTCGGTGATGAGCCGCAGGTGAGGGCGAGGCGGGAAGATCCACTCCTTCTGGGCGATGTACTCCTTGAGGATGTCGTTCTGGAGCGTCCCCCGCAGCTTCGACCAGCTCACCCCCTTCTCCTCGGCGGTGACCAGGAAGAAGGCGAAGAGCACCTGGGCCGGCCCGTTGATGGTCATCGACACCGAGACCTGGTCGAGGGGGATGCCCCCGAAGAGGACGTTGGTGTCATCGGCCGAGTCCACCGCCACCCCGCAGTGTCCGACCTCCCCCAGCGCCCGGGGGCTATCCGAGTCGTACCCCATCAAGGTGGGCATGTCGAAGGCCACCGAGAGTCCATGCTGGCCCTCCTCCAACAGGTGCTGGAAGCGCAGGTTGGTCTCCTGTGAGGTGGCGAAGCCGGCGAACTGGCGGATGGTCCAGAGCTTCCCCCGGTATCCGGTGGGGTGCGGCCCGCGGGTATAGGGGAAGAGGCCCGGGTAGGCGATCCGTTCGGGCACCTCCCCGTCCTCGGGCAGCCCGAGGGGGGGCACTTCCTCGAAGGAGAGGGTGGTGAAGCGGTCCCGGCGGTGCCGGCCCGCCCGGTAGAGCTCCTGCCAGCGTTCCCGCATGCTCATCAGGATGCCGCCTTGCGGTCCTTCTTGCTTCGCCGGCCGACCGTCACCTCGGCGCCGCAGTTGGGACACAGGGCCGTCTCGATGTCCCCCACGATGAAGTTGAAGTCGCACTCCGGGCAGTCCACCCGCGGAGCGGGGGTCGAGGGGGCCGGCGGAGGAGGGGCCGGGCGGGCCAGATCTCCGGGAGCCTCGCCGGCTCCTCGCACCTCGTTGACGGTGCCGCACACCGGGCAGGCGAATCGGCCGGGGCCAGCCACATCGAACTCGCTGCGGCAGCGGCCACATCGCACGATCATGACGGATCCTCCTGGGGGTGCAGCGGGCGCCCCACCGCCCCGATGGCGGCCAGGTAGCCCGCCTCCTGGACGAGGACCGCCCGGATCTCCTCCTCACGGTACTCGACCCCCTGCTCGAAGGCGGCCCGGTCCCGGATGTAGCGGGCCGCCTTGGGACCGCCGGCCACCCGCACCCGGCCCCCTCCGTCGTGGCCCTGGAGATAGAGGACCTCCCACTCCAGGATGCGCAAGACGTCGTCCTCTTCCAGACGGCGGCGGATGTCCTCGGGAAGACGGGCGTGCACGAACTCCACGGCCTCGTCCATGAGGTATTCGGGCGTCGCGGGAAGCGAGCGAGCCTCCTGCCACAGCACGAGCGCCAGGATGCCCAGGAAGACGGCCAGGAGCAGGGCGCCCAGCACGATCACGCCGACCATGGGGAAGATGGTACCCGCAATACTCCCCCTCCCCCGGGGAGGGGGCTGATGGTACCCGCGATGCTCCCCCTCCCCCCCGGGCAGGGGGCTAGGGGGAGGGGTTTTAAGCCCCCCGGGTCACCAGCCGCCAGGCGGTGGTCTCATGGCCGACGCGGGGACATACCGGGGCGAGCCGGCCACGCAGCAGGAAGAGCCGGTGGCCGTGGCGGTCCACGAACCAGCCCGTCACCGGCACTCGTTGCCCGTTGGCCACCTGGATCACCCCGCCGCCTCCTGGTCCGACCCGGCGAAGACGCCAGGGTAGGCAGGACGGGGAGCTGTCGCGAGGATTTGCCGCCGGGTCTAGAGCCCGATCCGCTGGGCGAGCAGCTCCCGGTGGTAGGCCGGGTCCCCGAAGAGGAGCTCGGAGCTCTTGGCCCGCTTGAAGTAGAGGTGGGCGTCGTGCTCCCAGGTGAAGCCGATCCCCCCATGCACCTGGATGTTCTCGGCGGCCACGAAGAAGTAGGCCTCCGAGCAGAAGGACTTGGCGAGCGGGGCCACCACGGAGAGCTCCTGGGAGTCCTGCGCGGCCGCCCAGCCGGCGTAGTAGGCCGCCGAACGGGCCGACTCCACCTGCACCAGCATGTCGGCGCACTTGTGCTTGATGGCCTGGAAGGAGCCGATCGGACGGCCGAACTGCACCCGCACCTTGGCGTACTCCACCGCCATGTCCAAGCAGCGCTGGGCGCCCCCCACCTGCTCGGCGGCCAGCGCCACCGCCGCCAGGTCGAGCACCTTGGCGATGGCCGGCCAGGCCCGGCCTTCCTCTCCCACCCGCGCCTCGGCCGGCACTCGCACGTTGTCGAGGTTCACCTCGGCCAGCTTGCGGGTCATGTCCATGGTGCCCAGCACCCTGCGGTCCACCCCCTCGGCGGCGGCCTCCACGACGAACAGGCTGATCCCGTCCTCGGGGTCCGAGGACTCGGCCGTCCGGGCCGCCACCAGCAGGGTGTCGGCGGTGTGGCCGTCCACCACGAACAGCTTGCCGCCCGAGAGCAGGTAGTCGCCGTCGTCGGGCTTGGCGACCAGCTGCACGCCGGCCGCGTCCCAGCGCCCGCCGGCCTCGGTGAGGGCCAAGCCGGCGGTGCGTTCCCCGGAGGCGATCTCGGGCAGGTAGCGCCGCTTCTGCTCCTCCGAGCCGGCCACCAGCAAGGCGTTGGCCGCCAGACAGACAGAGGAGAGGAAGGGGACCGGGAAGAGGGCCCGCCCCATCTCCTCCATGAGCACCACCAGCTCCAGGTAGGAGAAGCCGCCACCCCCGTAGGCTTCGGGCACGTGCACTCCCAGCCAGCCCATCTGCCCGACCTCCCGCCAGAGCGAACGGTCGAACCCCTCCTCGGTCTCCATGAGCTCCCGCACCTTGGCGGAGGGGGACTTGTCCTCCAGGAAGCGCCGGGTGGTCTGTCGCAGGAGCTCCTGCTCCTCGCTGAAGGCGAAGTTCACGCTCTCGGCTCCTTGGGCAGACCCAGCACCAGCTCGCCGATGATGTTGCGTTGGATCTCGGAGGTCCCCGCGTAGATGGTCTCGGCGCGCGCCTCCAGGAAGAGGCTCTGCCACTCCTCCCCCGCCAGCATCCCGTAGGGCCCGAGCAGGCCGACGGCCGCCTCGGCGAAGCGCCGGTGCCACTCCGACCACACCACCTTGGAGAGCGAGGACTGCGGCCCGGGGGCGCCCCCCCTGGCCAGCAGCTCGGTGATGAGCCGGTAGTTGTTGTACCGCATCACCCGCAGCCCGGCATAGAGGGAGCCGAGCTGCTGGCGCACCAGCAGCTGTGAGGTGAGCGGCCCTCCGTCCACTTCGATGCCCCTCAGGTGCTCGAGCAGGCGATCGAACTCGCCCTCGAAGCGGATCGTCTGGCTCAGGGCGGCGGTGGAGCGCTCGAAGGCCAGCGTGGCCAGCGCCACCGCCCACCCCTGGCCCGGTTGGCCGACCAGCCAGCCGGCCGGGGCACGCGCCCCGTCCAGGAACACCTCGTTGAACTCGGCCGACCCGGTCAACTGGCGGATCAGCCGCACCTCCACCCCCGCTTGGTGCATCGGCATGAGCAGGTAGGAGATCCCCTGATGCTTGGTGGCGGCCGGGTCGGTGCGGGCCAGGAGGAACATGAAGTCGGCCTTGTGGCCCATGGTGGTCCAGATCTTCTGGCCGGTGATCAACCATTCCTCCCCCTCCCGGACCGCCTTGGTGCGCAGTGAGGCCAGGTCCGACCCGGCGTTGGGCTCGCTGTATCCCTGGCACCAGTACTCGTCCGCCGAGGTGATGGCCGGCAGGAAACGGCTCTTCTGCTCTTCGGTCCCGAACACCAACAGCGTCGGCCCCAAGAGGCCCTCCCCGAAGAACGAGAGGCGGGGCGGGGCCTGGGCCCGGGCGTACTCCTCGACGAAGATGATCTGCTCGGCGAGGGTGGCGCCCCGCCCGCCGTACTCCACCGGCCAGTAGATGCCGATCCAGTTGCCGGCCGCCAGCTCCTTCTCCCAGGCGGCCCGCTCGGCCAGCATGGAGACCGAGGCCTCCTGCATGGCGAGGCCGCGCAACTCCCCGGGGAGATGCTCCTCCAGCCAGGTACGGGCCTCCTCGCGAAAGGCGGCCTGGGTGGCGGTATCCCGTAGATCCACGGCGACATTGTGCCATGCCTCACTAGGGTCGTGAACATGGACCTCGCCTTGATGACCGAGCCGCAGATGGGGGGCACCTACCAGCAGCTCCTGACCGTCGCCCGCTTCGCTGAGGAGACGGGCCTGGCGTCCTTCGCCCGCTCCGACCACTATCTGTGGCCCTCCCATCCTCGGGAGGCCACCGACGCCTGGGCCACCCTGGGAGGCCTGGCCCGGGAGACCAAGCGCATTCGCCTCTGCGTGCTGGTGACCCCGATCACCTTCCGCCACCCGGGGGTGATCGCCAAGACCGCCGCCACCATCGACGAGATGTCGGGGGGAAGGCTCGATCTCGGGGTGGGGACCGGTTGGATGGCGGAAGAGCACGAAGCCCTGGGCCTCCCCTTCCCGGAGTGGAGCGAGCGCTTCGCCCGGCTGGAGGAGAGCCTCCAATACCTGCGGGCGGCCTTCGACAAGGGCGAGTTCCACGGCGACCACTACCAGCTGAGCGGGGTGGACATCGAACCGAAGCCCAGCCCATCCATGGCGATCATCGTCGGCGGCCAGGGCCCCCGTAGAACCCCCCGGCTGGCCGGCACCCATGCCGACGAGTTCAACCATTTCATCGCCCCGGCCGCTGTGCTGGCCGAGCACCTGACGGCCGCCCGCCGGGTCGCCTCAGAGGCCGGACGCCGGCCCGGCCTGCCCCGCTTCAGCGTGATGGGCCCGGTGGTGGTCGGCAAGGACGAGGCATCGTTCCGCCGGCGCCTGGAGGAAGCCGCCTCCGCCCGGGGACGGAGCGCCGCGGAGCACCGAGATCGGCTGGTGGAGCTGGGGGTCCCCGCCGGCACCTCCGCCCAGGTGAAAGAGGCCCTGGCTGCCCTGGAGGAGATCGGCGTGGAGAAGTACTACGTCCAGTTCTTGGACCTCGCCGACCTCCCCACCATTCAGGAAACCTTCGAGGCGCTCTTGGGCTGATGTCGAGCCGTCACAACATCTCTTCCGGGTCGCCCTACGAACCGGTCATCGGCTTCAGCCGGGCGGTGCGGGTCGGGAACCGGGTGGTGGTGTCGGGCACCGCCCCGATCTGGCCGGACGGATCCTGTGATCCCGACCCTGGGGCCCAGGCCCGCCGCTGTCTGGAGATCATTCTCGACGCTCTGCGTGAGGCCGGGGTAGGGCCCGAGCACGTCGTGCGCACCCGCACCTATCTCAGCAGCGCCCAGGACTGGGAGCCGGTGGCCCGGGTCCATGGAGAGATCTTCGGAGCTGTGAGACCGGCCTCCACCATGGTGGTGGTCCAAGGGTTCCTCGACCCCCGCTGGAAGGTGGAGTTCGAGGCTGAGGCGGTGCTCGACTAAGCGGGCCCAGAGGCCACCGTTCTTGCGTGAGAAACCGACCGTGGGCGGGCCATTACTCACGCAAGTTCGCAGGGGATCTGCAAATCCCCTCGCCAAGTAGGCTGGGAGCGTGACAGAACCCCTGCTGGTCGTGGAGAACCTGCACGTCGCCGGCGGCGACGCCGAGATCCTGCGCGGGGTCGACCTGACCATCAAGGCCGGCGAGGTGCACGCCCTGATGGGACCCAACGGCTCGGGCAAGTCCACCCTGGCCAACGTCCTGCTCGGCCACACCGGCTATCAGGTCACCGGGGGCCGCATCCTCTACAAGGGTGAGGACATCACCGGCTGGAGCCCCACCAAACGGGGCCAGGCCGGGATGTTCCTGGCCTTCCAGTACCCCGAGGAGATCCCCGGCGTCTCGGTGGTCAACTTCCTCCGCACCGCCCTGAGCAACCGGACCGGCACCGACTTCACCATCTTGGAGCTGCGGCTGGCGGTGATGGACGCCATGCGGGAGCTCGACATGGACCCGGCCTTCGCCGACCGCTATCTCAACGAGGGCTTCTCGGGCGGAGAGCGCAAGCGCAACGAGATCCTGCAGATGGCGGTGCTGGAGCCGGAGCTGGCGGTGCTCGACGAGACCGATTCGGGCCTCGACATCGACGCCCTCCAGATCGTGGCGGAGGGGATCCAAAAGCTGGCCACGCCGGACCGGGCCATCCTCCTCATCACCCACTACCAGCGGATCCTCGACTACATCACCCCCCAGGTCGTCCACGTCTTCCTGGGCGGCCGGATGGTAGCCTCGGGCGGGCCCGAGCTGGCCCAGCAACTGGAGAGGGAGGGCTATGAGGGCTTCCGGGCCGGGGCGAGGGCCTGATGGGATGAACGGCCTCCGCGAGGACTTCCCCCTCCTGGGGCGTACCGTCAACGGGAAGCCGCTCGTCTACCTGGACTCGGCGGCCACCTCTCAGAAGCCGGCCGCCGTCTTGGAAGCCATGGACGACTTCTACCGGCGGCACTACGCCAACGTCCACCGGGGCGCCTACGCGCTGGCCGACGAGGCCACCACCTCCTACGAGGAGGCCCGGGCCAAAGTCGCCCGCCTGATCGGAGCCGACACCCGGGAGGTGGCCTTCGTACGGGGAACCACCTCGGCGATCAACACCGTGGCCTGGGGCTGGGGCCTCCATCACCTCCGGGCCGGGGACCGGATCCTGCTCACCATGATGGAGCACCACGCCAACATCGTCCCCTGGCAGCTGGTGGCCCGCCACACGGGGGCAGAGCTCGTCTATCTGCCCCTCACCTCCGACTACCGGCTCGACCTTGGGGGCCTGCCCGACCTGCTCGACGAGCGGGTCAAGGTGGTGACGGTGACCGGCATGTCGAATGTCCTGGGCACCATTCCCCCGGTGGCCGAGATCGCCCAGGCGGCCCGCCGGGCGGGGGCCGTGGTGATGGTCGACGGAGCCCAGGCGGTCCCCCATCTCCCCCTCGACGTCCAGGCGCTGGGGATCGATTTCCTGGCCTTCTCCGGCCACAAGATGCTGGGACCGACCGGGGTCGGGGTGCTCTGGGGGCGGCTGGAGCGCCTCGAGGAGATGGAGCCCTTCGAAGGGGGCGGGGAGATGATCCGCGACGTGCAGCTCTTCGAGTCCACCTGGAAGGAGGCCCCCTGGAAGTTCGAGGCCGGGACTCCGCCCATCACCCAGGCGGTCGGCCTGGGAGCGGCCGTCGACTACCTGGAGAAGCTGGGAATGCCCGCGGTGCGCCGCCACGAGATCGAGCTGACCTCCTACGCCCTCGAGCGGCTGGCCGAGCTGCCCCAGCTGACCGTCTACGGGCCGGCCGACCCCCAGGAGCGGGGCGGGGCGGTGAGCTTCACGCTGGCCGACATCCACGCCCACGACCTGGCCACCATCCTCGACCAGGAAGGCGTGGCGGTGCGGGCCGGGCACCACTGCGCCAAGCCGCTCATGAGGGTGTTGGGGGTGCCGGCCACCACCCGGGCCTCCTTCTACGTCTACAACACGCACGAGGACGTCGACGCCCTGATCAAGGCCCTACGACGGGCGGCGGAGCTGTTTCGTGTCGCTTGAGGACCTGTACCGGGACGTGATCCTCGATCACTACCGCAACCCCCGCAAGCGCGGCCATCTCCAGCACCCCGACGCGCAGGCCTCCGGGGACAACCCATTGTGCGGCGACGAGGTAACGGTGGAGCTGCACCTGGCGGAAGACCGGGTGCTGGAGGTGGCCATTTGGGGACAGGGCTGCTCGATCAGCCAGGCCTCGGCCTCGATGATGGGGGACGCCATCGAGGGCAAGGACCGCCAGGATATCGAGGAGCTGATCCGCAAGTTCAAGGCCATGATGGCCATCGAGGGGAACGGCGAGGTGGCGGTGGACCCGGAGCGCCCCGGCTCGGTGCTGGGCGACCTGGAGGCGCTGCAAGGGGTCCGCAAGTTCCCGGTCCGCATCAAGTGCGCCAACCTGCCCTGGACCACCCTGGAAGAGGCGCTGGCCTCCCCGCAAACCTGAGGTTCTAGCCCACCCCAGAGGTGGATTACTGCCTCGAGAATGCCCGAGGCGACCCCTACAAGACGCCGCCCTCGGTCATGCGGTAGAGGTCGAGGATCTTGTCGAGCTGCTCGGGGCCGAGCACCCCCATCTCGAGGGCCACCTCCCGCACCCCTCGCCCGGAGCGGAAAGCCTCCTTGGCGATCTCGGCCGACTGGTCGTAGCCGATCGCCGGAGCCAGGGCGGTGACGATGGAGATGTTGCGCTCCACCAGCTGCCGGGCCCGGTCTTCGTCCGCCTCGAGGCCAACGATGGTCTTCTCCCGGAAGACCTCGGCGGCGGCGGCCAGCAGCTCGGCCGACTGGACCAGGTTGTGGGCCAGCACGGGCATCATCACATTCAGCTCGAAGTTGCCGTTGGCCCCCGCCCAGACCACGGTGGCATCGTTGCCGATCACCTGGGCGGCCACCTGCATGACCGCTTCGCAGATCACCGGGTTCTCCTTGCCCGGCATGATGGAGGAGCCCGGCTGCAGCGAAGGCAGCACGAGCTCCGTGATCCCGGTGCGAGGGCCCGAGGCCATCCAGCGGATGTCGTTGGCGATCTTGAACAGCGACACGGCGACCGTGCGCAGCGCCCCGGAGGCCATCACTGCCGCGTCCTTGGCTCCCTGGGCCTCAAAGTGGTCTTCCGCCTCCCGCAGGGGGAAACCGGTACGCTGCGCCAGCCGCTCGATGACCCGGGAGGCGAAGCCCTCCGGGGCGTTGAGTCCGGTCCCCACCGCCGTGCCACCCAGAGCCAGCTCCCGAAGGCCCGGCAGGATCTGCTCGACCCGCTCGACCCCTTTCCTCATCTGGGCGGCGAAGCCGTCGAACTCCTGCCCGAGCCGGACCGGCGTCGCATCCATCAGGTGGGTACGGCCCGACTTGACGATCTTGTCGAACTCCTCGGCCTTGCCGTCCAGCGCCTCGGCCAGCCTGGCCAATGCCGGGATGAGCTCATCGGCGAGCAGCGCCACCGTCGCCAGATGGATGGCCGAGGGGATGACGTCGTTCGAGGACTGTCCGGCGTTCACCTCGTCGTTGGGATGGACCCGGCGACTGCCCAGCTCGTCGCCGAGCAGCTCGGCGGCCCGGTTGGCGATCACCTCGTTGGCGTTCGTGTTGGTGGAGGTCCCGGAGCCGGTTTGGAAGATGTCCACCACGAAGTGGTCGTCGAAGTCGCCCTCGGACACCTCCTCGGCCGCTCGGACGATGGCCTCGGCCACCTTGTCGTCGAGCAGGCCCAGCTCCTGGTTGACCCGAGCCGCCTCTGCCTTGATCAGCCCGATCGCCCAGATGAACCGTCGTCCGAAGCGCAAATCCGAGATGGGGAAATTCTCCACGGCCCGCTGGGTGGAGGCTCCGTAGTAGGCCTCGGCCGGCACCCGGACCTCTCCCATCGAGTCGCGTTCGGTGCGATATTCCACACCGTGAAGCCTAGTTCTTGTGACGCTTACCCACCCATGCGGTGGCTATCCGTCACAAGAACGGATACGCAGCCTCTCACCGAGAGGCGTTCCTCGACTCTCAGCCGGGTTTGAAAGGCGGTAGGTGGTCGGCCCCCACCACGACCGGCTCATCACCGGCCAGCGAGGCCAGCTGCCGGGCCAGCCGTTCGGCGCCTTGCCGGTTCCACCCCTCCCCGGCCCAGGTCACCTTGCCCTCCACCAAGAAGACCGCCGCCGGCACGGCCTGCAGCTGAAAGGCGGAGGAGACCCGATAGGGCCCGGGGTCGTAGAAGGTGGGCATCTTCACCCCCAGCTCCTCCAGGAACGTGGAGGTCTCCTCGGGATCGTCCTGGGAGATCCCCACCAGCTGGACGGCCGGCTCGTAGCGGCGCCAGGCGGCGTACACCGGCAGCACCTCGGGCGTCACCGGGCAGTCGGCCTTGAAGAAGATCAGCAGGGTGGGCTGCTCAACCAGGCCCCGGAGGGGATGCTCGGCACCCGCCCGGTCGAGGAGAGTGACGTCGGGAGCGAGGACGCCCGGCTCGATCACGACTCGAAGGGAAGGTCGGCAAAGGGGTCCGGGCCGGGCCGCTCCTCCGGCTGCTCGGGCGGCTGCAGGCCGAGGCGCTCCCGCAGCCCGTCGTAGCCGGCGCTCTCCAGCTCCTCGGCCAGCTCGGGCCCACCGGATTGCACGATGCGGCCGCCCATCATGACGTGCACCCGGTCGGCCTTCAGGTAGCGCAGGATGCGGCTGTAGTGGGTGATGAGGAGGATGCCCAGCTCAGGGCTGCGTAGCGACTCCACCATCCCGGCCACCTCCCGAACCGCGTCGATGTCCAACCCCGAGTCGGGCTCGTCGAGTACCGCCACCCGAGACCCGAGCACGGCCATCTGGAAGATCTCCGAGCGCTTCTTCTCACCACCCGACAGCGCCTGGTTGACCGAGCGATCGAAGAACGGCTTCATGTCCAGTCGCTCGGCCAGGCCCTCGGCCCGTTCCCAGAACTCACCCACGGGCTCGTCCCGGGTGGCGGTGGCCGTCTCGGCCAGCAGCTCCCGCAGCGTCACGCCCGGCACCTCGACGGGATACTGAAAGGCCTGGAAGAGCCCCAACCGGGCCCGCTCGTCCACCGGGCGGCCCAGCAGCTCCTCCCCGGCCACCTTGGCCGACCCCTGCGGCTGGTAGTCGGAGTGCCCGCTGAGGGCGTGGCAGAGGGTCGACTTACCGGAGCCGTTCGGTCCCATGAGGGCGTGGATCTCCCCGAACGGCACGCTCAGGTCCACACCCTTGAGGATGGGCAGCTCGCCGATGGAGACCTCCAGGTCACTGATCTGCAGCGCCGGGTGACTCATGGTCCCTCCTCGACCAACAGGTAGAGGCTGCCGTTCTCCACTTTCACCGGGTAGGCGGGGACCGGACGGGTGGCCGGCAGCGAGCGCGGCTCACCGCTGCGGACGTCGAACTCGGAGCCGTGCCGGGGGCACTCGACGTCGTAGTCCCACAGCTCGCCCTCCGAGAGGGAGGCTTCGGCATGACTGCACGTGTCCCCGATGGCGAAGACCTCGTCCCCGATCCGGAACACCGCCACCGGGGTCCCGGAGACCTCGAACCGATGTCCCTTCCCCTCCGGAAGCTCCTCGATGGCCGCCACCTTCACCCAGTCGGCCATCAGATCCGCCCCTCTTCTTGGGCGGCGATGAACTTGTCGTTGACCTCCCGCCGGAGAGGATCCGCCAGAGCGGGCTCGGGGAACCGCTTGAGGACCTCCTCGAAGAAGCCCTTGACGATCAGCCGGTCGGCCCGCTCCCGGGGCAGGCCGCGGGTCATGAGGTAGTAGCGCTGCTCCTCGTCGATGGGGCCGACGGTGGAACCGTGGCCACACCGCACGTCGTTGGCCAGGATCTCCAGGTTGGGGACCGACTCCGCCCCGGCGCCTTCCGAGAGCACCAGGTTGCGATTGGTCTCGAAGGCGTTGGTCTTCTGAGCGTCCTTCCAGATCTTGATGAGCCCGGTGAAGACCGAGTGGGAGTGGTCCTCGACGGCTCCCTTCAGGAAGACATCAGAGTTGGTGTGCGTGCCCCGGTGGTGGATGAAGAGCCGGTAGTCGAGAAGCTGCTCGAGCTCCCCGAAGTAGAGCCCTACCACCTCGCCGTTGGCCCCCTGGCCCATCAGGTCCATGGTGAGGTGCAGGCGCCCCAGCCGGCTCCCCAGGCCGGCCTCCCCGAGCCGCACCGAGGCGTCCCGGCCGGCCACCACCCTCTCCTGGGCCACGGCCCGGGTGTCGTAGCCCCAATCCTGCACGGTGCAGAGACGCAGCCGGGCGCCGTCACCCACCGAGGCCTCCACTTGCGGGACCGTGACGAAGAACTGCTCGCCGGGGGAGCGGTAGCCGATCACCACCGAGGCCTCCGCGTTGGCCTCCAGCACCACGGTCACATGCGGCAGGCTGAGCGCGCCCTGGGTGGTGGCCTGCACGTCGACCACGAAGGGGGTGGGCACGGTGCGCCCGGCGGGGACGTAAAGGAATACCCCGTCGCGCAGGAAGGCCTGGTGAGCGGCCGAAAAGATGTCCAGGTCGGCAGGGATGACTCCAAGCCCCCCTCGCAGCTCCCCCTGGTGGTCGACCATGGCTCTGGCGAGCGAGGTGAAGATCGCTCCCTGCTCGGCCTGCACATGGGTGGTCAAGCCGTCCACCACGGTGGCGATACCGGCTGCCTCGGGCAGGGCCCCCACCACCGGGGACGGCTCGGGGAGGGGCTCGCCGGGCTGCTCGGCCAGCGCCAGATCGGCCAAGTCGAAGTCGAGGTCCACGTAGCGCCAGACCTCCTCCTTCTCGGAGGGCATCTCCAGCTTCTCGAAGAAGTCGAAGCCGCGCTGCCGCAGCTCAGCCAGCCACCCGGGGGCCGGCTGGTTGAGGACTTTCAGCGTGTCGGATGCGAGCGGAAGCAAGCTTTCCTCCGGAGGGATGGGTCCAGGATACTTTGCACTACGGAGATAGTGGAAACCTTGCTAGGACACTCCGGACCAGCTCGAAGACGGCCTGGAACATCTCCCTGGTGAGCTTGCCGGTGAAGGTGTTCTGCTGGCTGGGGTGGTAGCTGGAGATCACCAGCGGACCCGCCGGCCGCAGGTCCAGCTCGGCCAGGTGTGCGAAGCGGGGCCGGGGAGAAGGGACCGGGAGACCCCGACCCCGATACACCCGCAGCAGCTGCTGATAGGCCATCTGCCCGAGCGCCACCGTCACCTCGACCCGGTCGAGCAGCGCCAACTCCTTCTCCAGCCAGGCTCGGCAGGTGTCCCGCTCCTCGGTGGTGGGGCGGTTCCCGGGCGGCGCGCAGCGGACGATGGCCAGGATGTAGGCGTCCCGCAGCACCAGGCCGTCGTCACGGGACTCCGAGACCGGTTGGCTGGCGAAGCCCGTCTGGTAGAGGGCTCGGAAGAGCCAGTCCCCCGAGCGGTCGCCGGTGAAGACCCGCCCGGTACGGTTGCCCCCGTGGGCGGCGGGCGCCAGGCCGACGACGAGCAGGCGGGCGCGGGGATCCCCGAAGCCGGGAACCGGCCGGCCCCAGTACTCCCAGTCGGAGAAGGCGGCCCGCTTCTCCCGGGCCACCTCCTCTCGCCAGGCCACCAGACGTGGGCAGCGGCGGCAGTCGACCAGGTCGACGGTCAGCCTCTCCAGAGATGCATAACCCATCGCCGATTAGGGTAAGGCTGCGAGAAGGTTTCGCCGAAGGGAGGACACCATGGCCGTCGGCCTCTTCGTGGCTCCGCTGTTCGAGGACAGTGAGCTGATCTATCCCTACTACCGCCTGCAAGAGGCTGGACACGAGGTGCTCCGCATCGGCACCAAGGCCGGGACCTACGAGAGCAAGTACGGCTACCCGATGGAGGCCGAGGTGGCCGCCTCCGACATCGATGCCGAGCAGCTCGAGGGCCTGGTGATCCCGGGCGGATACGGCCCCGACCACTTGCGGCGGGACCGGGCAACCGTCGAGCTGACCCGCAAGGTCTTCGAGGCCGGCAAGCCGGTGGCGGCCATCTGCCATGCCGGCTGGATGCTCATCTCGTCCGGCCTAGCCGAAGGACGCCGGCTCACCTCGTTTCACTCCATCAAGGACGACATGGTGGCCGCCGGAAGCGAGTGGGTGGACGAACCCGTGGTGGTGGACGGCAACCTCATCACCTCCCGCTACCCGGCCGACCTGCCGGCCTTCATGGAAGCCACCCTGGCGGCGCTCGAGAAGTCCTAGTGCCCCGTCTCGTGACGTTGCTGATGTTCAGGGCGAGTCAGGAGCGTCGTCGGCAAGGACGCAGACACCCCATGTTTCCAAATGTCAAATCAGGCCGCCTTGACGTTGGTGGTGAGAGGTTGGC
>JBOGFC010000231.1:0-11922 GCA_050742155.1 Acidimicrobiia bacterium
TGAGGGGGAGGGGAGACTGGGAAGATCCCTCCCCCTGAGGGGGAGGGCAGGGAGGGGGAGAAACCGTTAGAGACAGAAGGAAGAAGTGGCATCCGACAAGCGACCGCCGATCACGCTCGCCTGCGACGTGTGCAAGCGGCGCAACTACGTGACCACCAAGAACCGCGCCAACACCCGCGACCGTCTGGGGCTCCGCAAGTACTGCCGCTGGTGCCGCCAGCACACGGCGCACCGGGAGACGCGCTAGCTTACGAGCCGGCATCCCGCGGGTGGAATGAGCGGGCCGACCAAGCGTTGTAGGGGCAGGTCGAGGATCTGCCCCTACGGCGGTATACTGCCTCCCCGCCGCACCTTAGGGGTGTAGCTCTAACTGGCCAGAGCGCCGGTCTCCAAAACCGGAGGATGTGGGTTCGAATCCCTCCACCCCTGCCAGTCCACCGGACCCGGATAGGATGAGCCCGTGAACCGACAGATCCGCCGCCTTCAAGAGCGCGAGGAGCGTCGCCTCCGCCAGCAGGCGAGAGCCGGGCCGCGCCGTCCGGTCCGCCGGGAGCGCAGCAGCATCCGCGAATTCCTCAAAGAGGTTCAGGTGGAGCTGAAGCGGGTCAACTGGCCATCTCGGCAGGAGCTGATCACCTACACGGTGGTGACTCTCATCACTACCACCGCAGTCACCTTGTACGTCTTCGGGCTGGACGTGACCTTCAAGGAAGGGGTGCTGCTGCTCTTGCAGCGGAGCTGACATGGCGGAGATCACCGAGGTCGAACAGCATCTGGAGGAGGCGGAGGAGCAGCCTCCCGCCAGCCCCTACGACCTCCCCGGGGACTGGTTCGTCATCCACTCTTACTCCGGCTACGAGAACAAGGTGAAGGCCAACCTGGAGACCCGGATCCATTCCATGCACATGGAGGGATCGATCTTCGACGTGGTCATCCCCATGGAGGATGTGGTGGAGATCAAGGGGGGACGCAAGGTGCAGGTGGCCAAGAAGGTCTTCCCCGGCTACCTCCTGGTGCGCATGTACCTGGACGACGACTCGTGGTTCGTGGTCCGCAACACCCCGGGCGTGACCGGCTTCGTGGGATCCGGCACCAAGCCCACCCCGCTCTCCCGCCGGGAGGTCGAGCGCATCCTCGGGGTGCGAAAGGAGACGGAGCGCAAGCCCCTCCGCTTCAAGCCGGAGTGGGAGGTGGGCGAGACCATTCGGGTGGTGGAGGGCCCCTTCGCCGATTTCAACGGGATGATCGAGGACATCAACCTCGACCAGTCCAAGGTGCGGGTGCTGGTCAACATCTTCGGGCGGGAGACCCCGGTCGAGCTCAACTTCGAGCAGATCCAGAAGCTGTAACGACCCTTTCCGAACGCCCTCCCCCTCTGGGGGAGGGTTGGGGAGGGGGTACTCCTATAACAAAGGAATGAAGGAATGGGACGCAAGAAAGTCGCCGCCGTCTTGAAGCTGCAGATCCCGGCCGGCCAGGCGACGCCGGCTCCGCCGGTGGGGCCGGCACTCGGACAGCACGGGGTCAACATCATGGACTTCGTCAAGGCCTACAACGCGGCCACCGCCGACCAGATGGGGACCATCGTTCCCGTCGAGGTAACCATCTACGAGGACCGCAGCTTCACCTTCGTCACCAAGACCCCGCCGGCCGCGGTGATGCTCCGACAAGCAGCCCGGCTGGAGAAGGGCTCGGCGGAGCCCAACCGGGAAAAGGTGGGCAAGGTGACCCGTCAGCAGGTGCGCCAGATCGCCCAGACCAAGATGCCCGATCTCAACGCCAACGACCTGGAGGGGGCGATGAGGATCATCGAGGGGACCGCCCGCTCGATGGGGATCACGGTGGAGGGCTAAAGCATGCCGAGGCACGGCAAGAAGTACCGGGAGTCGGCGTCCCGATTCGAGAACACCCAGCCCCAGGAACCCCGCCAGGCACTGGAGCTGGTGAAGAGCCTGGCTACCGCCCGCTTCGACGAGACCGTCGAGGCTGCCTATCGCCTGGGCATCGATCCACGCAAAGCCGACCAGATGGTGCGGGGCACCGTCAGCCTGCCGCACGGGACCGGCAAGCAGGTGCGAGTGGCGGTCTTCGCCCAGGGCGACAAGGCCCGGGAAGCGGAGGCGGCCGGGGCCGACGTGGTCGGGGGCGGTGACCTGGTGGAGAGGATCCAGGGCGGGGGTGAGCTGGACTTCGACGTGGCCCTCGCCACCCCGGACATGATGTCGGAGGTCGGCAAGCTGGGCCGTATCCTCGGGCCGCGCGGCCTGATGCCCAACCCCAAGGCGGGTTCGGTCACCTTCGAGGTGGGCAAGGCGGTGCAAGAGTTCAAGGCGGGCCGCATCGAGTACCGCTCCGACCGCTACGGCAACGTGCACGTTCCCATCGGCCGGGTTTCCTTCGAGGTCGACCAGCTGTTCGAGAACCTGGCCACCATCACCGCCGAGCTGGTACGGGCCCGCCCGGCCACCGCCAAGGGCCGCTACATCCGCAACCTGGCCGCCTCCTCCACGATGGGTCCAGGCGTCAAGATCGATCTCTCCAAGCTGGACGAGCTCACCGGGGTGGCTCGCTAGGAGGTTCGTTCGCGCCGAGCGGGATGCGCATCACGAAGGCGCCATCCTCGTAGGCGAGGTCTCCGCCATGAGCCCGGGCCACCCCTCGGGCGATCGGCAGTCCCAGCCCCGATCCTCCCCGGCCATCCAGGGTGACGAAACGGTCAAAGGCTTGCTCGACCAGGCCCTCGGGCAGCCCCGAACCGTCGTCGGCCACGCGGATGCAAGCCATCCGGTCTTCCGGGGCAAGCACAATCTCGACCCGCCTCTCGGCATGGCGGAGGGCGTTGTCGAGCAGGTTGGCCAGGGCCTCTGAGATCGCCTCGCGGTTGACCTCTGCCTGGAGCGGACCCTCCCCGCGGCAGGCCACGTCCACGCTCCCTGCGCGGGCCGCTAAGCGGTCGACTTCCGCCCTGCACAGCGTGGCGAGGTCGACGGTCGCCCGCACCAGCGGATCTTCGGCATCGAGCCGAGCCATGGCCAGCAGGCTTCCCACCAACCTTCCCACGCGGGAGGTCTCCCGCACCAGGTTGACCAGGAGCTTCTCCCGCCTTCGGTCCTCCCCGCCTCGCAGCAGGGCCTCCGCCGAGGCCTGGATGCCGGCGATCGGAGTTCGGAGCTGATGGGCGGCATTGGCCAAGAACCGTCGGGAGCGCCCTTCGGAGGCTCGTGCGGCGGAGAGTGCCGTCTCCTGAGCGTCGAGCATCTCGTCGAAGGCCACCGCCATCCGACCCAGCTCGGTGTCCGTTCGGTCGGGACCGAGTCTCTCCCCTGTGCCTCCTTCCGCTATACGGCGGGCGGTGCCCACCACCTCGTCGAGCGGATGGAGCGCCCGTCGCGTCAGCGCGTCGAGCAGGACGGCAGCCAGCCCGATCCCCAGCCCGGTCCCGATCACCTCCAGCAGGAGGAGCCGCCGCATGGTGTCTTCCACTCCGGCCGTCGAAGCGGAAAGGATGACGAACCGCCCCCCGCCCAGGATGACCCGCCAGGTGATGACCGGAGCCCCCCTGTCATCAGGAGGAGCCGGCGGCCCAGCGAACGGGGGCGCAGGAGGAATTACCCGTTCTCCCGCCCCGGGACCTCCCACCGCCACCCCCACCCCGGAGCCCCCGAGTCGCGCGGCCAGCTCTTCGTCGTTCAGGGTCCCGGCCAGCTGCTGGGCCAGCCGGGCTCGCTCGGTGAGGACACCTTCGAGACCGTCGAGGAGATGGTCCCGCAGGCTGAGGTAGACGAAGAGGTCGAGCACCACCAGCACCACGGTGACAATCGCCACGCCAGCCACCACCACCCGGCGGCGGAGCGAGACGGTGCGCATCAGGGGCGCAGCACGTAACCGGCGGCCCGCACCGTATGGATGAGACGGCCACCGTGCGCCTCCAGCTTGCGCCGGAGTGCGCTCACGTGCACCTCGACCACATTGGGGTCGTAGTCCTCGTATCCCCACACCTGGGCGAGCAGCTGGAGCTTGGACAGGACCCGTCCCCGGTGGCGCATCAGCACCGCCAGCAGCTCGAACTCGGTGGGAGTCAGCTCGAGCGCCTCTCCTCCCCTCATGGCGGTGCGGGAGGCCTCGTCGAGCACCAGGTCGTCCACCTGCCAGGCCTCCGGCCGGGTTCGGCCGCTGCGACGGAGCACGGCCCGTACCCGGGCCAGCAGCTCGTCCAGAAGGAACGGCTTGATCACGTAGTCGTCCGCTCCCAGGGCGAACCCGGCCAGGCGGTCTTCGGGGTCATCGGCGGCGGTCAAGAAGATGATGGGGAGGTCGCTGCGGTCCCGCAGGTGTCGGGCCAGGGCCAAGCCATCGGGGCCCGCCGGAAGTCGAACGTCGACGATGGCCAGGTCGGGGCGGAAAGCCTGGAAGGCCTGCTGGGCCGAGAAGCCGTCTGCCTCGGCGCAGACCGCGTAGCCCGCCTCTTCCAGCGCGATCGCCACCGCCTCGCGAAGGGCGGCATCGTCCTCTACCAACAGGATGCGCGGGTGGGCGTTGGGCATGGCGACATGTTGCCAGAGGAAGCTGAAGGCCACCTGAGGCGGAGAACTCAGCAGAATCTCAGGCCGGTTTCAGGTTATCCGGAGGTTAACGGGGAATGATGGATGGTGAGGCGGGCAGAGGCCAGAGAAAAGGAGATGAGGTCATGAACTTGCGGACCCGAAGCCTGATCCTGACGACGGTCGTTCTCATGCTGGTCGGGCTCACTGCCGGTACGGCCCTCGCGCTCCAAACGTGCGTGGTGGTGGACACGGAGACCGAGGAGGTCCTCCCCGGGGTAACCCTGACCTGGGACAGCTCGTTCCTGTGCGCCGACGCTCCCGATAGCGACACCTACCAGTTCACGGTGACGGTGAACAGTGCGGCGAGCAGCAGCGAATCGGTGACCATCGAGAGCCTCGAGCTGACCCACACCACCCCTCGACCAGGCGGGAGCGGCCCGAGCGCCACCGGCACTGCGTCCGGGCTACCGCTGAGCCTGGCTCCCGGCGGAAGCGGGAGCTTCACGGTGAGCGGCACCTACGAGCTTGTCCAGACCGACGAGGGCAAGAAGGCCAACCTGCACTTCCAAGCCCATGGAGCGGGCGATGCGAGTGGCGAGTCCTTCAGCCTGGGCATCAACGCCCACTTCCGGGCTCCCGGTGCCACCGAGAGCGGTGGCGGTGCGGGTACCACTTCCGGTGACGGAGCGGCCGTTGGGAGCGGGTCGGAGGCGGGGCAGGCCTCCGCCCCCCCAGCACCATCAGGCGTGCCGGCGGGCGGCTCAGCTGCGCCTGGCGAGATCCTTGTCCAGGCCGGTTCGGTGGTGGCAGTTATCGACCGGGCGATCGGCTCGATTCACCTGTGGTTCAACGGGCTGACGATTATCTAGACCTCAGCCAGCCCGAGAGCGATGGGCCCCGGTCTTCTCGACCGGGGCCCAGCTCTGGCGCCTTCAGCCAGTCTTCAGCCCACCCTCAGGGCGACCTCAGGTTGGCGGGACACTATGGGAGCATGCCGACTACGAGGAGGTAGGGATGCGAAAGAGCTGGTTGACCGTTACCGCCATCGGGGCGGGGGCGCTGGTCGCTGGTGCTACCTTGGTTGGCGCCCAGGAGACCCCGGTGCCCCGGGAGCGTGTCGTGAGTGAGGAGCTGCGGGGCATCCTTGACAAGGTAGGCAACGACCACTTCGTGGGGGACGCCCAGGCAGATTTCGGGCCCTTCTGGTATCGAGACGAGACCAAAGCCACCCAGGACTACGACGGCGATGGGATCACAGAGACCATCACCGAGGAGCTGGACGGGCTGGCCGGGACGGAGGTCACTTTGGAGGTCGAGCCGCCTGGCAGGGGCGGGGATCTCGATGTCCTCACCATCAACGGCCAGGTCTACCGGGTCCCGGACAGCGGGCCGCCACCCTGGGCGGGGCCTCCCCCCTGGGTGCCCGGTCCGGCGGCCGGCGTGCCCGCCGGCCCACCGCCCTTTGTGGGTGATGACTCCAAGTAGAGGGAGATTCAGCCAAATCTCAGGCTGCTCACAGGTATGTGAAAGCCCGATACGCTGAGATCGGACGAGAATGAACCTGCCCTTCAAGGTCCTTTTGGCTGAGGACGATGAGGCGATCGTCGAGATCGTGTCGCTCGGCCTCTCCTACGAGGGGGCAGAGGTGGTGGTGGCCCGCGACGGCTTGCAGGCCGTCACCCTCCATCGCAGTTCGGCGCCCGACATCGTCCTGCTCGACATCATGCTCCCCCATGTGGACGGATTGTCGGCGCTGCAGCGCATGAGGGCTGTTCGCGACACCCCGGTGATCCTCCTCACCGCCAAAGGAGAGCTGTCCGACCGGGTGGCTGGCCTGGAGGCGGGGGCCGACGACTACGTGACCAAGCCCTTCCAGTTCCCGGAACTGGTGGCTCGCATGAAGGCCGTGCTGCGACGGCGAGGCCTCGCCGGGCAGGAGGGGGTGATCGAGATCGCCGATCTTCGCATCGACCGGCAGGCACACGAGGTCACCCGCGGAGGGGAACCAGTCGACCTCACCGCTCGCCAGTTCGCCATCTTGGAGTTGCTGGCCGAAAACGCCCGGCGGGTCCTCTCCAAGGGGCAGATCTACGAGAGCGTGTGGGGGTGGGACGCCCTGGACAACCCCAACGTCGTCGAGCAGCACATCTCCAAGCTGCGGGAGCGAGTCGACCGCGGCCGGCGCCCCATGCTCATCCAGACCGTGCGGGGCATCGGCTACATGCTGCGCGAGGAGGCGGGTTGATCGACGACCTGTGGCCGCTCACCGATGACATATGGCCACTCACTACCGCCGCCTTGCTGCTGGCAGCCACCGGCTTCCTGGCCTATCGCCAGCTGCGCGCCTACCTGCTGGACCTGGAAGCGGTAAGGGTCCGAGCCCAGGCCAAGCCGATCATCGACCGGCGCATCGAGCATCTGGCCGGCCGGATGGGTCTGGCCGAGCTGGCCCCCATCCTGGCCGAGGACCTCACCAACCGGGAGACCAGCGCCCTCGTACTCGACCGCCGGGGCCGCCCGATCGGATCGGCCCCACCCCACGAAGGGCCGGCCCCGCCCCTGCTCTCGTTCGCCCAATACCAGCGGACGCTGGAAGGGGACAAGCACGTCACCTACCTGCTCTCCGGCCAGGGTGGCCGCCGGCTGCTGGTGGTGCTCGTCCCCCCCAAAACCTGGCTGCCGCGGCCGCCGGTCATCGTGCAGCTCACCATCGATCTCACCCCTCTCCATCGAGTGCTGCGAACCTTCGTGCTGACCCTCTTCGGCGCCGGGCTCGCCGTCTTGGCAGGCGCTCTGGTGTTGGGAGAGGTCTTGGGGGGGCCGTACGAGCTCCTCAGCCTGGCGGCCGTCCCGCTGGTGGCCATCCTGGCGGCTCGCGCCCGGCGTCCTCGGGAAGACGGGGTCAGCCCGGCCCAGCAGTTCCAGGGCTCGGACCCTCCTCTGGCCCAGCCCGTTTGGACAGACTTCCGGACCGTCCTGCGGCGCACCGAGGCCGCCTTTCTGGCCACCCGGGAATCCGAGGCCCGGATGCGGAACTTCGTGGCCGACGCCTCCCATGAGCTCCGTACGCCGTTGACCTCGCTCGGGACGGCCGCCGACCTCCTGGTCCGCGAGGCCAAGAACGATCCGGTCCAGGTGCAACGGCTGGCCAAGGTGATGCGCTCCCAGGCCGACCGGATGGAGCGCCTGGTCGAAGACCTGCTCACCCTGGCCCGCCTCGACCTCGAGCAGGAGAGCAAGTGCGAGCCGGTGCACCTTGAACGGCTGGCGCGGGACCACGCCGAGGAGCTAGCAGTGGCGGCTCCCGAGAAGCAGGTCGAGGTCCAGGTGGAGCCGGTACTGATCGAAGCCAACCCGGACCGCCTCGAACAGGTGCTGGCCAACCTCACCTCCAACGCTGTCCGGCACACCCAGCCGGGAGGCCGGATCAGGATCACCGTCGCCTCTGAGGACCATCTGGCGGTGCTGACCGTCGAGGACGACGGGGAGGGCATCTCCCCGGAGGACCTTCCCTGCATCTTCGATCGCTTCTACCGGGCCGACTCGGCCGGTCCGGGAGGGGGCACCGGCTTGGGGCTGACCATCGTGCGGGAGATCGTGGAGCGGCTGGGGGGTACGGTCGAGGTGTCCAGCCGGCCCGGCCAGGGGTCCGCCTTCCGCGTCAAGCTCCCGGTGGCCGAGCAATCGACCGGGGGAGCCCTCGGCGTCGGGGTGCCGGTGGCCGGCGGGCTCGTCGACCTCGACTACGCCGTTCTGCTCGAGGGCCTGCAGGGGAGCCTGGCGGCGTTCGAGCGGGTGTTGATCCTCCTGGGGGGCTGACGCCCGAGCCGGCCTACTCCTCCGACGCCCTCGCCTTGGCCTTCTCGGCGATCTCTTCCACCACCGCCTCGTTGGCCAGGGTGGTGACGTCCCCGAGCTGGCGCTCCTCGGAGATGTCCCGCAGCAGGCGCCGCATGATCTTCCCCGAGCGGGTCTTGGGGAGGTCGTCGGTGAAGACGATCGAGCGCGGCCGGGCGATCGGGCCGATCTTCTGGGCGACGTGCTCCCGCAGCTCGGCGATGAGCGCCTCGTCGCCCTCGGTGTCGCCCCGCAGGGTGACGAAGGCGGCGATGGCCTGGCCGGTCAGCTCGTCGGTGCGGCCGACCACGGCCGCTTCGGCCACTGACGGGTGGTCGACCAGCGCCGACTCCACCTCGGTGGTGGAGATGCGGTGGCCGGAGACGTTCATCACGTCATCCACCCGCCCCAGCAGCCAGAAATAGCCCTCCTCATCCCGCTTGGCCCCGTCCCCGGCGAAGTATTTGCCGTCGAAGCGGGACCAGTAGGTGTCCACGTAGCGAGCCGGATCCTTGTAGATGGTGCGCAGCATGGCCGGCCATGGCCGGGTGAGGACCAGGTAGCCGCCGCCGCCCAGCGGCACCGGGTTGCCCCGGTCGTCGACGATGTCGGCCGCCACCCCGGGGAAGGGGAAGGTGGCCGAGCCGGGCTTGAGGGTGGTGGCCCCGGGGAGCGGGGTGATGAGGATCGAGCCGGTCTCCGTCTGCCACCAGGTGTCCACCACCGGGCAGCGCTTGCCCCCGATGTGCTCGTAGTACCACATCCAGGCCTCCGGGTTGATGGGCTCGCCCACCGTCCCCAGCAGCCGCAGCGAGGACAGGTCGTGGCGGTTGGGGTACTCCTCTCCCCACTTCATGAAGGCCCGGATGGCGGTGGGGGCCGTGTAGAGGATGGTCACCCCGTACTCCTCTACGATCGACCACCAGCGATCCTTGTCGGGATGGTCGGGGGTCCCCTCGTACATCAGGCCGGTCGTCCCGTTGGTGAGGGGGCCGTAGACGATGTAGGAGTGGCCGGTCACCCAGCCGATGTCGGCCGCGCACCAGTAGACGTCGTCCGGCTTGAGGTCGAAGACGTAGTAGTGGGTGGCGGCGACGCCGGTCAGATAGCCCCCCTGGGTATGCACCACGCCTTTCGGCTTGGCAGTGGTGCCGGAGGTGTAGAGGATGTAGAGGATGTCCTCCGCCCCCAGCGAGGCCGGCTCGAAATCAGCGGTCTGGCCGGCCACCACCTCGTGGTACCAAACGTCGCGCCCTTCTTGCATCTCGACCTGGTTCTCGCAGCGTCGTACCACCACGGCGGTCTCGATAGTGGGGCAGCGGGCCATGGCCGCGTCGGCGTTGGCCTTGAGGGGCACCACCTGGCCCCGCCGCCATCCCCCGTCCTGGGTGACGAGTACCTTGGCTTCGGCGTCCTGGATGCGATCGGTGAGAGCATCGGCCGAGAAGCCTCCGAAGACCACCGAATGGGGTGCCCCGATACGGGCGCAAGCCAGCATGGCGATGGGAAGCTCGGGGATCATGCCCAGATAGATGGCTACCCGGTCGCCCTTCTGCACCCCCAGCTCGGTGAGGGCATTGGCGAAGCGGCACACCTCCTCGTGGAGTTGTCGGTAGGTGATGCTGCGGGTGTCGCCGGGCTCCCCCACCCATTGATAGGCCACCTTGTCGCCCTGCGAGTCGAGGTGGCGGTCCAGGCAGTTGTAGGAGAGATTGAGCTCCCCGTCGGTGAACCACTCGTAGAAGGGCGGGTTGGAGTCGTCCAGGACCACGGTGGGCTCCTTGAACCAGGTGAGCCGCTCGGTGGCCTGGTCCTTCCAGAAGGCCAGCCAGCCCTGGTCGGCCCGCTGATAGATCTCCGGGCCGGCGTTGGCCAGGCTGGCGAAATCCTCAGGCGGCGGGAAGACCCGCTCTTCGAGGAAGAGGTTCTCGATCGCCGGCTTGTCGGCCATTCGGTGTTCTCCTTTCCTGGCCCTTGCCTCTTCCGTCTGGTGGTGGATCTTGAGGCTATAGCGTCATCTCTCGAGACCAAAACGACCTGGGCGGCCATCGTGTTGAGGTGGTGACGGAGAGCCGTTACCCTCCCCACTCACTCGACCCGAGACCGCCGGTGCCTGAGGGCATAAGTCGGAAGACGCCTGCGCAGGTCGTTCCTCCTGGGATCGGCTCGTCTCGGCCGGGGAGCCCCGACGATCGGAGGAGACGATGCCAAGGCCCGAGAAGGTGGAGGCGGTCGAGGATATCAAGGAGCGGCTGGAGTCCACCCCGGCCGTCTTCTTCGCGGAGTATCGCGGCCTGTCGGTCTCACAGCAGCAGTCGCTGCGGCGCAGCCTGCGGGAGGTGCAGACCGAGTTCCGGGTGCTCAAGATGTCGCTGGCCCGTCGGGCAGCCTCCGAGCTGGGGCTGGCGGAGCTCGAGAAGGTGCTCGGCGGTCCCACCGCCCTGGCCTTCGCGGCCAGCGACCCGGCGGTGGCCGCCAGGGCCTTGCGGGACTTCGGGAGGGACCATGCCCAGCTGCTGGTCAAGGGGGCCTGGCTGCAGGGCCAGCTGCTGGCCCCGGAGAAGGTCACCGAGCTGGCCGACCTCGAGCCGCGCGAGGTGCTCCTCGCCATGGCGGCCGGGGCCTTGAAGGCTCCGATGGCCGGTCTGGCCGGGCTGATGGCCGCTCTTACCGGAGGCACCGCCACCGTGCTCTCGCGGTTGCTGGAGAAGAGAACGCCCTCCGCTCCTTCCTCCCCCACCGGGGGAGGGTCGGGGAGGGGGCAAGAGACGAAGGAGGACTGACCATGGCCAAGACCAAGATGAGCACCGAGGACCTGCTGGGAGTGTTCGAGGAGATGACCGTCCTGGAGCTCTCCGAGTTCCTCAAAGCCTTCGAAGAGCGCTTCGAGGTGACCGCCGCCGCCCCGGTGGCGGTGGCTGCTCCAGGTGCCGGCGCGGTGTCGGAGGCGGAGGAGGAGAAGGATGAGTTCGACGTGGTGCTCGCCGCGGCCGGTGACAAGAAGATCCAGGTGATCAAGGAGGTCCGCTCGTTGACCAGCCTGGGACTCAAGGAGGCCAAGGAGCTGGTGGAGAGCGCCCCCAAGCCGGTGCTCCAGGGAGTGGCCAAGGAGGAGGCGGAGAAGGCCAAAGCCCAGCTGGAGTCGGCCGGGGCCACGGTGGAGCTCCAGTAGGTAGAGGACTAGTGCAGCGACCCGGAAGTACGACCGGCATCTCGCCGGCCCCTCGACGCCTCCGGCGGCGTCCTCCTCCTCGACGCAGCGCCAGGCTGCGCCTTCGTCGTGCGTCCTTGCCGGATGGCGCCGAGGCCTCGGCGATATATCCGACCACTTCCGGGACACCACACTAGTCACGCCAGAAGTCTTGGGAATGAGCCGCCTTTCCGGCTGCTCCGCCACCCGGCGGGTGATAGCCTGGCCGTGGTCGGGGGCGCTAAGGGGTATCTGACTCGGGATGCGGGCTGGTTGAAGGGGCGGACCCACTGGGTCCGCCCCTTCAACCAGCCCGCATCCCGAGTCAGATACCCCTTAGCGCCCCCGACC
>JBOGFC010000232.1:0-7499 GCA_050742155.1 Acidimicrobiia bacterium
CGCGGCGAACCGGTCGCCCCGGACCGCCACCTCGCCCCACGCCTCGGCGGTGTAGTGGTCGATGGCGATGAACGCCCACATTTCCCTCGAAGAGGGGTGTGCGGGTCAGGAGTCGGCGCTGAGCAACTCGGCCGCCGGGGTTGCGGCGGCCATTCCGCCATCGGTGGTGATGATCGAGGCGCCCAACTGGTCCGCCAGCTCCACGTACAGGGCGTCGACGAGCCGCACGCGGTGGCGCAACCGCCAGGCACCCGCCACCAGCCCTGACAGCAGGTGGCGATCAACCGGAGCCATCCCCAGGCGGTCCACCCGGACCGTCGCCTGGCGGGCGGAGAGATGACCGGCCCGATGGAGACGTCCCAGGGCCGAGAGAACCTCGGCGTCAAAGTGCGCCGGGGCATGGAGGTCATGGCCACCCAACCGCTCTCGTACCGCGCCGGCGAGAGGGGAGCTGACCAGCAGGTCCACCATGGCTGAGGCGTCGACGACCAGCCGCTCAGCCACGGCCCTCCAAGTCGTCTTTGGCTGCTGCCAGGGCCTTCAGGACGGCCTCATGGGTGACGTCGGTGGGGCCCAAGGCCTGCAGGTCGTCGAGCCACCGGTCGTTTCGGCGGGCGGCGAGGGCGCTGCGCACCGCCTCTTGGGTCAGGCCTGAGATGTTGAGGGCGGCCTGCTTGGCCTCTCTCGCCAGCTCGTCGGGAAGGTAGACATTGACCCGGGCCATGCGCATAGTATACGCACATCCGGCCACAGATCAACCGTTCGTCACGCTGTTGGGCGTCGGGCTGGAGGAGGGAAGCCCGCCCGTGAGGTGTGCATGCGATCCTCTAGGGAGGTTCGAGAACGGCACCCCATCCGGCACCCATCACTCCACCGCATGACTCACCGTGAGCGTGACGACCTCGATGATCTGCTGCTTCCCCCTCAGCTCCAGCGGCCTCCGCTCGAGGTTTGAATCGAGACCGGCGGCCGTGGCGGCGTCGCTGGTGACGAGGATCTCGCCGGCCGCGGCGGCCGATGCCAGTCGAGCCGCCGTGTTGACCGCGTCCCCCAGGGCGGTCAGCGCGGTGTGCGTCCCGGCGCCCACGGCTCCGACCCACGCCAGGCCGGTGTGCACACCGGCCCCGATCCGCACCCAGGGACCACCGGGATCGGTATGGCCGGTGGCTCGCAGGAGCGCCCGGGCGGCCTCCACGCCACGGGCGGCGTGCCGCTCACCGGTCAGCAGCGGAAAGAACATGGCGACCAGCTCGTCGCCGACGAACTTGTCGACGACGCCGTCGTGGTCGAAGACCACCGTGGCGGCGGTGTCGTAGAAGCGGTCCATGAGCTGGCGGAAGTCGGCCGAGGGCATGCTCTCCGCCAGCGTGGTGGAGCCGCGGATGTCGGCGAAGAGCAACGTGCACTCGATCTCTGCCCCGCCGTGGTGACTGGCCATGAACGTGAAGCAGGAGGCACACCAGTTCGGGTTCTTGTCGGAGGGCCTCTTACCGATCAGTCGCATGAGCGGCGCGCCGATGCCGGCGAACGGCGCCGCGCACAACCTGCAGCGCGGATCGTGCGGTATCAGCTTGAAAACCTGCCGGCCGGCCCGCTCCTTGGAATGCCCGCGGGTGAGGAAGTCGCGCCAGAACTGCTGGTGGTCGGGGCCGGGCGGCTCGTTCGAGGTCACAGCAAAACTCCCTGCTCATACGGTATCGCAGCCTGGGAGCAGACAGGCGGGAAAGCTTCTTGAGTGTGTGTTCTGAGTCCGGAGACGGGATGTCCTTCGCCTCGAGGAACTCCCACCCGACCGACTCGGATTGCCTTCCACATACCTCTAGGGAGGGTCGATGACAACCCATCAGTTCACGCTCATCGTCGACGGGCCTGACCTGCAAGATGAGGCCCGCGCCCAAGCCTTGTTCGAGGCGGGATGCGGTGACGCCACCGTCGGACGAGTGGGAACTCTTCAGTATCTCGACTTCGATAGGGAGGCCGGGCATTCGCGGAGGCTGTGGTGAGCGCTGCACTGCGATCGAGAGGGCCGTGCCGGGAGCTCATGTCATTCATCTCGAGCCCGATGACTTGGTGACATGGCGGAGATCGCAGAGCGCACCGGCCGAACACGGGAGAGCGTTCGATTGTTGATCAGCGGTGAGCGCGGGCCGGAAGGATTCCCCCCTCCTGCGACGCACTTCAAGAGTCGGTACCGAATGTGGAGATGGCAGGCGGTCGCCCTCTGGTTCGCCGAAGCCCTTGGTAAGGCGCGGGTTGTGGGTGATCCCCGGAGGGCGCACTTCATCACTGCATTCAACGCGGGCCGTCGACGAACCCCGCTCGGCGATCCGGTCAGGTCGAGGCTCAGGCGAGCGTATGTAGAAGCTGAAGCGAGGGTGGTGGCGCGGGTCTAGCCGTGGGCCGATATCTGCTGCACGGCCCAGCCGTTGCCGTCCGGATCGTGGAAGAAGACGAACCCCACGTTGTCGAGCGCCTCTCCTGCGCGACTGGGGCGATATGAGTCCCCGTCGAACACCTGCACCTCGCTGACCTCCACCCCTCGCTCGACGAGCTCGGCGCGCGCCGCGTGCAGGTCGGAGACGACCAGCTGCAAGCCCTGCAGGGAGCCCGGCTGCATAGCGACGATCCCCTCTCCCAGCACGACCGAGCAGCCCGACCCACGAGGAGTCAGCTGGACCACCCGTATCTCGTCGCTCACCCGGCTGTCAAAGTCCAGGTGGAAGCCCACCTGGTCGGCGTAGAAGGCCTTGGTCCGCTCCACGTCCGACACGGGAACCACCACCACTTCCAGCGTCCAATTCATGCTGCCTCGCCCCGCGAAGGTCACTTGTGGGCGGCCCGCTTGTAGAGGCTGACCGACAAGGGGAGGAACACCACCACGATCACCGTGACCCAAATCAGCGTGTAGAGGATGGGATTCTGCAGGGACCACACCTCGGGCTGCACCGCGGTGGCGAGCGGATTGACGTTCCCGAACAGCTCACGGGCCGCCTGGGTCACCGCCGACACCGGGTTCCACTCGGCGAAGGCCCGCAGCGGGCCGGGCAGGTTCTCCAACGGGACGAAGGCGTTGGAGATGAAGGTGACCGGGAAGATCACCATGAAGGAGGCATTGTTGACCACCTCCGGGCTGGGCACCAGCAACCCGACGCAGGCCATCACCCAGGAGAAGGCGTAGGCGAACAGCAACAGCAGCACGAACCCGGCCAGCGCCTCCCACACCGAGGTGTGGATCCGCCAGCCGACGAGCAGACCGGTGGCCGCCATGATGGCCAGCGACAGCACGTTGTAGGCGATGTCGCTGGAGGTGCGCCCCACCAGGACCGCCGACCTCGACATGGGCAGGGAGCGGAACCGGTCGATGATGCCCTTCTGCATGTCCTCGGCCAGCCCGGCTCCCGTGTAGGTGGCCCCGAAGATGACGGTCTGGGCGAAGATCCCCCCGATGAGGAACTCCCGGTAGGAGATGCCGGCGATGGGGATCGAGCTGCCGAACACGTAGGCGAACAGCAGCACGAACATGATCGGCGAGATCAGGATCCACACCAGGAGCTCCGGCACCCGCTTGATCTTGATCAGGTTCCGCTTGGCGATCACCAGGCCGTCGGCGGTGGCGGCGAGAACTCCGTTCATCAGGCACGCTCCCTTCCGGCCCCGTCGGCCACCGCCGAGGCCAGGTGACCTTCCTCGGTACTGTCCCCCGGACCGTTGGGTGACTCGGGCTCGGCCACATGGCCGGTCAGGGTGAGGAACACGTCGTCCAGGGTGGGTCGACGCAGCCCGATGTCGAGGATCTTGATCGCTTTGCCGTCCAGCTCCCGGAGGACCTGGGTGAGCACCCCGGCGCCCCCGGTGACCGGGGCGGTCACCTTGCGGATGTGCTCCTCGATCAGCACCTCCCCGACGGCGAAGGAGGCCAGCGTCTCCCGGGCCCGGGACAGGTTGGCGTGCGACTCGATCACCAGCTCAACCCGCTCCCCACCGATCTGGCTCTTCAGGTGGTCGGCGCTTCCATGGGCGATCTCTCGGCCGTGATCGATGACCACGATGTCGTCGCACAGACGGTCGGCTTCCTCCAGGTACTGGGTGGTCAGCAGCAGCGTGGTGCCTCCCTTGACCAGCTGGCGGATGACCCCCCACATGTCGACCCGGCTGCGGGGGTCGAGACCGGTGGTGGGCTCGTCCAGGAACAGCACGGTGGGCTGGGCCACCAGCGCTCCAGCCAGGTCGAGACGACGTCTCATCCCCCCCGAGTAAGTCTTGACCGGGCGGTCCCCGGCTTCGTCGAGGTCGAACACCTCCAATAGTTCACGGGCCCGGGCCCGTGACGTCTGACGACCCAGCCGGTAGAGGCGGCCGATCATGTCCAGGTTCTCGAAGCCGGTCAGGTGCTCGTCCACCGCGGCGTACTGACCGGAGAGCCCGATCTGCTTCCGCACTTCGCCCGGCTTGGCGAGCACATCGATCCCGGCCACCTGGGCGGCCCCGGCGTCCGGGATGAGAAGGGTGGTGAGGACCCGCACGGCGGTGGTCTTGCCGGCTCCGTTGGGACCCAGCAGACCGAGGACCGTGCCCTCCGGCACAGTTAGATCCAGCCCGTCGAGGGCCACCACCTTTCCGTAGTGCTTGACCAGGCCTCGGGCCCGAATGACTTCATGCATGCCTTTCTCCTGTCGTCGTCTGGAGGTCTCCACCCATCGTGCAACACCCATGCGAAGGGTCAGACCGTAGGAGAACGCCAAAGTGATCGGTGTCTATTTCCGGGACCCGTCTCGGCGCCGCGCAGGATCCTCCGTCGAGCGATGAGTCCTCGTCCGCCCTATCGTCTTATCAGTGGCAGCTCTGCGGAGGAGGAACTCATGAAGCAACCGAGCTTGGACAGCATTCTGCTCGCCAGCACCCACCCCGATCGGCTCCACGCCTGGTATGTCAGCGCGCTGGAGCCGGAGGGAGACACGAAGATGAACGGCTATCGGGTTCTCACCTTCGGCGGATTTCACGTCGTGATCGACAGCCGGGAGGATGTTTCGGACACGAACCCCGAACCCGGTCGGATGATCCTCAACTTCGACGTGGCCGATGCTCGTGTCATCGCCGCGCGCCTCGACCGGATGGGCGTGAAGTGGCTGGCGGAACTGGAAGACCGTGACGGCAGCCTGTTCGCCACGGCGATCGATCCGGACGGGAACTACGTTCAGCTCATCGAGCTCAGCGACGATGCCCGTGCGGCCATGGAGAAGGCATAGGAGGCAATCATGTTCGCAACGACGAAGGCATTCAGTGGGTTCGCGGTAGACGACCTAGGTACGGCCAAGAAGTTCTACGGGGAGACACTGGGACTGAAGGTGTCCGAGGAGAACGGCCAGCTCACGCTGCACATCGCCGGTGGGCGGGACATCATCGTCTACCCGAAGCCAGACCACACCCCAGCGTCGTTCACCATCCTCAACTTCCCGGTGGACGACATCGACCAGGCCGTCGACGAATTGACCGAGCGAGGCGTTCGCTTCGAGCGGTATGACGGCTTCGAGCAGGACGAGAAAGGCATCGACCGCAGCGGGCTCGGCCCCTTGATCGCCTGGTTCACCGATCCAGCCGGCAACATCCTGTCCGTGCTTCAGGACCAGTAGCGCATGGGGGCTGTCGTTGGGGACGCCCATCGGCAGCGGGGCGGTTCGCAGCCATAGGCGGCGGGCGTGGAGATCTCTAACCCGGACCGCGTCGTCTTCCCGGACGACGGGATCACCAAGGGCGAGGTCGTCGCCTACTACGCCCGCGTGGCCGACCGGTTACTCCCCTTCATCAGCGGACGGGCCCTCACGGTGGAACGGTTCCCGCGCGGGATCGGCGCGCAGGGCTTCATGCAGAAGAATGTCCCCGATCACTACCCGGAGGACCTCATCGGCCGGCACAAGGTGCCCAAGGAGGATGGCGGAACCACGGTGTACCCGGTGGTCGACTCAGCCGAGGGCATTACCTACTTCGCCAACTTCGGGGTGATCACGTTCCACGTCCCTCCGGTGCTGATCGGCGACGAGGCTCATCCGGACTGGGCGATCTGGGACCTCGATCCCCCGCCGGGTCGTGTCGATCTCGTCCGGGAAGCCGCAGCTCAGATGCGATCCTTCCTCGACGACCTGGGTATCCCCACGCTGCTGCTCGCCTCGGGCTCCAACGGCTACCACCTTCGTGCCCGGATGGAACCAACCCTCACGGTCGGCGTCGTCGAACGCCTCACCAGGGGGACCGCCGTCCTGGCGGCCGCGGCCAGCAGCGAGTTGATGACGGTGGCTTTCCGCAAGTCCGACCGGGGCGATCGGGTCTTTGTTGATTGGCTGAGGAACACGCCCCATTCGACGTCGGTGACTCCCTGGTCCCTTCGCCCGCGCCGCGGCGCACCGGTCGCCGCCCCGCTTGGCTGGGAGGAGCTCTGGTCCGTCGCCCCGGACGGCGTCCTGCTGCGTGCGGTCGAAGAGCGGATCGATTCCGACCCCTGGGCCGACCCAACGCCCACGGACCTGGCCTCCGCTACGGAGGCGGTGGAGCGATCGCTCAGCCACCTTGGGATCGAGCTGGAGCCTTTCGATCGTTTCCGATCCTGACTGGTCTTCGCACGCACAGTGGGGTGGCACCTGATCAAGGTGATCCAGAGGAAACCGCCACCCGGGCTCGGAAGTGCGTGATCCGGCGTCAGCGCTGGCGTCCCTATGTCGCCTGCCACGAGCATTGCTCCACCCTGAGGGTGGTTCTGCCACGAGCATTGCACCACCCGCTTGCCAGTCATTGGACCAGCCCCGGGTCCCCGAAGACCGGTCGGACATCCGTTCGACTGCGCACCCGATGTCGACGAGACGGAGGGCGCCCGATGGCGTTCAGGGAGGTTCGGATGTTCGAGATCCGAGAGGTGCTGCGGATCTGGCTACGGGGTGAGAGCTATCGGGCACGAGCTGATCGGGGCGGTCATCGCTACGGTGCGGCCCGCCCGCCCGCACGGCCACGGGGCGGCCTGGGAGGCGCTGGTCCCCCACCAAGAACAGATCAAGGCCTGGGTAGATGAGGACCTAACCCTCACCAAGGTCCACGACCTGCTCGCCCGGCGGGGTGTGGTGGTGCCCTATCGCACCCTCCACCGCTTCGCCGCCCAAGAGCTCGGCTTTGGCAGGCGCCGACGGACGGTGCGGGTTGCGGATGGCGCGCCGGGGGGTGAGCTGCAGGTGGACTTCGGGCGGATGGGGCTGGTTCCCGATCCGGCCAGCGGGCGGCGGCGGGTCGCCTGGGCGCTCATCTTCACTGCCTGCTACTCCCGCCACTGCTTCGTCTGGTTGACCCACCGCCAGACCACCGAGGCGGTGATCGCCGGCTTCGAGGCGGCCTGGGGGTTCTTCGGCGGGGTGTTCCGGGTGGTGATCCCCGACAACCTCCGAGCCATCGTCACCCAGGCCGACTCGGTGGCGCACCGCTTCAACTAGGCCGAACTTCCCTCATCGATAGTCAAGGAA